>NZ_JAGQDD010000023.1:0-82787 GCF_018069845.1 Ideonella alba
AGTCAAGGAGGAGGCCGCAGGCCGGGGGACATGAGAGAGACCCCTTTCCCCCACCTCGCCTCAACCACATCTGCGGGAAACGACTGCCATGGGCAGCTGTCAGCCCTCCGCCAACGCCTCGGTCGCCAGCAACTGCTCGTACAGCGCCCGCCGCGCATGCCAGCCGGGACCGGCCCACAAGGGATCGGCCTCGTTCTCGAAGGCCAGCACGGCGCTGGACTCGTCGGGCCAGACCCGGATCTCGTGGCCGGGTGGGCCGCCGACGGCGTCCAGCTTGGCCCGCAGGTCGTCAGCGTCGAAGGCGAACCAGCAGTGCGGGGGCGCGCCTACGGGCAGCTCGAGCAGGTAGATCACTCGGCGCCCTCTGCGAAGACCTTCTTCCAGCTGGCCTGGCGCAGGCGCTCGGCCACGGCCAGGGGCGAGCCGTCGAAGCGATCATGGAAGCGCCGCAGCGCCGCCTGGGCCACGGAAGCCTCGGCCAGCGTCAGCGGCAGCCGCCCGGCCATGTGCGTGGCCTTGGGGCAGGCGCGCAGGATGGCCTGGCGGTTGGGGTGCTCGTCCAGCACCACCAGTTCGTCGGTCTCGGGCACGCCGGCCAGGCACAGCCAGCCGTCGATCACCTCCACCGGACGACCGTCCAGCGTGGTCTTCACCAGGATCGCGTCAGGCATGTCGGGCCTCGCTCAGAAAGTGACCAGGATGTCCTCGTTGCGGACAACGAACTGGCAGGCCAGGCGCCAGGGCGGCGGCATGTCCTTGGTCTCGGCGTCCTCGATCTGCTGCGCCGTGATCTTGCCGGCGAAGCGCAGCACCGTCTTCTCCTTCTCGGTCAGGGCCAAGCCATAGGGCGCCTTGTCCGACAGGATGCCGACCTGCACCGAGCAGGACCCGCATTCGCCGTTCTCGCACTCGAAGTCCAGCGGAATCGCATGCGCCTTGGCCACCGCCAGCAGCGTCTTGGTGTCGCCCGCCACCGCATAGACCGTCAGGTCCTTCTTCATGCGCGGCGAGGTGAATGTCACATTGGCCATGATGGGATGTTCCGTGTGTCACTCCGACGGATAGGGTGCTGCAGCCGCCGTCGCGAGCGGGTCGAGCCGGGGATCGAGGCGCGCAGCCGTACACCCGTACGGCGAGCACCGCAGACCCCGGATCGGCCCGCGCAGCAGGCGGATGCAGTGCCCTATCGGATGATGTCGTAGGAGTAGTCGGTCTTGCCGGGGATGATGGTGTTGGCGTCCAGCGTCTCGAAGAACTCGTCGAGCAGCATGATCAGCGTGCGCATCGCCCCGTCGTAGCCCCAGGTGGGGTAGCGGTGGTAGTGGTGCCGGTCGAAGATCGGGAACACCATGCGCACCAGCGGCGTGTTGGTGTCGCGCTCCAGGTACTTGCCGTAGGTGTTGCCGATCAGGAAGTCCACCGGCTCCACGTTCAGCAGGCTGCGCATGTGCCACAGGTCGCGCTTCGGGTAGGCCTTGCAGCCGGTGCCGTAGGGCGAGCTGTCGAACAGCGCCTGGACCTTCTTCGCCCAGTCCTCGGTGCCGTTGGTGGACAGCACGTGGGCCGGCTCGGCGCCCAGCTCCAGCAGGAACTCGGTCAGGCCCAGCATCTGGTCCGGGTCGCCGTACAGCGCGAAACGCTTGCCATGCAGGTGGGCCTGGCTGTCGGCCATCGCGTCGACCAGCTGGCCGCGCTCCTTCTCCAGCTGCGCGGGCACCGGTTTGCCGGTCAGCTCGCTGATCGCCATGATGAAGCGGTCGGTGCCGGCCACGCCCACCGGGCAGTTCAGCACCACCACCTCCTGGCCCTTCTCCTTCAGGTACTTGATGGTCTTCTCGGAGCAGTACTCCTGGAAGACGATCGTCGCCTTGGCGTTCAGGGCCTTCTCCACCTCTTCCTTGGTGGTGCCGCCGGCGTACATCCGGAACTCGCCGTCAGTGGCGGTGTTCCAGACCTCGGACGGGTCGCACAGCAGGGTGTAGTCGACGCCGAACAGGTCGAAGATGCGGCGCACTTCCTTCATGTTGCCGACGACGAAGCCGTCGAAGCCGCCGATGAAGTTGATGCTCTCGCCGGGCACGCGGGTCAGCGGCTCGGTGGTGCCGGCCTTGCCGTCCCAGAAGTGCTTGAGCACGCCCAGCAGCGCGTTGTCGTAGCCGGTGATGTGGCTGCCGACGAAGGCCGGGGTGTGGGCGAAGGGCACGTCGAACTCGGCCGGGACCGAGCCTTTCTGCTTGGCGTTCTTGATGAAGGCGTCCAGGTCGTCACCGATCACCTCGGCCATGCAGGTCGTGCTGACCGCGATCATGTCCGGCTTGTACAGGTTGTAGGTGTTGGCCAGGCCGTCGATCATGTTGTTCAGGCCGCCGAAGACCGCGGCGTCCTCGGTCATCGACGAGCTGACGCAGCTGGTCGGCTCCTTGAAGTGGCGGCTGAAGTGCGAGCGGTAGTAGGCCACGCAGCCCTGGCTGCCGTGCACGAAGCTGAGCGTCTTGGCGAAGCCGTTGGCCACGTAGACGGCGCCCAGCGGCTGGCAGGCCTTGGCGGGGTTGACCACCAGCGAATCGCGGGCGAAGTTCTTCTCCAGGTAGTCCTTGGACTTGGTCCAGTCACGGATCTCCTGGACCTTGGCGTCGGCATGGTTGAACTCGAAGTTCTCCTTCTTGTTCTTGAACAGCGCCTGGTATTCCGGCTCGCGGAACAGCATCTCGTGGTCGATGACCTTGTCGGCGTTTTGAGGCATGGTGCTCTCCAGTCGAATGGTGTTGCGGGGGACTCAGGCGGCCTTCTTCCACGGGGCGGACTTGGCCAGGGCCCAGATCGGGCTGCTGATGGCCATGTCCATGTCCCGGGCGAAGATGGCGAAGCCGTCGTAGCCGTGGTAGGGGCCGGAGTAGTCCCAGCTGTGCATCTGGCGGAAGGGCACGCCCATCTTCTGGAAGACGTACTTCTCCTTGATGCCCGAGCCCACCAGGTCGGGCTTGATCGCCTCGGCGAACTTCTCGAACTCGTAGCCGGTCACGTCGTCGTAGATCAGCGTGGAGTCCTTGATGTAGTGGGTGGTGCGCTGGTAGTCGTCGTTGTGGGCGAACTCGTAGCCGGTACCCACCACCTCCATGCCCAGGTCCTCGTAGGCGCCGATCACGTGGCGCGGGCGCAGGCCGCCCACGTACAGCATGACCTTCTTGCCCTGCAGGCGCGGCTTGTACTTGGCGATGGTGGCTTCCACCATCGGGCGGTACTTGGCGATCACCTCCTCGGCCTTGGCCTTGATGGTGTCGTCGAAGTGGCTGGCGATCTCGCGCAGGCTCTTCTCGATCATCGTCGGGCCGAAGAAGTTGTATTCCACCCAGGGAATGCCGTACTTCTCTTCCATGTGCCGCGAGATGTAGTTCATCGAGCGGTAGCAGTGCAGCACGTTGAGCTTGGCCTTGGGGGTGTTCTCCAGCTCGGCGATCGTGCCGTCGCCCGACCACTGGGCGATCACGCGCAGGCCCATCTCTTCCAGCAGGATGCGGCTGGACCAGGCGTCGCCGCCGATGTTGTAGTCGCCAATGATCGCCACGTCATAGGGCGTGGAGACGAAGTCCGGGCGCTTGTTGGGGTCGGTCTTGTCGAAGACCCAGTCGCGGATCGCGTCGTTGGCGATGTGGTGGCCCAGCGACTGGCTGACGCCGCGGAAGCCCTCGCAGCGCACGGGCACGATGGTCTTGCCACCGTACTCCTTGCTCTTCTTCTTGCTGACGGCCTCGATGTCGTCGCCGATCAGGCCGATCGGGCACTCGCTCTGCACCGAGATGCCCTTGTTCAGCGGGAACAGAGCCTCGATCTCGTCGATGATCTTGTCGAGCTTCTTGTCGCCGCCGAAGACGATGTCCTTCTCCTGGAAGTCGGAGGTGAACTGCATCGTCACGAAGGTGTCCACACCGGTGACGCCGATGTAGTAGTTGCGGCGCGCGGCCCAGCTGTACTGGCCGCAGCCCACCGGGCCATGGCTGATGTGCACCATGTCCTTGATCGGGCCCCAGACCACGCCCTTGGAGCCGGCGTAGGCGCAGCCGCGGATGGTCATCACGCCGGGCAGCGACTTGATGTTGCTCTTGACGCCGCAGTCGGGCTTGCCGTCCTCGAAGACGCCAAGGTGCTTGGCGCGGCGCTTGGCCATCTTCTCGGGATAAGCCTTCAGGACTTCGTCGATCAGGGCCTTGTTCTCGGCCTTGCGGTCTTCAACGGTCATGCTCATGGGGTGACTCCATCAAGGATGGTTCGGGGGTGTTCGGTGGGAGCGACGCTTGGCCGGGGGCCTTGTCGTGGTGGGGAGCGTGGCGGGCGCCGCGGCGCCCGCCACGGGCTCATCAGGCGGCCAGTTCCGCGGCGGTCTTGCCGACCTGGCTTTCGTCGATGGTCTTCATGATCCCGTGCTCCATCAGCAGGTCTTCCAGCTCATCCATGGTGATGGGGGTGGGGATCTTGCCGTTGCCCGCGTTGGCGTGCACCTTCTGCGCCAGCGTGCGGTACTCGGCGGCCTGCGCGCTCTCGGGGGCGTACTCGATGACGGTCATGCGGCGCAGTTCGGCGTGCTGCACGATGTTGTCGCGCGGCACGAAGTGGATCAGCGTCGAGTTCAGCTTGGCGGCCAGCGACTGGGCCAGTTCCAGCTCCTTGTCGGTCTGGCGCTCGTTGCAGACCAGGCCACCCAGGCGCACGCCGCCCGAGTTGGCGTACTTCAGGATGCCCTTGGAGATGTTGTTGGCCGCGTACATGGCCATCATCTCGCCCGACATGACGATGTAGATCTCCTGCGCCTTGTTCTCGCGAATGGGCATCGCGAAGCCGCCGCAGACCACGTCACCCAGCACGTCGTAGGACACATAGTCCACGCCGTCGTAGGCGCCGTTCTCTTCGAGGAAGTTGATCGAGGTGATCACGCCGCGGCCGGCGCAGCCCACGCCCGGCTCCGGACCACCCGACTCCACGCAACGGATGTCGCGGTAGCCGATCTTCATCACGTCTTCCAGCTCCAGGTCCTCCACCGAGCCGGCTTCGGCGGCCAGCGAGAGGATGGTGTCCTGCGCCTTGGCGTGCAGGATCAGGCGGGTCGAGTCGGCCTTGGGGTCGCAGCCGACGATGAGGATCTTCTGACCCATTTCCGCCAGGGCGGCCAGGGTGTTTTGCGAGGTGGTGGACTTGCCGATGCCACCCTTGCCGTAGAAGGCGATTTGACGCAGTGCAGCCATTTCAGTTCTCCAATCCAGGTATGAAGTTGGTCCAGCGAAACCGTTGAGGTCCGGTTCAAGCGTTCGTCGCGATCTCGATGCAGCCTTGGGTGCCTCTGTGGTCTTCTTCTGAAGCCCTGGGGGCGATACACGGGTGCCGCGCAGACCCCTTACTGCAACGGCCGTGCCATGTCGCTTGAGATCACTCAAGTGCTTGTTTTTCCGAGGGAAGTGCGCCTGAAGGGGCGCTGGGCGGGGTCGGCTGTGGCGTGTGCGAAACCCGACAAAACCCGGTCGGCGACACGACAGCCGGGCCGCCCTCGTGCGCGCGGGCGGCGCGTCGCGCGTGGGCGCATCGCTCACCCTTGACGCCCGGTGCCGGTGGTCATGCGATGGCCCGTCCAAGCCGGGTGGTATGGCCTTTGCAGACAGGGCTGTCCATGAGCACCGCCCTGCCCATCGTCAGCGCCCCGCCCGCCAACCCGCATTACGCGCGCATCGGTGGGCACGAGGCGATCGTGCGCCTGGTCGAGGCCTTCTACCGCGCGATGGACACGCGCGCCGATGCCGGCGTGATCCGCGCGATGCACGAGCCCGACCTGGCGCGGACCCGGCAGGTGCTGGTGCAGTACCTCAGCGAATGGATGGGCGGGCCGCGCGACTACTCGGCCCAGCGCGGCACGCCGATGCTGCGCCGCCGCCACCAGCCCTTCGACATCGACGCCGCCGCGCGCGATGCCTGGATGGCCTGCATGCGCCAGGCGCTGGCCGAGTGCGTGCCGGACGAGGCGCTGCGCGCCGAGATCGACGCTGCCTTCTGGAAGATCGCCGATTTCATCCGCAACACCGAGGGCGGCGGCCAGCCGCGCCAGCACCCCGGCCGACCGATGGAGGTCGCGCCCCACACCACCCCGGCCACGCACGCCAGTGCGGCCGCCACCGTTTCATCCCCCCACCGGAGTTCGACATGACCGCGATCCAGGACACCGCCTTCGCCCGCCTCGACGCCGAGGGCCGCTTGCTCAACAGCGTGCTGAAGGCACCCACCAAGAAGGCCGGCCGCTTCGGCTTCCGGGGCGACATCGCGCTGAAGTTCCAGGCCAAGCTGGCCGACGAGGCGCGCCCGCCCGAGATCAGCAGCGACCAAGTCATCGCGGTGGCCGAGGCCGGCTCGCCGCACATCAGCTTCCTCACCGGCTTCCTGCTGAGCTTCGAATACGTCAAGCTGCTGGCCGAGGTGCTGGGCGATGCGCTGTCGCCCAGTGGCGTGTACATCCTCTTCTGCGACAACATCGACATCAGCAAGAAGTACACGATGGACTACGCCGGCACCACCTTCGTGATCCTGCCGATAGACGAGGCCACCGTCTACAACGAGCTGCTCGAGCTGCTGTACCTGGAAAAGGGCGACCTGAAGAAGCTCGACACCGCCGGCAAGACCGACGCGATTGCCGACAAGGCCGCCAGCTTCAAGGCCAGCTTCCCGAAGATCACCTACGAGGAAGGGCTGGCGCTGATGGGTCCGGTCCGCAACCTCTACGAAAACCGCCCGGTTTGAGCCCCGTCTTCCTGCTGCGCGGGCCGATCTGGCGGCTGTGATGCTCGCCGTACGGGTGTACGGCTGCGCTTCTCGCAGCCAGCTCGACCCGCTCGCGACGGAATCCGGGACTCAAACCCATCATGGCGCCTGATGAGTGCGATCAGCCGCAGCACTGGTACAGCACCAATCTGGTCGGCGTGCCGGCCCCGGTGCTGGCCAGCGCGGCCTACAACGCGCACCCGGTGCCGCTGCGGATTGCGGGCGCGCGCGAGACCCATGGCGGGCTGTTCGCGTTGCTCGGGCGCTGTGGTGAGCTGAGCGAGGCGCGCGAGGTGTTCGTGCATTACCTGGCCATCGTCTTCGGGCTGCAGCGGCCCGATGCGGACGATCACAGTCTGAGCGCGGCCGAGCGGCAGCGCTGGCGGCGCAGCTGGCGCGCGCTGCTGCAGGGCTGGGGCATGGATGCGAACGGTCCGGCCGGCGCGGTGCTCAAGGGCTGGGTGGAGAGCCGCTTCGGCCTGGTGCCGCGCTTCCATGGCGCGCCGCTGCGGCGCTTTCCGTCGCCGGCCTGGGTGGGCTACCTGGAGCAGAAGGTGGCCAGCCGCTACCACGGCAACGCGATCTTCCAGCAGCTGGACCTGCTCTACGAGTTCTGCCAGTGGAGCCTGCAGCGCTACCGGCCGGGCGTGAGCCACCTGCCGCTGTGGCGCGGCACCAACCGCTGCGACGAGCAGATCGTCGCCGGCCGGCTGGCCGACCGCCGCTGCACGCTGGCGCTGAACAACCTGGTGTCCTTCAGCCTGTCGGCCGACGAGGCCGGCTGCTTTGGTGACCGCGTGTTCGTCGCCGAGGTGCCGCTGACCAAGCTGCTGGTGTACCCGGGTCTGCTGCCCGGCCAGGTGCTGCAGGGCGAGCAGGAGGTGCTGGCACTGGGCGGTGACTACGACGTGGTGTTGTGCGATGTCTGACACGCGCGCGCTGTTCGACAGGGCCCTGGGCGCCTACCTGGGCCTGGCGATTGGCGACGCGCTGGGCGCGACGGTGGAGTTCATGCGCCCGCGCGAGATCCGCGCCCAGTACGGCGTGCACCGCGAGATGATGGGCGGCGGCTGGCTGAAGCTGGCCCGCGGTCAGGTGACCGACGACACCCAGATGTGCCTGGCGCTGGGCGACGCCCTGCTGCTGGCCGGCGCACCGCTGCTGGCCGCGCGCGATGACAGCGCCACGCGGCAGATCGCCGAGGCCTTCGTGCGCTGGCTGCGCAGCAAGCCGGTGGACTGCGGCAACACCTGCCGGCGCGGCATCCAGCGCTACCTGAGCGATGGCAGCCTGCAGGGCCCGGCCAACGAGGGCGACGCCGGCAAAGGCGCGCTGATGCGCAACCTGCCGGTGGTGCTGGCCACGCTGCACAACGAATCCCTGCTGGCCCACTGGAGCCTGGCCCAGGCGCGCATCACCCACCACCACCCGCTGTCCGATGCGGCCACGCTGGGCCTGGCCCGCCTGACGCGGGCCGCGCTGCTGGGCGCCGACACCGCCCTGCTGGCCCACCAGGCCCAGGACTGGATCCAGGCCTGGCCCGCGTTCCGCCACCAGCCCTACCCCGGCCGTGCCAGCGCCTACGTGGTGGACACGGTGCAGACCGTGCTGCACTTCGGCTTCACCCATCCCGACTTCGAGCAGGCGCTGGTCGCCACCGTCAACCAGGGCGACGATGCCGACACCACCGGCGCGCTGGTGGGCATGCTGGCCGGTGCCCGCTGCGGCGCCTCGCGCCTGCCGCGGCGCTGGCTGCAGCGCCTGCAACCGGCCACGGTGCAGGCGGTGACCGGCCAGGTCAGCCATCTGCTGGCGCTGGCCGACGAGCTGGCGGCGCCGTCCCCCGGATGAGCCGCATCCGAACCCGAGCGACCACAGGCCCGTGATGACCCACCTGATCTTCTTCGAGAAGCCCGGCTGCGGCGGCAACGCCCGCCAGCGCGCGGCGCTGCAGGCCGCCGGCCACACGCTGGCGGTGCGCAGCCTGCTGTCCGAGCCCTGGACCGCAGCCAGCCTGCTCGCCTTCCTGGCGCCGCTGCCGGTGGCCGGGTGGTTCAACCGCGCCGCGCCCCGGGTGAAGTCCGGCGAGATCGTGCCCGAGCAGCTGGACGCCGACACCGCACTGGCCCTGCTGCTGGCCGAGCCGCTGCTGATCCGCCGGCCGCTGATGCAGCGCTGCGACGACGGCAGCCGCCGCGTGGGCTTCGACACCGCCGCCATCGATGCCTGGGTGGGCCTGGCGCCCGCGACGCTGGCACGATCCTCGCTGGAAGGCTGTGCCCACCCCGCCGAACCCTGCGCCACCCCCGGGAGCTGACCATGCCGCTGTTCGACTACCACTGCACCGCCTGCGCCGCCGACTTCGAACGCCTGGTGCGCGCCAGCGACACGCCCACCTGCCCGCACTGCGGCAGCACGGCGCTGGACAAGCGCGTCTCGCCGCTCGCGCCGGCCGGCAAGATCGAGGCGATCCGCCTGGCCCACCGCCGGGTTGCCGACCGCCAGGGCCTGTTCAACCACTACTCGCCCAGCGAGCGCGCGCGACTGCTCAAGGGCAAGACGGTCTGAGCCCTGCTCAGCCGCCGAGCGCCCGCAGGCGCAGCAGCAGGGCCAGCGCCACCAGGCTGCAGCCGCCGGTGAGCCACAGCGCCGACGGGCCCCAGGCCTCCAAGGCCAGCCCGAACAGCCAGGGCGCCAGCGCCTGCGAGACCCGCGCCGGCATCATCAGCAGCCCTTGTCGCTGGCCATAGCCGGCAGGGCCGAACAGCACCAGCGGCAGCGTGCCCTTGGCAATCGTCAGGATGCCGTTGCCGGCGCCATGCAGCAGGCCGAACATCGGCGCGGCCACCGGTCCCAGCGCCAGCAGCAGGGCCGCGCCCAGCGGGTGCAGGCCGGCGGCCAGGCGCGCCGACAGCAGCGGATGCCAGTGGCGCAGAAACCCGAACTCGGCCAGTCGCGCCGCCACTTGCGCCGGGCCGATCAGGCCGCCGATCCACACCGCGGTGGACAGGCCCACGCCGCTGGCCTGAAGCA
Source organism: Ideonella alba (assembly GCF_018069845.1). Taxonomy (NCBI): domain Bacteria; kingdom Pseudomonadati; phylum Pseudomonadota; class Betaproteobacteria; order Burkholderiales; family Sphaerotilaceae; genus Ideonella; species Ideonella alba. The sequence goes on from NZ_JAGQDD010000023.1 coordinate 9,829, forward strand.
GCTGCGGCAAATGCGCCGCCATCGCGGTGGAGTTGAACCAGGCGATGGCGAACACGCCGGCCAGCGCCAGTGTCGTGCCCAGGCCGGGCGGCGCGGGCGCGGTCGTGGGCACCACGTCCGCATCCGTCACCGACGGGTGCGCCAGCGCAGCGCTGCGCGCCCGCGGCACGCTGGCGTGCAGTGGCAGCCCCAGCAGCAGGTGCAGCCCGGCCCAGGCCAGGCAGGCGTCACGCCAGCCGTAGCGCGTCAACAGCCAGGCGCTCAGCGGCCAGGCTGCGGTGCTGGCCAGACCGCCCAGCAGCGTGATGCCGGTGATGCCGCCGCGCGAATCGCTGCCCCACAGCCGCACCAGTGCGGCAAAGGCCGACTCGTACAGTCCCAGGGACATGCCCACGCCCAGCAGCGCCCAGGCCGCGAACAGGCCCGCCGGCCCGTGCACCTGGGACATCGCCGCCAGTGCCCCCGCCAGCACGACATTGCTGGCCAGCAGCACCGGCCGGCCGCCATGCCGGTCCACCCAGGCCCCCGCGCGCGGGCCGCACAGCGCCGACACCACCAGCGCCAGGCTGAACGCGGCAAAGGCCGTGCTGACCGACAGGCCCAGCTCGGCCGCCATCGGGGCGGCCAGCACCGCCGGCAGGTAGTAGGTCGAGCCATAGGCCAGCACCTGACCCAGGCCCAGGGCGATGACGAGAGGCGCGCGCGGGTCCACCCGCGCATTGTCACTTCAGCGCATCGAAGACCCGGGTCATCTCGTCGGCCGGCACATCGTCCAGGGCCGCGCCCGACAGCGGGTCCTGGCCGGCCAGCCAGGCCGCCTCGGTCGCATCGTCATCCAGCGCCAGCAGCAGCGCCGCATTGAGCTCATAGGCACCCCAGGCCAGGCCGGCGTCGCGCAGGGCCGACTGCAGCGCGCCCTGCACCAGCGCGCGCACCAGGCGGTGGCCGGGGCTGAAGGGCACCTCGTCGCGCCGCCCCGCGGCCGCCTCGGCACAGGCCCGCAGGTCGTGCGAGGCATGGCCCCGGCAGGCCAGCGGCCGCACCGCATAGATCACGCACACGCCCTGCGCGATGAAGGGGCAGCGCTGGCGCAGCGCGACGCGCTGGGCCTCGCCCAGGCCATGGGTGGCCGCGTCGGCGGCGCGCACCTGGCCGACCAGGTCGATGCCGCGCGACAGCAACCGCGGCTGCACCGCGCGCAGGAAGGCCGCCACGGCCAGCACCTCGGGCGCGGTGGCCGACACCCGCAGCGTGCAGCAGGTGGCGCAGCCGCGGCAACAGGCCAGTGGCGGCTCGTCGGCGCATTGCTGGGCCACGTTGGCGGCGAAGCTGTCGGCCGCCTGGGCCAGCAGCTGCGCCGCCAGGGTGGCGGCGCCGGCCTGCTGCGCCAGTGTGGCGGCAAAGGCTTGCTGCTGCTGGCGGAAGAAGTCAGGCGCGCTCATCGCTCAGGGGGCGGGCTCAGTAGTGGATCTGGAACCAGTCGGGTTCGCGCCGGTGCAGCTCATCCAGCAGCACCAGCGTGGCCGGCAGCGCGGCGCTGGCCACGTACCAGACGATCTCCCGGCGCGCGGTCTGCTGACGCTCCAGCGCGATGAGCACGGCGCTCCAGGCCGACCAGTCGACCTGCGGCAGGCGCAGCATCACCACCGGCGGCAGGTGGGCCAGCGTGCGGGCGATGTCCAGCAGATGGCCCTCGACCGCGGCGCAGGTGTTGGGGCTGGCGAACAACTCGTCGGCGCCGTCCTCCAGCCCCACCAGCAGGGCCAGCAGCGCATCACCATGGCGGTGGATCAGGTCGAACAGCGCGCGGGCGTACATGGCAGGGCAACGAGGGTGGGTCCGGTTTGTCGGAAGGTCGACAGACGGCAGCGCCACGCGGCGGGCCGACGCGGGGCTGCGTGCAAGACCCGTGCTCACCGGCCCCGGGGCCGTCCGGCCAGGGCTCAGCCCGCCTCGATCAGCCAGGCGAGGTAGGCCTGCAGCGCGCGCACCTGGCGCTCGCCGTGGCGCGCCAGCACGGCGCGCAGCGCGGCCCGGCGCTCGGGCGCTGTGTCGGCGCGCAGCGACAGGCCGTAGGCCTGCAGGGGCGAGCGCAGGCCGGGCTCGTCCAGCGCCTGCGCGCCCAGCCCAGGCAGCACCGCCCGCCACAGCGCCCGGGCCGACCAGGAGCCCGCCTGGTCGGGGTGGTAGGCGTGGGCCCGCCCCAGCGCGAACACATCGACCAGGCCGGCCGCCAGCGCCTCCAGCCGTGCCGCCTGCGCCGGCACGCGCTGCGCCAGTTCACGCAGCCGGTTGCGCTCGAAGCCGGCCTGGTAGGCGAACAGCGTGCCGCCGGGCGGCAGCGCCGCCAGCAGGCGCTGGACGACCTCGGTGCGTGGGTCGGACTGGCCCTCGGCCAGGTGCTGTTGCAGCGTCCAGCCGCCATCGGCGGTGGCCTCGCCCAGCGTCCACTGGAAGGGCAGGATCTGGTAAGGCCGGGTGCCCGACCAGATCGGCACCGCCAGGCCGATGGTCTCGATGCGCAGGAAACGCCAGGGCCGCGGCCAGTGGGCGGCCAGCGCGGCCACACCGGGCTCGCGCACCGGGGCGCCCTGCTGCACGGCGCGTGCGGCGCGACGCAGGCGCGGCTGTGGCAGCGCGGTCAGCGGCACGTCGAGCACGCTGCGGTGGCCCGCCAGCCGCAGTTGCTCGGCGCGCTCGCGGCCCAGGATCTCCAGCGCCTGCGCGGGTGGCACCGCCGCAGGTGCCGGCTCGCCGGCGTGGCAGTGGTCCGCGTAGGCGCAGCCGCCGTCGGCCGCGCAGGGCGCCACCAGGGGCATCGGCGGCTCGCGGCCGTGGGCGCTGCGCTGCAGCGCCACCAGCCACTCGGCCACCGGCCGGCTGCCCAGCATCGGTCCGACGTCGACCTCGCGGAACAGGCCGGCGTAGCAGCCCAGGCCCGGGTACAGGAAGTCGGTGTCGATCAGCAGCAGGCCCACCGACTGCAGCCGCCAGCCGGCCCGCGCCGCGACATGCGCGGCCCAGGCCAGCGCATCGACATCCGGCGCGTCAGCCACCGTGCCCAGGCGAAGGCGCCACAGCCGCCAGCCCCGGGCGCCGCGCTGCATCACGTCGATGCGGCAGCGTGCGCCATCGTCGCTGGCCAGGCAGGCGCCCAGCAGCGCGGCCTCGGGGTCGGGGCGCGCGCTCAGCTCGGCCAGGGCGAGCTGGGTCTGGGCGACGGCACGGACCCAGTCGGCGTCGTCGCGGGGCGCGGCGATCTCGCGCGCGCCGGCATAGGACGCCCGCAGCGCCGCCGCCGCTTCGGCGCTGTCGCCCACCCGTGGCGGTTGGCCGGTCGGCGCCGCGCCCTGGCGGTGCAGCCAGTGCAGGCGCGGGCAGGCGCGCCAGCGGCGCAGGTCCGGCTCGTCGAGGAAGGAGATCGGTGTCATCGTGCGGCAGCCCGGGCGCGACGCGCCCCGGCCTGGTGCCCGGTCGTGTCCGCCCGGCCGCCGACCATGCAGACGGCGTGCCAAGTCGGTGCGAGATCCAGGGTTTTCCCGAGCACGCTTTTTGCAGGTGACCAGGCAGAAACGCGCCTCAGGAGATCCCGCATGGGCCGACAGCTGCACGCCTACCTCGCCCCCACGGCACTGCCCGATGCCGCCGCGCTGCAGCGTGCGCTGGACGCGCTGCAGCTGGGCCTGGAACTGCGCGGCGCCTGGCCGCCTGCCGGCCCGACCGCCGAGCTGCCGCTGTCGCTGTACGGCCAGGACGCCTGCGTGCAGGTGGACTTGCAGGCGGCGCCGCACTGGCCCGAGGGGGTGCCCTGCGAGGTGGATGTGGCCACGCTGGAGCTGATGCTGGCGCTGCGCTGGAGCGGCGGCCCGCGCGAGCACCTGGCCGCGCTGGCCCTGGCTGCGGCGCTGGCCGAGGGCGCCCAGGCCCAGGTGCTGGAGCCCGAGTGCCGGCTGGCGGTGGGGCCCAGCGCGCTGCAGACCGTGGCGCGCGAGATCCGCGACGAGCAGCTCTGATCAGCCGCTCGGCGCCGGCCTGCGGCAGCCGGTGAAGGGTGAGACCGCCCGGCGTGTCGATTGGCACCGTGGATGCGGCGTGCCACGGCCGTGTGATGCCCTTGCGCAGGTCACGAGACACCCACCTGTCGACCCGTCCCGCCGAGCGGGAGGTGACCAGAAGCCCCCGATGCCCCGTGCCACGCGCTCCCCCACCCTGCCCCCTGCTGCCGCCCCCATGCCGCCCCGCATGGCGTGCGGCAGCTGGCGCTGGTGGCGCCGGTCAGGTGCTGGTCAGCGGCCTCAGGCCGGCACCGCCAGCATCACGGCGTAGGCCTTGAAGGTGGCGGTGGCCGCCTGGCCCACGGCCAGGCCCAGCGCATCGACCGCGTCATTGGTGACACTGGCGGTGATGGTGGCGCCGCCCGGCAGCGTGACGCCCACCAGCGAGCTGACAGCGCCCTTCTGCACCCGCGAGATCGTGCCCGCCAGCTGGTTGCGCGCCGACAGCTTGTAGCCGGCGAAGTCGGTCACCAGCACCACCTCGGAGGACTTGACCAGGGCCAGCGCCTCGGCGCCCAGCTTCAGGCCCAGGCGCGAGGCCGCCGCGGCGGTCATCGAGGCGGTGACGGTCTGCCCGTGGCCGATGTCCAGCGTGGCCTGGGTGGTGGCCGGGCCGTCATGCAGCTCGGTGACCAGGCCGGCGAACTGGTTGCGGGCGGTGGCTTTCATGGACAGTCTCCGAAGCAGGTTGGACAGGTGCGATTGCTGCAGCAGCCAGGCCTCCTGCTCGGCCAGGAAGCCGGCGTGGCGGGCCTGCAGCTGGTCCCAGGTCTCGAGCAGGTGGCGGGCGGCGTAGGTCAGGCGCGAGCCGCCGCCACCGCGGCCGCCGGTCTGGCTGACCAGCAGCGGCGAGCGCGCCAGGTTGCCGGCGGTCTCCAGGATCAGCCAGGCGCCCTTGTAGCTGTAGCCCGCGGCGCGCGCGGCCTTCTGCAGCGAGCCGCTGGCGTCGATCGCGCGCAGCAGGGCGAAAAAGCGCGCGTCGAGCCGGCCGGCCAGGCGCAGTTCGCCCTGCAGCAGGGTGGTGTCGCGCCGGGCACCGGGCTCGGTCGGGGCGCCGGGCAGGCTGTCGACAGCGGCGGGAGGTGTGGTTTCCGACAAATCGGACGCTCGTGATGTGCTTGTGTACTGTACGGCGTTGCAAGCAGAAATCACGCCCGGAGGCGCCATGGCTGCCTTTCTCCCAGGGAACAGCAGGCTGGCGTCGGCGTTGGCACGATCGCTGCAACCATGTTCGTGATGTCTTCGATAACATAACGCCACGACTCCGCCCGAGGCTGGCGTTCGACCGGGAGTCCCCGATGCCACCCCTGACCCTCCTGATCCTGCTGCTGGCGGCCCTGTGGGCCCCGGCCGCGGCGTGGGCCGAGAAGATCACCATCGCGGCCGCAGCCGACCTGAAGTTCGCGATGGACGATGTGGTGACCGCCTTTCGCCAGACGAACCCCGGCGATGAGGTGGAGGTGGTCTATGGCTCCTCCGGCAAGTTCTTCGCGCAGATCCAGAACGCTGCGCCCTACGACCTGTTCTTCTCGGCCGACATCGGCTATGCGCGCGAGCTGGCCAAGGCGGGCCTGGCCGCGTCCGAGGTGCGCCCGTATGCGGTGGGCCGGTTGGTGCTGTGGAGCGCCAGCCTGGATGCGCGCGGCATGACGCTGGCCAGCCTGGCCGACCCCAGGATCACCCGCATCGCCATCGCCAACCCGCGCCACGCGCCCTACGGCCAGCGCGCCGAGGAAGCGCTGCGCGCCGCCGGCGTCTGGGCCCAGGTGGAGCCCAAGCTGGTCTACGGCGAGAACATTGCGCAGACCGCGCAGTTCGTGCAGACCGGCAATGCCCAGGTGGGCCTGATCGCGCTGGCCCTGGCGCTGAGTCCCGAGTTGTCGGCGCGCGGCGGCCATGCGTTGGTTCCCGAGCGGCTGCACCAGCCGCTGGAGCAGGGCTTCATCATCACGCGGCGGGCGGCCGGCAGCGCACTGGCGCGCCGCTTCGCCGATTTCAGCGCCAGCCCGCCGGCGCGCGCCGTGATGGACCGCTACGGCTTCGTGCTGCCGGCCGGAGCGGCGGGGCGATGAGCGATCAGGACCTGCAGGCCCTGTGGCTCACGGCCCGCCTGGCCGCCACGGTGACGGCACTGCTGCTGCTGATCGGCACCCCGGTGGCGTGGTGGCTGGCGCGCACCGGCAGCCGCTGGAAGGGCCCGGTCAGTGCGGTGGTGGCGCTGCCGCTGGTGCTGCCGCCCTCGGTGTTGGGCTTCTACCTGCTGCTGGCGATGGGCCCCGAGGGCCTGGTGGGCCGGCTGACCCAGGCGCTGGGACTGGGGCTGCTGCCCTTCAGCTTCGGCGGCCTGGTGGTGGCCTCGGTGTTCTATTCCCTGCCCTTCATGGTGCAGCCGCTGCAGTCGGCCTTCGAGGCCATCGGCGAGCGGCCGCTGGAGGTGGCGGCCACGCTGCGCGCCTCGCCCCTGGATGCCTTCTTCAGCGTGGCCGTGCCGATGGCCGCGCCGGGATTCCTGACGGCCTCGGTGCTGACCTTCGCGCACACCGTGGGCGAGTTCGGCGTGGTGCTGATGATCGGCGGCAACCTGCCGGGCGCCACGCGCGTGGCCTCGGTGCAGATCTACGACCACGTCGAGTCGCTGGCCTACCCGCAGGCGCACCGCCTGGCCGCGGTGCTGCTGGTGTTCTCGTTCACGGTGCTGCTGGCAGTCTATGCCTGGCGGCCCGCCGCCCGGCGGGAGGCCTGAGATGAGGGACATCGAGGCCCGCTTCCAGCTCGAACGCCCGGGCTTCACGCTCGATGTCGACCTGCGCCTGCCGGGGCGTGGCGTCAGCGCGCTGTTCGGCGTGTCCGGCTCGGGCAAGACCACGCTGCTGCGCTGCATCGCCGGGCTGGAGCGCGCGGCGCGCGGCCGCCTGGTGGTGGACGGCGAGGTCTGGCAGGACGGCAGCCGTTGGCGCCCCACGCACCAGCGGCCGATCGGCTATGTCTTCCAGGAGGCCAGCCTGTTTCCGCACCTGTCGGTGCAGGCCAACCTGCGCTATGGCCTGCGGCGCAGCCCGGGGGCCTCGGACACGCCGCTGACGCAGGCGATTGAGTTGCTGGGCATCGGCCACCTGCTGGCGCGCCGGCCGGCGCAGCTCTCGGGTGGCGAGCGCCAGCGCGTGGCCATCGCCCGGGCGCTGGCCGTCAGCCCGCGCGTGCTGCTGATGGACGAACCGCTGTCGGCGCTGGACCTGCGCCGGCGGCAGGAGGTGCTGCCCTACCTGGACCGCCTGCACGACGAGCTGGCGATGCCGCTGCTCTACGTCAGCCACGCACCCGACGAGGTGGCGCGTCTGGCTGACCACCTGGTGGTGCTGGAGCAGGGCCGCGTGCAGGCCCAGGGACCGCTGCGCGAGACCCTGTCGCGGCTGGACCTGCCGATCCGTCTGGGCGAGGACGCCAGCGCCATCGTCGACGCCCGGGTGACCGAGATCGACGCGGCCTGGCACCTGGTGCGCGTCGACTTCGACGGCGGCCACCTGTGGGCGCGCGATCCCGGCCTGGTGCTGGGTCAGCGGGTGCGCGTGCGGGTGCTGGCGCGCGATGTCAGCCTGGCGCTGGCGCCCGGCACCAGCAGCATCCAGAACGTGCTGCCCGGCGTGGTCGACGCGGTGGGTGACGACGAGCACCCCGGCCTGGCGCTGGTGCGCGTGCGCGTGGGCGACGCCCTGCTGCTGTCCCGCCTGACCCGGCGCTCGGCGGCGGCGCTGCAGGTGGCGCCAGGCCAGGCGCTGTGGGTGCAAGTCAAGTCGGTGGCCTTGCTGGAGTAGCCCCGGGCCCGGCCCACCCGGCATGCTGGCAGGGCCCGCGTGCAGGTCGGCGTTCAGGCCAGGCCATCTGGCGCTCAGCGCGCCGAGCGCACCAGCCGCACGTACAGCGGGTTGCCGATGCCCGTCTGGTTCTGCACATAGCTGTCCGCGAAGTCCACCGTCCAGGCGATGTTGGGGCGCTGCGCGAAGGGCGTCGAGGACCAGGCCTTGTCCTGCGGTGTGGCCGGGAACACGCTGGCGTCGATCGCCGGCAGGCGGCAGCCCATGTCGAGCAGACTGGCCAGTTCCTTCACCTGGGGCAACCGCCAGCCGCTGGGGTTGTTGCCGGGGTTGGCCTGGCGGGCCAGTCCCAGCGCGTCGGCGTGGGTGTGGGTGGTGGCGGTGCCGGTGCAGGTGCTGCCGTTCCAGGTCTGGCCGGCACTGCAGCGTTGCCAGACCAGGCCGCTGCGCAGGTCGATGACCTGGTCGTCGTGCAGCTCGAAGCGCTGGGCTGCGGGCCAGGTGGGGCAGGCGGCATGGGCGTTGCAGGCCACGGCCAGCAGCGCCAGAGTCTTGATCGTGTTCATCATCACCTCCTTGAAGTCGTGGCGTCGCACATCGGTGGGGTGCCTCAGGAGCCCCCGCGGACCAGGCGCACCTGGTGCAGGTAGCCGCCGCCGCTGACAGGGCTGAACTCCGGCTCGTAGGCCTGGCTGCCGCTGGCCATGTCCATCACCCAGCGGTAGTTGCCGGTGGCATCGACGGTCGCCGTCCAGTGGAGGCCGCTGTGGCTGCTGTTGACGAACCAGGCCGGCGGCAGCGACGAGCCGGCCGTGGTGATGCCGTAGTCGATGATCGAGCGCATCTCCTCGGCCGTGGGCAGGCGCCAGTCCGAGAAGCCGCACAGGCGCACGCGGTTGACCTCGGCGATGTAGTCGTCCTTGGCCCAGAGGTTCGCGCCCGGGTTGGTGCCGGTGCCGAAATGGATGTTGCTGTCCGTCGAGCGCTGGCCGGTGACGGTCTTGCCCTCCCACACCAGGCCGGTGCGGTTGTCCTTGACGCATTCATCCAGCGCATGGGTGCCCACCCGCGTGAAGCTCATCTTCTGCACCGCAGCGCGGTGGCCGTCCTGCTGGCCGTTCAGCGCGATCGCGTCGGCCGCCGAGCAGGCGCCCAGCGTGATGCCGCCCGTGGTCGAGTAGCACTGGCTGCTGGTGATGCCGCTGTGCGGCAGCCGGGGGGCCGGCGCCGTCACCGCGGGCACGGCCACCGGCAGCTGCCAGGCGGCCAGCTGCGGGCCGGCCGCGTCGGTGGCATGCAGCACACCGGACTGGTTGCCCGCCGGGGTGGCCAGATCGATCGTGCAGCTGAACAGACGCTGGGTGGCGCTGGGCGTGCCGGTCTCGGTGGGGGCGGCGGTGCAGCCGTCCACGGCCATGGCCAGCACCGCGTCGGCCTGCAGCGCGGTGCCGCTGACCTTGAACTGCACCGTCTCGCCAGCGGTCACGGTGCCGGTGCCGAAGCCGCTGGTGCTGGGGCTGGACCAGGTGACGCCGCTGACGTTGCTGACCACGGCCACGGTGGGCTGGGCCACGGCCTGGCCGTTGAGGGTCAGCGCCAGCTGGCGCGTGCCGGGCAGACGGAAGCTGCAGCGCACGTCCATCGTCGTGTCGGTGACGTCGGTGGGCGCGTCGCAGCGGGCATCCGGGTCGTCGCTGACGGCCAGCTGCCAGCCACTGGCCGGCCAGCCGCTGCCGGTCAGGCGCAGCGTGGTCGGCGTCATGCGCACGGCCTGGGCCGGGGTCAGCGCCTGCCAGCGCACCGGGGCCACGGTCAGCGTGAACACCGCGCTGCGCACGCCGGTCAGGCCGTCGGCCCCAACCACCTGCGCGCTCAGACGGTGCTCGCCCGCGGCCAGCGGCGTGGCCGGTGTCAGGGTCCAGGTGCGACCCGACACCGTGGGCGCGCTGGCCAGCGCCAGATCGCCGTCGTAGACGCGCAGCGTCTGGCCGGCGCCCAGCGCGGCGGACAGGGTGCCGCTGATCGTGGGCGTGGTGTCGTCGGTGCGGCCGCCGCTGGTGACCGCGCCGGGTTGCGTGGCGCTGTCCGAGCGCACGCTGTCCAGCGTGGTCGAGGGCAGCACCACCGTGCCGCCGCCGCCCTGCGCAGGGTCGCTGGGCACCTCGCCGCCACCACCGCCGCCGCCGCAGGCGCTCAGCATGGCGCACAGCATCAGGGTCAGGGCAGACCGGCCGAACGCCGGGCTGGACTGGGCGGGTGCGGCTGTCGATGGCCGCTCAGGTTGGTTCTTGGGGGCGTGCATGTCAGGTCCTCCACATCGCTGGTCCCGCCACGACACGGGGCCGGGGCGGCGCTGGCGCGACTGTAGGAACCGGCACCGGAACCGTCTTCCTCAATCCTGCGGAGTGGCCCGGCAGCGGGCGGGCTGCCTGGCGTCATGCCGATGACAGGACCCGCTTCTAGCATCGCAGCCATGCTCGAACGCCTCGTCTACCGATCCACCGCCCGCCACGACCTGGGCACGCTGGCGCTGTTCCAACTGCTCACCGCCGCCCAACTGCGCAATGAGCAGTTGCAGATCACCGGCCACCTGCTCTACCTGGATGGCCAGTTCACCCAGTGCATCGAGGGACCGCCCGAGAGCATCGAACAGCTCTGGCAAAGCCTGCAGCGCGATGAGCGGCACCACCAGATCGAGCTGCTGATGCGTGGTCCCACCGAAGCCCGTCGCTTCAGTGAATGGAGCATGGCGTTCTCCACCTACGCCAGCTTCTATGTGCACGGCCTCAAAGGCTTCTTCCCGGTGGACGACAGCGGCCAGTCGCCGCTGGTGCCGCTGTGCCAGCGGGAGCACGCGCCCGGCGCCTGAGGCCGGCTCGCGGCGCGCCTGCTCAGCGCCTCAGTGTGCCGGCCCCTTGGCGGCCCACAGCGTGTCGACCTGTTGCTTCAGCCGCGCCGCGGCCTGCAGCGCGCCTTCCAGGTGGCCGGCATGGCGCCGGGCGGTTTCGCTGCCGCCCAGCAGCAGACGGCCCTCCCACAGCGGCTGGCGCAGCCACTCGCTGGACCAGGCGGGGCCGGCGTGGGCCTCGTCGGCCAGGTCGCGCTGGCTGCAGGTCAGCGGCTCCTGCGCCCAGTCGTGGTGGTGCCATTCACCGTCACCGGCGCCGGCGCCCCACAGCTGCTCCACCTGGCTGTCCAGCAGCAGGGCCAGGCTGGCCGCGAAGCGCGGGCGCTCGGCCGCCGGCAGCGCGATGAAGCCGGCCAGGGCGTCGCCGTCGCCGGACACGCCGGCGTCGAAGACCTCGGCCAGCACCGCCTGCGCATGCGGCACCCAGGCGTTGCCGCAGCCGCCGGACTGGCGCCATGGCGCGGGCCGTCCGGTGGGCGCGGCGAGCGCGGCCTTGGCGGCGGTGGCCATCCAGGTGGGCGTGTCGGCCAGGGCCTGGCTCACCGGCGGCGGCAGTGCGGGCGTGCAGACGATGTCCTGCGCCACCAGGCGCGGCGGCAGCGCCAGCACCACCTGGCGGGCGGACCAGACGTGGCGCTGTCCGCCCTGCATCACGGTGGCGCGGACATGGTCGGCCGCGTCGTCCAGCGACAGCAGCGTGCTGCCCAGGTGCAGGCGCTCACGCGGCAGCAGGCCGGCCAGCGCGGTCACCAGGGCCGCCATGCCATCGACCAGGCGCTGCGCGCCGCCATGCAGCGCGCCGGGCTGGGGCTGATCGGCCGGCGCGGGCTGGCCATCGGCGCCCAGCGCCATGGCCTGGCGGCGCGGGCCCTGGGCGGGATCGTCCAGCCACTGCAGCCAGCCGTCGTCGGGCTGCGGCAGCGTGGGCAGGCCCAGCTGGCGCACCACCTGGGTGATCGCCGGCTGACTGGCCGGCCAGAACCAGGTGGGACCCAGGTCCAGCGCCGGACCGGCCGAGGGCAGGCGCGTCAGCACCCGGCCGCCCAGGCGCGGGCGCGCCTCAAGCAGCTGCCAGTCCAGGCCGCGCGCCTGCAGGCCCTGGGCCAGTGCCAGGCCGCAGACACCGCCCCCGACGACCAGGACGTCGATCATGGCCCGGTGCCGCTCAACCCGACAGCGCGCCCAGCAACTCCACCGTCACCGGCTCGCTGCCCAGCGTGACCTGACAGGCCAGGCGGCTCTTGCTGCCCACGCCGACCAGGGTGTCGAGCTTGGCGTTCTCGGCCGGGGTCAGCCGGCTGATGGTCTTGCGGCCTTCGGTGACGAACAGGTGGCAGCCGCCGCAGCTGGCGTTGCCGCCGCATTGGCCGGCCAGCTGCAGGCCGGCGTTGATCAGGGTCTGCAGCAGGTTGGCGCCGGCGGCGAATTCGACCGTGGTGCCCGCGGGCAGGACGGTGAGCGTGGTCATCTCAAGACTCCTTCAAGGTTCGATGAAAGCCGGCGTGCGGCCGGTGAGCTGCGCGGCCACGTCGGCCAGCGGCAGCGCGATGCGGGTGATGCCCTGCTCCTCCAGGAAGCGGGCCTCCATGCGGGTGGGCTCGTCGGGCAGCACCGCGTAGTGCGGGCCGGCCGAGCGCTTCATGATCTGGCGCGCGAAGCTGCGCGGCAGCTGGTCGTTGAAGCGGCAGCCCAGGAAGACGAATCCCAGGCTGGCGCGGCGCTGCTGCACCAGGGCCGGGATCGGCGTCTGGATGTCGATCTCGGTCAGCACCTCGACGTAGTCCGAGTCGCTGACCAGGTAGTTGGACGCCGGCGCGTGGCCGCCCCAGGGTTTGTAGAACACCGTGCGCACGTCCACCGGCTCGTCGGCCAGCGCAGCGCCGTCAGCGCCGTACCAGCCGCACCAGGTGCCGAAGTGCTCGCTCTGCGACAGGCCCTGCACCTCGGCGAAGGAGGCAGCGGCATCGACCAGCGCCGTGCGCATCGTGTCGTCGTACCAGCCCGCCACGATCAGCGGGCTGCGCAGAGCCGCCAGCCAGCGGTGCAGCGCGCTGGGCAGCGGCTGCGCGGTGAACGCCGCGTCCATGCCGGCCACCAGGGTCTTGCGGTGCTTGAAGTTCTCGATGAACTGCGCCGCCTGCGTCAGCCGGTTCCTGATCTTGCCCGGCACGCTGTTGCGCGCGGTCAGCAGCGCCGCCAGCGCCAGCGGCTCGGCCGGCACCGGCGGGTTCTCGACCAACCCCAGCATCGCCGGCCCCAGATACGGCGCCAGCGTGCCGCCGGCCAGGCCCTCGCCCACGGCCTCGGGCAGATGTTCCAGTGTGTCAAAGCTCATATCGATCAACCTCGCTCTCGTGTACTGACTTCGCTCGACCAGCACCGCGACCCCATCCAGTCCCTGGCGCGGATCCGGCTTCGCCGGTCCGCTGCCAGAGCCCCCTCGGGGGGTGGCGAGCGCCAGCGAGCCTGGGGGCACCAATCAGCGAGCCTGGGGGCACTAATAGATCGCGGCACCCGCGCCGATGTTGGTGGCGGTGTCCTGCAGTGTGGCGACGATGAACTTCACCTCGTCGTCGTCCAGGTGGGCATGGAAAGGCAGGGCCAGCGCGCGGTCGCCGATGCGTTCGGCCAGCGGCAGGTCCCCGCGCTGCCAGCCCTGCTGCTGGTAGAAGAACTGCTGGTGCAGCGGCTTGCAGTAGGGCGCGGCCTCGATGTGCTCGGCGGCCAGGTCCTCGACGATCTGCTTGCGCGCGCTGGCCGTGAAGCGGGTGCCCAGGTGCACCACCCAGACCATCCAGTGCACGACGTCGACGCCCTCGCCGATGTAGGGTGGCTTGATGCCCTCGAAGCTGTTGGTGTGCTGCCGGTAGCTGCGCTCCACCGCCTGGCGCCGCTCGAGCAGGCCGTCGATGCGCGCCAGCTGCGCCACGCCCAGCGCCGCGCCCAGTTCGCCCATCGCCGCCTGCAGCGGCACGCGTGCACCCACCGCCACCGCGTTGCGGTCCTTGATCGAGCGCTGGCGCAGGTAGCGCAGCTCGATCGCCAGGCGGTCGTCGTCGGTCACCACCATCGCGCCCTCGCCGCAGCACAGCGCCGAGGGTTGCGAGAAGTCGAACACCGCCAGGTCGCCGAAGCGGCCCACCGGGCGGCCGCGGTAGCGCGAACCGATGGCTTCGGTCGAGTCCTCGATCAGGCGCAGGCCGTGGCGCTCGGCCAGCGCGCGCAGCGCGTCCCAGGCGGCCGGATGGCCGTTGACGTTGCCCGCCAGCAGGGCGCGGGTGCGCGGCGTGATGCGCGCCTCGGCGCGCGCGGCATCCAGGCAGCCGGTCCAGTAGTGGATCTCCGAGAACACCGGCGTCGCGCCGGCCAGCGTGATGGCCTGCGCCACCTGGTGCCAGCCATGCGGCGAGCAGATCACCTCGTCGCCCGGCCCGATGCCCAGCGCCCGCAGCGCCAGCCAGGTGCCCAGCGTGCCGCTGGCCACCGCCACCGCATGGCGCCGCCCCAGCCAGTCGGCAAAGGCGCGCTCGAAGCGCTCGACCATCGGCCCGGCGCTCAGGCGCGAGCCGCCCAGCGCGGTCTGCACCAGGGTCTGCTCCAGCTCGGAGAAGTCGGGGTCGGACAGCGGGATCCAGTCGTCGCCGAGCAGTTCGTCGGTCTGCGGCGTCTCGCCGGCCACCAGGCCGTCGGGGCCGATCAGGGCCTCGTCGGCATCGGGCCCCTCGGCGGCGGCGCCGGCGACCGTCCTGACGGCGGCCGTGTGAAGGGCGGCGTCCATCTCAGACATCCGCCAGGTAGAGGCCGGCCAGCGCGCCGGGATCGTGGCTGACGCTCCAGCAGTGGCCATCACTGGCCGCACCCCACAGCGCGCGGCGCGCACCCTGGGCCAGCGGCGCCTCGCCGCGCATGTCGAAGGCGTCCACCACCATCACCCGCAGCGGTGCCAGCTGCTGGCGCAGCACGGCCGCGGCCTCGCGCACCGTGGGCTGGGCCTCGGCCAGGCTCAGGGCCTCGTCAACGGTGGCCATCTCAGTCACCACTGAGGCGGCGCGCCTCGACCGTGATCGGCAGCGCGGTGCCATCGGGCATCTCGGGCAGGGCCAGCACCCAGTCGTTGCCCAGCGTCACCGTGCCACCCCACAGGCCCGGCTTCTCCTGCGAGACGATGGGCTCCTCCAGGTCCTTCTTGGCGACATAGGCCGACAACGCGCCGGTGGAGGTCTTGCGGATCATGACTTTCATGGGGTTCTCCAGGAGGTGTTCAGGCGGCGGCGGCCAGCTCGGCCAGCAGCGGCACGATGGCGCGCTCAACGGCGGCCAGCGTGCGGGCGATGTCGGTGTCGGTGGTGTCGCGGCCCAGCGAGAAGCGGATGCCGGCGCGCGCCTCGTGCGGCGTGCAGCCCATGGCCAGCAGCACGGCGGAGGGCTCGGTGCCGCCCGCCGCGCACGCCGCGCCGCTGCTGGCGACGATGCCCTCGCGCTCCAGCGCATGTAGCAAGCGCTCGGCGTCCAGCGTGCCGAAGCGCAGGCCCAGCGTGTTGGGCAGGCGCGGTGCGCCCTCACCGAAGACCACCAGCGCCGGCACGCGCTGGCGCAGCCCCTGCGCCAGGCGGTCGCGCAGGCCCTGGATGCGCGGCAGATCCGCCTCCAGCGTGGCGGCCACGCGGGTGGCGGCGGCGGCGAAGCCGGCAATGCCGGGCGCGTTCTCGGTGCCACCGCGCCGGTGGCGCTCCTGCCGGCCACCGATCAGCGGCGGCCAATCCAGGCCCTTGCGAATCACCAGCGCACCCACCCCCTTGGGGCCGTGCAGCTTGTGGGCCGAGACCGACCACAGGTCGGCCCCGCTGGCGTCAAAACGCAGCGTGCACTTGCCCAGCGCCTGCGTGGCATCCACATGGAAGGGCACGCCGTGCGCGCGCGCCAGCACCGACAGGGCCTGCAGCGGCATGCACACGCCGGTCTCGTTGTTGGCGGCCATCACCGACAGCAGCGCCACGTCGGGCCCGATCAGGCGGGCGGCAGCGTCGACATCCACCACCCCCCGCGCATCCACCGGCAGCAGATCGACCGGCGTGCCCTGCGCGCGCAAGCGTTCAGCCAGGCCCAGCAGGCCGGGGTGCTCGACTGCGGAGAGCAGCAGCCGCGTGCGGCCCAGCGACCGACCTCGCGCCAGCGCGCCCAGCACCGCCGCGTGGTTGGACTCGGTGGCGCCGCTGGTGAAGACCAGCTCGGCCGGCTGGCAGCCGATCACCCGCGCCAGCGCCGCGCGCGCGGCCCCCAGCCGCTGGCGCGCCGCCTGGCCGGGCGCATGCATCGACGAGGGATTGGCCCAGTCCTGGCGCAGCGCCTGCAGCATCGCCTCGACCGCCTCCGGGGCCGGCGCGGTGGTGGCGTTGTGGTCCAGGTAGACCGGCGACGCCACGCTCATTGCCAGAACTCCTTCAGCGGGTCGTCGACCAGCCGTGCGAGTGCCTCGGCCAGCGTCGCGGCGCGCAGCTTGAAGACCCAGGCGCGCCGACGGTGGTCGTGCGCGTGCAGGTGCCACTGGCCCGCCACCGGTTGCAGCCAGGCGATCTCGATGATGCCGCCCAGCGGGTCCACGCTGCGCGAGCAGTTGGGGCTGAGCACCTGCCAGCCCACGCCGCCCGGCCCGGGCTGGACCTGCGGCTGCACGTACTTGTAGCGGTGCCGGGCTTCCAGCGCGACCTCGATGCGCGCGCGGTCGAGCACATAGACCGCCGCCGGCTCGAAGCGGCCGGCAGGGGGCTGGAGCTGCCCGGCGGCCATGGCTCAGGCCTCGGACACCGCGGCGGTGGCCGGCGCGGCGCGCTCGAGCTCTTCCTCGAGGCAGCCCACCACCGTGCGGCCGAACTCGACCATGTAGACCGGCAGATTGGCCTCGGCATGGTGGCCGACCTGGACCACCTCGCCCAGGCTGCCGGCGCGCACCAGCAGCGCGCCCTCGTCGACATCCGGGTAGCTGCCGTCGTTGAACAGGTCGACCGTGGCGCGCACGGGCTGTCCCCAGGCGTAGATCGGGGCGCGGGGTTCGATCATCAGAGCTCTCCTGTCGGAACGGTTCAGCGCAGCGCGCGCAGGGAGTCGGCCCGCGCGCCCAGGCGCGCCAGCACCTCGTCGGGCAGGTGGTCCAGCGTGCACAGCTCCTTGGCCCGCATGCCCACCTGGTGGCCGCTGGCCGGGAACTCCACCGCGTAGATGTAGAACTGCTGCAGGAAGGTGCCGATCGAGCGCACGTAGCCGATGTCGCCGCGCTCGACCAGCACGTCGCCAATCGCCTTGCCGGGGTAGGTGCCGTCGTTGCGGATCACGCTGCGGCTGGCCACCCGCTCGCCCATCGCGTAGCGGGGCGGATGGGCCAGCTCGACCGTGTCGTCGTCACGCGCGATGTCCGCCATGAAGGGCCTCCAGTGGTTGCAATCCCTGCAGCCGCTCGCGGGCGCGGCAGCGCACCTCGGCGTCCTCATCGGCCGCCAGCTCCTGCAGCAGGCCGCGGTGGCGGCGCTCGTCCAGGCGGTCGGCCAGCACCCAGCGCACCGACCAGTCGGGGTCTTCGCTGAATGACACCAGCAGGTCCACCGGCGCGCGCTGGGCCACGGTGTGGCGCACCCGGGGCGACGCATCGTTCGCCAGGCGCCACAGGGTCGGCATCTCCAGCCGCTCGGCCACCACGCGGCGCACCTGCTCGTCAGGGTCACGGGCCAGCAGCGGCAGCAGCGCCGGCGGCAGACGACGTGCCACGGCGCTGCGGACCTCGTAGTCGGGGTCGTCCACCAGGGCGCTCAGGGCCGAGGGGTCCAGGCGCTGCGCGACGCGGATGCGCACCTCGCGGTGGGGATCGGCCACCATCGCGGCCAGCTGGCGCAGCGGCAGGCGCAGCGCCACCTGCAGGCGCACGGTCTCGTCGGGATCGTCGCGCAGCCGGGCCAGCTGGAAGACATCGACATGGCGCGCGGCGATCGCCCGCACCTCGAAGTACGGATGCGCCAGGTGGCGGTCGGCCAGCGTGGGATGGGCCCGGAAGAAGCGGTCGATGCGGCGCGCGTAGGCGTCCTGCATGCAGCTGTGGCCAGGCTCGCAGGCGCCGCTTCGGCGCAGCGCCGCGTGCGGGCAGTGGGCACAGTCCAGCGCCTGGCCTTGCCAGTCCAGCACCGGGATGTCGCCGGCGGGCGCACGCACGCGCAGCGCCAGTGGCGAGCGGGTGGCGACGGCGCTGTCCATCGTCCCTGTCCTCAGGCCGGGGCCAGGCGGGCCCAGGCCGCCGCGCCGGTCACTGGCGGCGCGCCAGCGTCGTCCGGGTCCTCGCCGACCAGCGCGCGCTGGCGCACCGCCTCGACCAGCGCGCCGCCGACCCGGTCGTCCGGGTCCAGGTGGCGCAGCAGCGCCAGCGCGTCGCGCGCCTCGACCGGGTCGTCCAGCCGCAGGCTCAGGTAGGCATAGCCCTTGAGCGTGAACAGGTAGAAGCGGGTGACCGCGTCGTCCTGGGCGCCGGGCAGCGGCTGGCGCGGCACCTCGCGCCAGGCCGCGGGCAGGCCCAGCGCCTGCGCCCCCACCAGCAGCGCACGACGCGCCACATCGCGCGCCAGCGACAGGCGGTGGCCGTAGAAGTGGTGGCGGTACAGCGCGATCAGCACCGCCGGGTGGCCCGGGGCCAAGGCCTGCGCACGCATCAGCGCAGCCATCGCGGCGGGCGGGTCGGCGCGCAGCCGACCGGCCTCGGCCAGCGCCGCCTCGGCCGCGCCGGGCAGGCCGCGGCCCAGCACCGCATCGTCGAAGCCGCTGGCGTCCACCACCGGCTCCGTCAGTGGCGCTTCAGCGAGGACAGCGGCACCGTGGCGGCCGCGGGCGGCGCGGCGTCGCTGGAACTGCTGCAGGCGCAGGGCCCGGCCGAGGGGTTGAAGAAGGTCAGGCCCGACGAGGTGGGCGTCTCGGCGAAATCGACCGTGACGCCGTCGAGCACCAGGCGGCTCTCGGCCGGCAGGAAGACCCGCACGTCGCCGAACACCATCTCGGCATCACCCGCGGCCGGCGACTCGGCCACGGTGAATTCCGACGCATAGCCCGAGCAGCCGCCCGGCGTGACCGTCAGCCGGAAGCCGCCAGCCGGGTGCGACGAGAAGCGCACCATGCGGCGCATGAACTTCGCCGCAGCCGGCGTGACGGTCACATTGGGAAGAATCATTCCAGTCTCCATGTGCAGAACAAAAGGGCCTGGGCAGTCAGCCGACCGAACCCAGTCGCGACGTGGATCCGGCTTTGCCGGTCCACAGACGCGGCCCCCCTGGGGGGGAGGCGCCGCAGGCGCTTCGGGGGGGTGGTCAGACCTTCTTGATGCAGCCGTCGACGGGGCAGACCGACACGCACTGCGGCGCGTCGAACTGGCCTTCGCACTCGGTGCACTTGGCCGGGTCGATGATGAAGGTGCCGCCCTTTTCGCGGATGGCAACGTTGGGGCATTCGGGCTCGCAGGCGGAGCAGCCGGTGCACATCGAGGCAATGATCTTCAGGGCCATGGTGAGTTCTCCTGGCGGGGTCGGGGAAAGGGCCATCAGGCGGCGAGTTCGGCCGCGTCGCCGGCAGCGCCGGTGAACGCGCCCTGGCGGATGCGCGCATCGCCGCGCGCCTGGTGGGTGATCTGGCCGGCGGCCACGCGGCCGCAGTAGTCGGTGAACCAGCTCAGCGCGGCCTTCTCGATGAACTCGTGCGCGTACTGGTCGACCGGCTCGATGCCGGCGGCCGTCAGCTCGTCACGCGGGCAGGCGCCGATCTTCGAGACCAGCACCGCATGGCAGTCGTTGATGGCGCCGACGATGCTGGGCAACTGCTCGTCTTCGCCATAGCCGCCCTGGCAGTACAGGTCCACGCGGCGGTGGCCCACAAAGAGCGCCTCCTTGCGGCTGACCTCGAAGATCTGGAACTCGGTGGCGTGGCCGAAGTGCTGGTTGACGCGGCCATGGCCCTCGGTGGCCACCGCCACCAGCACCTTCAGGTCCTCCTGGCCGGCGATCAGGGCGGCGTCCAGCGCGGCATCGAGCGCATCGACCTTGGCCTGGTGCTGGGCCTGGCGCTCGGCCTCGACCTTCTGCTGGTAGGCGCGGCGCTTATCCAGGTCGTAGTGGATGTCCATCGCCTCGATCTTGTCGAGCGTGAATTCCTCCGAGCGGTCTTCACCCAGCAGGCCCACCGCATCCGCGCGGCACTGGCGGCAGTGGCGCATCAGGTTGGCGCCACCCATGCAGGCGTCCTGCACCGCCTTGAGCTCCTGCGCGGTGGGGCCGCGCTGGCCGGTCAGGCCGAACACCGTGCCGTGCTCGGGCTCGGAGATCAGCGGCATGATGTTGTGCAGGAAGGCGCCGCGCTTCTTGACCTCGCGGTTCACCTCGATCAGGTGCTCGTCGTTGATGCCGGGAATCAGCACCGAGTTGATCTTGGTGAGCACGCCGCGCGCGGTCAGCATCTCCAGGCCCAGCATCTGGCGCTCGTGCAGGATCTTCGCCGCCTCGACGCCGGTGTAGCGCTTGTGGTTGTAGAAGATCCAGGGATAGATCTTCTCGCCCACCGCCGGGTCGACCATGTTGATCGTGATCGTGACGTGGTCGATGTTGTACTTGCAGATCTCATCGACCATGTCCGGCAGCGCCAGGCCGTTGGTCGACAGGCACAGCTTGATGTCGGGCGCCTGCTCGGCGAGCTGGCGCATGGTGTCGAAGGTCTTCTTCGGGTTGGCCAGCGAATCACCCGGGCCGGCGATGCCCAGCACCGTCATCTGCGGAATCTCGCTGGCCACCGCCAGCACCTTCTTCACCGCCTGGTCGGGCGTCAGCTTCTGGCTGACCACGCCGGGGCGCGATTCATTGCTGCAGTCGTACTTGCGGTTGCAGTAGTTGCACTGGATGTTGCAGGCCGGGGCCACCGCCACATGCATGCGGGCGAAGTGGTGGTGGGCCTCTTCCGAGTAGCAGGGGTGGTTCTTGACCTTCTCCCAGATCTCGGGCGGCATGTCATCGGCACCGGCCGAGGAGCCGCAGCTGGCCTTGCCCTCGCCGCCGGTGGTGGAGCAGCCGCCACCGGTCTCGATGACCTCACTGATGGCGCTGCGACCTTTCTTCAGGTCGGCGATCGAGACGAAGGCGGCGTTGGCAGACATGGGCACCTCGCGGTCGTGGGTTGAGTCCCCTATTGCGAGAGCCGTGCCAGTCAGAAAACACTGAAAAATCAAGCACTTGGATTGGCGCGTCGGCTGTGCCGGTCACGACAAAAGCGACAAGGCCGCCCGCCGGCGGCCTTGTCGACGTCAGCGCCGGGCGGCGCTCACAGCTTGCGCACCTCGATGCGGTGCTTCTGCAGCGCATAGCCCAGTTGGCGCGGCGTGACCTTCAGCAGCCGTGCGGCCTTGGCCTGCACCCAGCCGCACTGCTCCATCGCCCAGACCAGGCGATCACGCTCGCCGGCCGGGGCCTCGGGGCCGAAGTGGCGCGGCGGCACCGCGCCCGACTCGGCCAGGCGTTCGGCCGGGCCGATGGTCAGCACCTCGTCGTCGTCGGGCAAGGGGCTGCTGTGGCCGTTGACCCGGCCGGCGAAGTGGACCACCGCCGGCGCCACCGCATCGGCCTTGTCGATGTGGTGCAGGGTCTGGGTGAGGCAGCGGTTGGAGCGGCAGGGGAAGGCCAGGCCGTTGATCGAGCCGCCCTCCACCATCGTGGCAGTGCGCTCGATGCAGTTCTGCAGCTCGCGCACATTGCCCGGCCAGTAGCAGTTGGTGAGCACCTGCATGGCCTCGGGCGTGACCTTGACGTTGCGCCGGTTCTCCTTGTTGTAGCGGTCCAGGAAATGGGCCACCAGCGGCGGGATGTCCTCGCGCCGCTCCCGCAGCGGCGGCAGGAAGATGCTGACCACGTTGATGCGGTAGTACAGGTCGGCGCGGTACTCGCCACGCTGGACCATGCGCTCGAGGTCGCGGTTGGTGGCGCAGATCAGGCGCACGTCCACCTTCACCGGCCGGCTGCCGCCGACGCGCTCGAACTCGCGCTCCTGCAGCACCCGCAGCAGCTTGGCCTGGAAGCCGGCCGAGATGTCGCCCACCTCGTCCAGGAAGAGCGTGCCGCCATGCGCCAGCTCGAAGCGGCCCTTGCGCTCGCCCACCGCGCCGGTGAAGGCGCCTTTCTCGTGGCCGAACAGCTCGGACTCCAGCAGCGATTCGGTCAGCGCCGCGCAGTTGACCTTGATGAAGGGCGCTTCCTTGCGCGGGCTGAGGAAGTGGATGGCACGCGCGATCTCTTCCTTGCCGGTGCCCGATTCGCCGCGCAGCAGCACGGTGGCGCGCGAGGGCGCGGCCTGGTGCACCTCGGCGAAGACGCGCTGCATCTGCCGGCTCTGGCCCACCACGTTGTCCAGCGAACGCCGGCGCGGGATGTCCGCGGTCAGCGCCTTCTGCAACCGGGTGGTCTCCTGCTGCAGGCGCTGGTGCTCGGCGCTGACCGAATGGTGCAGCGCCACCGACTGCGCCAGCAGCGTGGCCACCATGGTCAGGAAGCGCTGGTCGTCGGACAGCCGGGCCACGCCCTGCAGCTCGCGCTGCGCCGCCAGCACACCCACGGCGTTGTGATCCGCGCCGGTGCGCAGCGGCACCACGATGAAGGACAGGCGCTTGCCTTCCTGGGGACCGAAGGCGCCGGTGCGGTCGATGAACTCGTCGCTGTCCTCGACGTTCGTCACCACCACCGGCAGGCCGGAGAAGTGCACCCGGCCGATTACGCCCTCGCCCGGCTGCCACTGGCCGCGTTCCATCTCGTCGCGGGTCAGCCCGACGGCGCTGTGCACGCGCAGCTGGCCGTCTTCGCTGACCGGCAGCACCACCATCGCGCGCAGCAGACCCAGCTGGGCGGCCAGGGTGTTCAGCGCGGCGCGGAAGGTGCGCTGCAGGTCGAGCGAGTCGCCCAGGATGCGACACACTTCATAGATGGTGGAGAGCTCCAGATGGGAGCGCTCCTGTGCGATGCGGCTGATCACGGTGCACCTCCTGTGTCCGGGGGCGCGCCGAGACGGTGCATCCGCCGCGGCGACCCGGTTGGAGGCGGTTCAGTGCAAGAAGCGCGCCGGTGGCGCGCGCTCACCAGACCGTGGCCGGTGCGCGCAGCCGCGCCACCGGGGTGCCACCCAGCAGGTGGCTGTCGAAGAGCTCGCCGATGTCGGCCACTGTGACGCCCTGGTACAGCACGCCTTCGGGGTAGACCAGCACGTTGGGGCCACCGTCGCAGGGGCCGAGGCAGCCGGAGTAGGTGACCGCCACCTGGTCGTAGCACTGGCGCTTCTGCACTTCGGCCCAGAAGGCCTGCAGCAGCGGGCTGGCGCCCTGGGCGGCGCAGCTGCCGCGCGGATGGCCGGGCGGGCGCTGCTGGCTGCAGACGAAAACGTGGCGGGTCGGCTGGGGCATGGCGTGATGAATCGGTGGAAAGAACGGTCAGGCGACGTGGGCGGCGATCAGCGCCTGCAGCTGGCGCAGGTGGTCGGCCTCTTCCTCGGCGAACTCGGCGGCCAGCGCACGCAGCTCGGGGTCGATCGTGCTGGCGGCCACCGCGGCGTACCAGGCATGGCCGCGGCGCTCGCTGTCCATGGCCAGCGCCAGCGCCGCGGGCGCGTCCAGCAGCGCGTCGACGCCGGCCCAGTCGGCCACCTCGGGCGAGACGCCGTCGGGCCACTGGAAGTCCTGCGGCGCGATCACCGGGATCTCGCGAAAGCCCCCGCGGGCCATCGCGTCGGCCAGGTGCAGGCGCGAGTATTTGGCCATCAGCGCGAAGAAGGCCTTGAGGTCGGCATTGCCCTCCGTCGCCAGTGCGGCGGAGAGCTCCTCGTAGCGGCGGGCGGCTTCGCGCTCCAGCTGGATCGCGTGGGCCAGGAAGGTCTCGACATTCATGGGTGCTTCATCGTGAGGTCTATCCACGGCCTCGCAGAGCTCGGCCGGTTCGGCAGGCGTTCGACCGTCCGCAGGGACGGTCTCACGTCCGGCCTCACCCAAACTTGAAGAGGATGCCGTGCCCGCCACGCGGGTACTCCCACGCGACGTTGGCGTGCTCGGTGCAGATCACCCGGCAGCTGCCGCACTCCAGGCAGCCGTCGGTGATCAGCGTCACCGAACGGTTGCCCTCGGCCTTGTAGCAGCTGGCCGGGCAGACGAAGGTGCAGCTCTGGTCCTTGCAGTCGTTGGCGCAGACCTCGGGCTTCCTGATCTGGATATGCGGGCGGCCGTGGTCGACCTTGTAGCGGTTCTGGAAGAGCTTTTCTTCGACGTTGACGACGAGGCTCATGATGGCTCCTTCGGGCGAGGGCGGGCAAAGGGTGTGCAGCAGCGGCTGGCGCGCTCAGCGCGAGGCACGCCAGAGCTTGAAGGCATCGCCCATCAGGCCGGTCAGGCTGCGCTTGCTGCGGAAGCTGCCCAGGATTTCCTTTTCCTTGGAGTGCTTGTCCACACCGTCGACGGTGAAGAAGGTCTTGGCGGCGCGGTTGACCAGCTCGGGGTAAGCGGTGAAGAACTGCGGACTGCTGTGCAGCACCTCGGGCAGCTTGCGGTACTTCTTCAGGTCCTTCATGACGAAGGACTCGTCCATCTTGTCCTTGTAGAGCTTCAGGCGGGCGGCCGAGGGTTCCTGGCCGGCGGCCTTCAGGGCGATGACCGTCTCGCCGGCCAGGCGGCCGCTGGTCATGGCCAGGTTGGAGCCTTCGCGGTGGGCGGCGTTGACGAAGCCGCCCGAGTCGCCCACGATCAGCCAGCCCGCGCCATAGATGCGCGGCACGGCGTTGAAGCCGCCTTCCGGGATCAGGTGGGCACAGTACTCCTTCATCTCGCCGCCTTCGATCAGCGGGGCGATGCTGGGGTGCTTCTTGAGCTTCTCCAGCAGCGTGTAGGGGCTGGTGCGCTGGGGGTTGGCCTTGAAGTCGCTGAGCATGCAGCCCACGCCGATGGTCAGCGACTCCTTGTTGGTGTAGAGGAAGCCGGTGCCCACCATGCCCTCGGTCACCTTGCCCATCAGCTCGATGACCACGCCCTCTTCGTCCTTGACGTTGAAGCGCGCCTGGATCACTTCTTCGGGCAGGAAGAGGATTTCCTTGACCGCCAGGGCCACGTTGCCTGCGTCCAGCTCGCCATGGAAGCCGGCCTTGCGCGCCAGCGTGCTGTTGACGCCGTCGGCCAGCACCACCACGTCGGCATAGACCTCGCCGCCCAGGCGGTCACAGCGCACGCCGATGACCTGCTCGCCGTCGAGCAGCAGCTCCTCCACCGTGGTCTCGCAGATCAGCAGCGCACCCGCCTCGCGGACCTTGGACGAGAACCACTTGTCGAACTGCGCCCGGATGATGGTGTAGCGGTTGTACGGCGGCTTGTTGTAGTCGTCGCTGCGGTAGTGGGTGCCGACGAAGCTCTCGTCGTCCATCATCCACATGCGCTGTTCGATGATGTGGCGCTCCAGCGGCGCGTCCTCGCGGAAGTCCGGGATGATCTGTTCCAGCGCATTGCTGTACAGGATCGCGCCCTGCACGTTCTTGCTGCCGGGGTATTCGCCGCGCTCGATCTGCAGCACCTTCAGACCCGCCTTGGCCATCGTGTAGGCCGCGGCATTGCCCGAAGGGCCGGCACCGACCACGATCGCGTCGAACTTCTCTTTGCTCATGACAGCCCCTCGTCCGACGGGTACGTCGCCCGATCCCCCAAGGGGATGCGGGCCGGCTTGGGAGCGGCCCGGCGCTCGGCCCGCCACGTCGATGTCGTGATGTCGTTCATCATGGCTCCTGGTGTTCAAGCGACCTTGCGGATGCGCTTGTCGAGGTGGGAACGGAAGGCGGCTGTCAGCACCGGCAGCACCTGCATCGCGTTGCCGACGATGCCGTGGTGGGCAAAGTCGAAGATCGGGGCGTTGGGGTCGGTGTTGATGGCCACGATCACGTCGGAGGCCTCCATGCCCACCCGGTGCTGGATCGCCCCCGAGACGCCGGCGGCGATGTAGAGCTTGGGGCGCACGGTCTTGCCGGTCTGGCCCACCTGCCGCTCGGCCTCCATCCAGCCGGCCTGGGTGACGGCGCGGGTGGCGCCCACCTCGGCGCCCAGCACGCGGGCCAGGTCCCACACCAGCTTGCAGTTGTCGGCGTTCTTCAGCCCTTTGCCGGCGGTGACGATGATGTCGGCATAGGCCAGGTTGATGTTGTTGCTGGTGGCGTCGGGGATGAAGCCCAGCAGCTTGGTGACGATGTCGGTCTCGATCATGCCGAGCGGCATCGTGATGATGTCGCCGGTGCGGCTCTCGTCACGCGGCGGCATGGGCGCGGTGCGCGGGCGCATGGTGGCCATCTGCGGCCGATAGGCCAGGGTCATGATGGTGCACAGCAGGCTGCCGCCGAAGGTCGGGCGGGTCGCGGCCAGCGCGCGGCCGTCGATGTTCAGCTCGGTGCAGTCAGCGGTCAGGCCGGTGCCCAGCGTCGTGGCCACCGAGCCGGCCAGGTCGCGGCCCATGGTGGTGGCGCCCAGCAGCAGGATCTCGGGCTGGTGGGTGTTGACCAGGTCGGTCAGGCCCTTGGTGAAGGGCTCGTTGCGGTAGCCCTGCAGCACCGTGTCGCGCATGATGTAGCAGTGGTCGGCGCCGTAGGTGTAGGCTTCCTTGGCGTAGTCCTCCAGCTTGTCGGCCGGGCCGCCGAGCAGCACGCCGCTGACGTCCACGCCCAGCTTGTCGGCCAGCTTGCGGGCCTCGCCCATCAGCTCCCAGCTGACGCTGTGCACCTGGCCGCGGTCGTGTTCGATGAACACCCAGACGCCCTTGTAGACCTTCAGGTGCTCGGGCAGTTCGGTGCTGCGGCCACTGCGGCCGGCGGTCCGGGCGGCACCAGCGGCCGCGGCGGCGGCCATCTGGGGAGCATTCGCGGGTTTGGCGGCGTCACTCATGGCGTGGCTCCTCAGGCGGACAGGCGATCGACGGTCTCTTGCTCGAGCGTCGGGTGGGTGGTGAAGATCTTCTGCAGCAGGTTCAGGCAGACGTCGTTGACGCTGGTGCCGTCGCCCACTTCCTGCATCTCGGCGCGCACGCTGCGCGCCTTGGGGGCAAACACCTTGCTGACGATGGTGGGGCTGCCCTTGAGGCCGATCTTGGCGATGTCCTCGATGCCGGCGTCGTCCTTGTTCCACTTGCGGATCTGGCAACGGCCGGCGCGCAGCATGTCGTCCATGGTGGCGAAGCGCATCGTGTTCGTGCCCTCCAGCATGGTGATGAGGCTGGGCAGCGTGGTCTGCAGGCGCTGCACGCCGCCTTCGGCCCGGCGTTCCACCGTCAGGGTGCGGCCGTCGAGGTCGACCTCGTTGATCTTGCTGACATAGGTCAGCAGGTTCCAGCCCAGGCGCTTGGCGATGCCGGGGCCGACCTGGGCGGTGTCGCCGTCGATCGTCTGCTTGCCGGTGAAGACCAGGTCCACCGCCTGCTCCTCGCCGATCTTCTTGATGGCGGAGTACAGCGCGTAGGAGGTGGCCAGCGTGTCGGCGCCGGCGAAGGCGCGGTCGGTGATCAGGATGGCGTCGGTGGCGCCGAAGCTGATGCACTTGCGCAGCGCCTCCTCGGCCTGCGGCGGGCCCATGCACAGCACGGTGACGCGGCCGCCGAACTGGTCCTTCAGCCGCAGCGCCTCTTCCAGCGCGAACAGGTCGTAGGGGTTGACGATGGCCGGCACGCCCTGGCGCATGATGGTGTTGGTCACCGGGTGGACGCGGATCTGCGCCGAGTCCGGGACCTGCTTGATGCAGACGACGATGTGCATGGAAGGACTCCTGCGGTGAGGGGGTCAGGCGCGCGCGGTGCGCCGCTCGGCCAGGCTGTCACGCAGGCGGCTGACCTGCACGTGCTGGGTGCCGCCAGCGTCCTGGAAGACCTTGAAGACCTTCTCGGTGGCAGCGTTGGAGGCGGTGAAGTCCTGGTAGGCGCGGGTCAGCAGCTCGCGGTAGCGGGTGAACATCGCCACCTCGTCCAGGCCGGCCAGGCCGTCGGCCTGGCGCAGGTACTGGTAGAAGCGCTTGAGGATGTGCAGGCGGTTCACGTTCACCACGTGCTCGTCGTAGGTGATCCCGAAGAACTCCAGGAACTCGTTGGCGCTGGACAGCGCCTTCAGGCGGGTGGTCAGGTCGTTCATGGCGTGGTCCTTCAGGCGGCCAGCGGGGTGGGGAAGCGGGCGAACAACTCGCGGTGCAGACGTCGCAGCTCGTCAGGTCGGGGCGAGCACTTGGTGGCCAGCACATGCCGGCGCACCGCGGCCAGCAGCACGGGTGCCTGGGCGTCGCCCAGCGGCAGGCCCAGGCTGTCGCAGACGGCGCGCAGCGCATGCGTGCCGCTGTGCTTGCCCAGCACGGTGGTGTGGCCGCGGCCCAGCTCAGCGGGGTCGAAGCCCTGGTAGTTGCGGGCGTCCTTCAGCAGGCCGTCCACATGGATGCCGGACTCGTGGCTGAAGACGCCCTCGCCGACGATCGCCTTGCCCACGGCCACCGGCCGGCCGGCGGCCTGGGCCACCAGGCGCGACAGCGCCGGCAGCGCCCGTGTGTCGACGCCGCACTCCACGCCGTGCAGGTGGCGCATCGCCATCACCACCTCTTCCAGCGCGGCATTGCCGGCGCGCTCGCCCAGGCCGTTGACGGTGGTGCTGGCGTGGGTGGCGCCGGCGCGCCAGGCGGCCAGGGTGTTGGCGGTGGCCAGACCCAGGTCGTCGTGGGCGTGCATCTCGATCGCGATGTCGACCTCGGCGCGCAGCTCGCTGATGCGCTGCCAGGTCTCGAAGGGATCCAGGATGCCCAGCGTGTCGGCATAGCGCACCCGCGACGCGCCGGCCCATTGGGCGGCGGCGGCGCAGCGGCGCAGGAAGCCGCTCTCGGCGCGCGAGGCATCCTCAAAGCCCACGCTGACGGTGGCACCGGCGTCCAGCGCCGCCAGCACGTGGCGGGTCAGGGTGTCCAGCACCCAGGCGCGGTCGCGCTGCAGCTTGCGCTCGATCTGCAGGTCAGACACCGGCACCGACAGGTGGACGATGTCGGCGCCGCAGGCCAGCGCGTCCTGCAGGTCGGTGCCGTGCATGCGCGCCCAGACCATGGTGCGGGCGCGCAGGCCCAGGCCGGTGATGGCGCGGATCAGCGCGCACTCCTCGGCCCCCATCGCTGGCACGCCGATCTCCAGCTCGGGCACGCCGGCCGCATCCAGTGCCCGGGCGATGGCCAGCTTCTCGTCGGCGGTGAAGGCCACACCGGCGGTCTGCTCGCCATCGCGCAGCGTGGTGTCGTTGACGGTGAAGGGCCAGGTGGGGTCGGCGCGCATGGGGCGGTCCTTGCGGGGCTGTGGGCAGGACTTCGCAAGCGCTGTGCCATCCCGGACCGACCACTCAAGTCATTGATTTGCAAAGAAAAAGCCCCGAACGGCGGCCTGCCGTCGGTGCTGTGGGAATTGTCGGGTTGCGCACAGGCGGCGCGCAGCCCGTGGGGCGGTCAGCCGCCGTCGGAGCGGTTGGCCGAGACCATCACCGCCACGTCCTCCCAGGGCATCACGAAGGCCATCTTGTCCACCGGCGTGCGGGTGACCGGGTGCCAGGAGCGGAACTCCAGCCAGCCCCCGCCCTGGTCGGCGATCGCCAGCGTCTGCTGCACCACGGCCTGCACGTCGACGCCCGGGGGCAGCACCGCCGGCTTGTTCGCCTTGCTGGGGTCGGCGCCGAAGGCACGGAAGTGGCCCTGGCGGTCCAGCACGATGACGAACAGGTCGCGGTCGATGAAGCCGCCGGCCTTGTCGTGAAAGCGCTGCACCGCGCGCGACAGGCCGTCGCTGCGCAAGGCGGCCACGGCGCGCTCGCACAGCGCGCGTGCCTCGTCGGCACAGCCCTGGCGCAGGCGCATCGTCAGCACGCCCTGCTTGAGGTTCGCGGCCTGCTGGCGCAGCTGCTCGGCCGCGCCGACCGAGTTGTCGACCATGATCATGTTGCGCTGGGTCAGCTGCTCGATGCCGCCCACGGCCTGGGCGATCTCGCCCACGCTGTGGCTCTGCCGCGCGGTGGAGGTGGCCACCTCGCGCACCCGGTCGGCCACCTGGCGCACGCCCTCGGCCATCTCGCCCAGCAGCTGGTCGACCTCGCGGATGCGCTGCACGCCGGCGCCCACCTCACCGGCCGAGGCCTGGATCAGCTGGCGCACCTCGGCCGCGGCGCTGGCGGTGCGGCCGGCCAGCGTGCGCACCTCGGTGGCGACGACGGCGAAGCCGCGGCCGGTCTCGCCGGCGCGGGCGGCCTCGACCGCGGCGTTCAGGGCCAGGATGTTGGTCTGGAAGGCGATGCCGTCGATGACGCCAATGATCTGGCTCATCTGCTGCGAGCGTTGCTCGATGCGCGAGACGGCCTCCACCGCCTGCTGCACCGCGCCAATGCCCCGCTCGGCGTTGTGGCGCACGCCGCTGGCCAGCTGGTCGGCCTCGCCGGCCGCGGCCGCGTTGCGCTGCACGCTGCCGGTCAGCTCGCTGACGCTGGCGCTGGTCTGCTCCAGCGTGGCGGCCTGTTCCTCGGTGCGCTGCGACAGCGCGCGGGCGTCGGCCGACAAGCGCTCACCCGCCAGCGCGGCCAGCTCGGCCTCGCTGCGGATGTTGGCCACCAGGCGCGACCAGGCGCGCTGCATGGCCTCCAGGCGCTCGCCCATCGGGCCCAGGCCGCCACGCACCGCCTGGGCGTCCAGCGTATGGGTCAGGTCGCCCGCGGCCACGCGCTCCATCGCGGCATGCAGATCGGCCAGCGCGGCACGCTGGCGGCGCTGCTGCCACGCGGCCAGCGCCAGCGCCGCCACGAGCAGCAGCGTCGCCGCGGGCAGCGCCGCGGCGCTCAGCCAGGGCAGCAGCGCGGCGCTCAGCACCAGGGTGGCCGGCAGCCAGGGCGAGGTGGCGCCCAGCCGCAGGGTCGACAAGCGAGGGACAGCGTTCATCGTGGGCAGTCGGACAGGGCCCCGGCGATCACCGGGGCAACACCGGCGAGTGTGGCCAGCCGGCGCGCCGATGAACGCTGGAACAGACCGGCTCCCGTGCCGCTGATCCGGCGCGGCGCTCAGCGTTCGCGCGCGTGATTCTTGGTATAGCGCGGCAGCTCGATCGTCAGCGGTGCCTCGCGCAGGGTCACGCAGCAGGCCAGGCGCGACTGGGCGTCCAGGCCCCAGGCCTCGTCCAGCTGGTCTTCCTCATCGGGGCCAGGCGTTTTCAGCGAGGCACCGCCGCTGCGCACATGCACATGGCAGGTGGCGCAGGCGCCGACCTTCTCGCAGGCATGCTCGATCGCAATGCCGTGCGCCAGCAGCGCATCCACCAGACTGGCGCCCGGCTGGGCCTCGATGCGGGCACCCTGCGGGCACAGCACGGCGTGCGGCAGCACGGTGATCAGCACGGGCGCGCTCATGGCTCAGGCCGACACGTGCGAAGGCGCGGGGGCGGCAGCCACCGCACTGGCCAGCGTGTCCAGGCGCTGGCCGGCCAGTGCCTCGCGCACCCGGGCGTCCATGCGCCGGCCGGCGAAGGCGGTGGTGGCCTGGTTCAGGCCCTCGGTGGCCTGGCGCAGGGTCTCGCGCAGGGCCTTGCGCTCGTCCGCATGGCCGCCCTCACCGGCGGCGCACTGCTCCAGCCCGTCGGCCACGTCCTGCATCGCGCGCAGGATGGCGAACTGCTCGCGCGGCCACAGCAGGTGGGCGTCGGCGTGCAGCGCGGCGTCCACCGCATCCAGCAGGCGGCGTGCCTCGACCTCGGCCTCGCGCAGCAGGCGCGCGGCGGCATCGGACTCGGCACTGGCGATCGCCGACTGCAGCATGCCGGCCACCGCCTCGTTGGCCAGGCCGTGGCTGGGCTTGACCTCGACATGGGCCTGCACACCGCTGGTCTGCTCCTGCGCGGTCACGCTGAGCAGGCCGTCGGCATCGATCTGGAAGGTCACGCGGATGCGCGCCGCGCCGGCCACCATCGGCGGGATGCCGCGCAGCGTGAAGCGCGCCAGGCTGCGGCACTCGCTGACCAGCTCGCGCTCGCCCTGCACCACGTGCAGCGCCATCGCGGTCTGGCCGTCCTTGAAGGTGGTGAACTCCTGCGCCCGCGCGGTGGGCACGGTGGAGTTGCGCGGGATGATCTTCTCGACCAGGCCGCCCATGGTTTCCAGGCCCAGCGACAGCGGGCACACGTCCAGCAGCAGCAGGCCATCGTCGCCGGCGGCGCGGTTGCCGGCCAGCTGGTCGGCCTGGATGGCGGCGCCCAGCGCCACCGCCTGGTCGGGGTCGATGCCGGTGTAGGGCTCGCGGCCGAAGAAGGCGCTGACCGCGCGGCGCACCGCCAGCAGCCGGGTTGAGCCGCCCACCAGCACCACGCCGTCGACGTCGGGGGCCTTCAGGCCGGCGTCGCGCAGCGCGCGCCGCACCGGGCCCAGCGTGCGCTCGATCAGCGGCTGCACCAGCGCGTTCAGGCGCTCGCGGGTCAGCAGTGCGCCCTGCGATTCGCCGGCGGTGGTGCGGCACAGCATCGTGACCTGCGCCTGCTCGGACAGGGCCTCCTTGGCGGTGCGGGCCGCCGTGCGCAGCGCGCTGGCATCGTTCGGACCCCAGTCCATCGCCGGGTCCAGGGCGCAGAACCACTCGACCAGCAGCTGGTCGACATCGTCGCCGCCCAGCACCGGGTCGCCGTTGGTGGACAGCACCTCGAAGACGCCGCGGGACAGGCGCAGCACGCTGACATCGAAGGTGCCGCCGCCCAGGTCGTAGACCACGTAGACGCCCTCGCTGGCGGTGTCCAGGCCATAGGCCACGGCCGCCGCGGTGGGCTCGTTGAGCAGGCGCAGCACGTTCAGGCCGGCGGCGCGCGCGGCGTCCTTGGTGGCCTGGCGCTGCGCGTCGTCGAAGTAGGCGGGCACGGTGATCACCGCGCCCACCAGCGGGCCGCCCAGCGCCGCCTCGGCGCGCAGGCGCAGCGCCTGCAACACCTCGGCGCCCACGGCCACCGGGCTCTTCACGCCGGCCACGGTGCGCACGCCCACCGCGCTGGGGCCCAGGGCCTCCAGCGCATAGGGCACCAGGCCCGGCGTGATGTCGGCCGGCGCGCGGCCGATCAGGCGCTTGGCCGAGGCGATGGTGTTGAGCGGGTCCTCCGCCGCCAGCGCCTGCGCGTCGGTGCCCACGGTGACGGCGCCGTCGGCCGCGTAGTGGACGACGCTGGGCAGCAGCAGCCGGCCGTGTTCATCGCCCAGCACCACCGGCACGCCGCTGCGCAGCGTGGCCACCAGCGAGTGGGTGGTGCCCAGGTCGATGCCCACCGCCAGCCGGTGCTGGTGCGGCGCCGCCGCCCGGCCGGGTTCAGCAATCTGCAGCAGCGCCATTCATCGCTCCAGAAGAAGAAGAGGGATGTCCCGCCGGCCACATGCCGCGCCGCCGCCTCCCCAACCCGGACCCAGCCGTGGATCCGGCGTCGCCGGTCCACCGGCTGAGCCCCCCCGGGGGGTGGCGAGCGCCAGCGAGCCTGGGGGCTCCATCACACGGCGAAGGACTCGCCACAGCCGCAGTTGGCGGTGGCGTTGGGGTTGTGGAACTTGAAGCCTTCGTTCAGGCCCTCGCGCACCCAGTCGAGCTGGGTGCCGTCGACCAATGGCAGGCTTTGCGCGTCCACCAGCAGCGCCACGCCCTCGGTCTCGAAGACCTGGTCGTCGGCGCCGGCGGCGTCGGCGAACTCCAGCGCATAGGCGTAGCCCGAGCAGCCGCTGGTCTTGACGGCGATGCGCAGGCCGACGCCGCTGCCGCGCTGCGTGAGCGCCTTGCGGATCTGGGCAGCGGCCTTGGGGGTGACGGACAGCGACATGGCCGGCCTTTCGGGGAAGTCAGACCGAGAACGAACTGCCGCAGCCGCAGGTGCTGCTGGCGTTGGGGTTGCGGATGACGAAGCGCGAGCCTTCCAGGCTGTCCTCGTAGTCGATCTCGGCGCCCACCAGGTACTGCAGGCTCATCGCGTCGACCAGCACGCGGATCGCGCCGCGCGTGACCTCGACATCGTCGGGCTTGGGCGCGTCGTCGAAGGCGAAGCCGTACTGGAAGCCCGAGCAGCCACCGCCGGTGACGAAGATGCGCAGGCGCAGCTCGGGGTCGTTCTCCTCGGCCAGCATCGCGCCGACCTTGTCGACCACCGCATCGCTGAGGTTCAGCGGCGGCACGCCGTCAGCAAAGCTGGGCAGCACCGGCGGCGGGGTCATCGTGGCGGACGAGGCGCAGCTGGCGCCGTTGGGCTGGGATTGGCAGGCCATGACGGGTTCTCCGGACAGGTTCAGTGGGTGGGGGCGCAGGCGGGGTGCTCGACCGGCTCGCCGAGCTTGGCGCGGTAGTCGTTGACGGCCGCCTTGATCGCGTCCTCGGCGAGGATGGAGCAGTGGATCTTCACGGGCGGCAGCGCCAGCTCCTCGGCGATCTGGGTGTTCTTGATGGCCAGCGCCTGGTCCAGCGTCTTGCCCTTGACCCACTCGGTGACCAGCGAGCTGCTGGCGATGGCCGAGCCGCAGCCATAGGTCTTGAAGCGGGCATCCTCGATCACGCCGGTGGCCGGATTGACCTTGATCTGCAGCTTCATCACGTCGCCGCAGGCCGGTGCACCGACCATGCCGGTGCCAACGCCGGCGTCACCGGTCTCGAAGCCACCGACGTTGCGCGGGTTCTCGTAGTGGTCGATGACCTTGTCGCTGTATGCCATGGGGATCTCCTGAAAATCAGTGTTCTGCCCACTGCACGGACGCGAGGTCGATGCCGGCCAGGTGCATGTCCCACAGCGGGCTCAAGCTGCGCAGGCGCTCGACCGTGGCACGCACCCGCGCGGCAGCGGTGTCGATCTCGGCCTCGGTGGTGAAGCGGCCGATGGAAAAGCGGATCGAGCTGTGCGCCACCTCGTCGGACAGGCCCAGCGCGCGCAGCACATAGCTGGGCTCCAGGCTGGCCGAGGTGCAGGCCGAGCCGGAGGACACCGCCACGCCCTTGATGCCCATCAGCAGCGAC
Organism: Ideonella alba; assembly: GCF_018069845.1. Lineage (NCBI taxonomy): Bacteria > Pseudomonadati > Pseudomonadota > Betaproteobacteria > Burkholderiales > Sphaerotilaceae > Ideonella > Ideonella alba. The sequence goes on from NZ_JAGQDD010000023.1 coordinate 44,662, forward strand.
TCGCCCTCGACAAAGGTGAAGCTGATGTTGAGGTTGTGCGGTACGCGCTGGGTCAGGTGGCCGTTGACCAGCACCTCGGGGATGTCCTGCAGCTGGCCCAGCAGGCGCTGCTGCAGCGTGCGGATGCGCTCGTTCTCGGCGGCCATGCCGGCGCGCGCCAGGCGGTAGGCCTCGCCCATGCCGACGATCTGGTGGGTGGGCAGCGTGCCCGAGCGCATGCCCCGCTCATGGCCGCCGCCGTGCATCTGGGCCTCGATGCGCACGCGCGGTTTGCGCCGCACATACAGCGCACCGATGCCCTTGGGCCCATAGGTCTTGTGCGCCGACAGGCTCATCAGGTCGACACACTGCGACGCCATGTCCAGCGCGATCTTGCCGGGGGCCTGGGCGGCATCCACATGGAAGAGGATGCCGCGCTCGCGCAGCAGCGCGCCGATCGCGCTGATGTCCTGCACCACGCCGATCTCGTTGTTGACGGCCATCACCGAGACCAGGATGGTGTCCGGGCGGATCGCGGCTTCGAGCACGGCCATGTCCAGCAGGCCGTCGGCCTGCACCGGCAGGTAGCTGACCTCGAAGCCCTGGCGCTCCAGTTCGCGCATCGTGTCCAGCACGGCCTTGTGCTCGGTCTGCACGGTGATCAGGTGGCGGCCCTTGGCCTGGTGAAACTGGGCGGCGCCCTTGATCGCCAGGTTGTTGGACTCGGTGGCGCCGCTGGTCCAGACGATCTCGCGCGGGTCGGCGCCGATCAGTGCGGCCACCTGTTCGCGGGCGATCTCCACCGCCTCCTCGGCCGCCCAGCCGAAGGCATGGCTGCGCGAGGCCGGGTTGCCGAACTGCTCGTACAGGTAGGGCAGCATGGCCTGCACCACCCGAGGGTCCACCGGCGTGGTGGCGGCGTAGTCCAGGTAGATCGGCTTGGCGGTGTCCATCGTGTCGACTCCAGGGGCCAGAGGGCCTATGTCGACCGATGCCTCGCAACCAACGTGCCAGGGGTTCAGACCAGCGCCAAGCTGTTGATCTGTGAGGAAAAATCAGTGAACTTGGCGGCGGACGGACGGTCGTCGCAGCCTGTGGCGTTTGTCGAAACCACGACGTGCGGGCCCAGAGGTCATCGTTGTGACAACACAACTCTGATGCGCAACCCATCAGCCGACGGCACAATGGGCAACCTGCCCATTGCATCCGCCGCATGATCGATTTCCTGGCGAGCCTGCCCGTCGAAGCCTGGTCCGTGAGCAGCGGGGTGGGCGCCGTGCTGCTGCTGGCCATGGGCGGCACCTGCCTGCACCTGTGGCGGCGCGACCGCGAGCCCGGGCTGTGGCAGCTGGGCGTGGCGGCGCTGGCCATCTCGCTGTTCTATGCGCTGGATGCCACGCACCTGAACAAGCCCCAGGGGCCGATGATCCAGCCGATGCTGTGGCTGCCGGTGCTGATGATGGTGGCGATCGGCTTCTGGACCGCCGGCATGTCCAAGGTGCTGGGCCTGCGCGGCGGCTGGCGCAGCCCGCTGGTACCGGTCCTGCTGGTGCCGCCGCTGCTGGTCAGCCTGCCCCTGATGGCCGGCATTCCGCTGCCCCGCAGCACCGGCAATGTGGTGCTGACCGCCGTGTTCATTGGCGTGGCTGGCCTGGCCTGGCGCCAGCGCCAGCGCGAGCCGGGCGCCGGCCACGGCTGGGTGGCGCTGTCGGTGGCGGCGATTCCCGCACTGGCCCTGCTGGTGCATTTCAGCGGCGCGGTGTCCTTCGCGCTGCGCTACCTGGTGATGGCGCCGCTGGCGGTGTCCTTCCTGACGGTGCTGATCGTCACGCTGCGGCGGCGCACCCAGGCACTGCAGCGCGAGGTCGAGCGCCGCCGCAGCGCCGAGGTGGCGATGGAGACGCTCAACGCCTCGCTGGAGCGCAGCGTGCAGCAGCGCACCGCCGACCTGCGCGACATGGTCGCCGGGCTGGAGAGCTTCAACCGCAGCGTCTCGCACGACCTGCGCGGGCCGCTGGGCGGCATCGAGGGCGCGGCGCGCCTGGCCGACGAGGCGCTGCAGCGCGGCGACACCGCGGCCGCACGCACGCTGCTGGGCGCGATCGGCAGCCAGGCCCAGACCTCGCGCGCGCTGGTGGCCTCGCTGCTGGAGCTGGCGCGGGTGGGCGATGCGCGACTGGCGCGGCGCAGCGTGTCGCTGGAGTCGCTGGCGCGCGAGGCGATCGCCGACATCCAGCGCCAGTCGGCCGGGCAGCGTCTGCCGGTCTTCAACCTGCACGACCTGCCCACCGTGCAGGCCGATGCCGACCTGCTGCGCCCGGTGCTGGTCAACCTGCTGGGCAATGCCTGCAAGTTCAGCGGCGGCCAGGCCGAACCGCGGGTGGAGATCGGCGCCGAAGCCCACGACGCGCAGCTGACGGTCTTCGTGCGCGACAACGGCGTGGGCTTCGACCCCGATCGCGCGCGCGAGCTGTTCCAGCCCTTCCGCCGCCTGCATGGCCGCGGCTTCGATGGCCATGGCGTGGGCCTGAGCATCGTGCGCCGCGCGGTGGAGCGCCACGGCGGCCAGGTCTGGGCCGAGGGCCGCCCCGGCGAGGGCGCCTGCTTCTACTTCACGCTGCCGACGTCGGACTCGCCGTAGCCGCGTCGGCGCCCGACAGGCGCAGCGATTCGGCCCGGCCGCGGAAGATCAGCGGCTGCTCGGGCAGCCGTCCGGCATCGGCCGCGGCCACCGCCGCCTGCACCACGCCGTGCTGCGGGCTCTTGGCGCAGACCGGATCGGCGGCGGCGGCATCCTTGGCCAGCATGTAGGCCTGGCAGCGGCAGCCGCCCAGGTCCTGCTCCTTCTGGTCGCAGCTGGCGCAGGGCTCCTTCATCCAGCCGGTGCCGCGGTAGGCGTTGAAGCCCTCGCTGTCGTACCAGATCGACTTCAGGTCGCGCTCGCGCACCGTGGGAAAGCTCAGGCCCGGCAGCATGCGCGCGGTGTGGCAGGGCAGCGCAGCGCCGTCGGGGGTGATGGTCAGGAAAACATTGCCCCAACCGTTCATGCACTTCTTGGGCCGGGCCTCGTGGTAGTCGGGCGAGACGAAGAACAGTTTCATCTTCCCGTCGAGTTTCTGGCGCCACTCGTCGGTGATGGCCTCGGCGCGCTGCAGCTGTTCGCGGCTGGGCATCAGGTGGCCGCGGTTCTCCAGCGCCCAGGAGTAGTACTGGCTGTTGGCCAGCTCCAGGTACTCGGCGCCCAGCTCGTGGGCCATCGCGATGATGCGGTCGATGTGGTCGATGTTCAGGCGGTGGATCACCACGTTCATCACCATCGGCCAGCCCTGGGCCTTGAGCATCTCGCCCACACGCTGCTTCAGCGCGAAGGTCTTGGTGCTGGAGAGGAAGTCGTTGACCTCGCGGCTGGAGTCCTGGAAGGACAGCTGGATGTGGTCCAGGCCGGCGGCCTTCAGCGCCGCGCAGCGCTCTTCGGTCAGGCCCACGCCGCTGGTCAGCAGGTTGGTGTAGAAGCCCAGGCGGTGCGCCTCGGCGACCATCAGTTCCAGGTCCTCGCGCAGCAGCGGCTCGCCGCCCGAGAAGCCGCACTGCACCGCGCCCAGCGCGCGTGCCTCGCGCAGCACGCGCAGCCACTCGTCGGTGGACAGCTCGTCCTCAACGCGCGCGTAGTCGGTCGGGTTGTAGCAGAACACGCAGTGCAGCGGGCAACGGTACGTCACCTCGGCCAGCAACCACAAGGGCGGGCCGACCACGGCGCTCTTCAGGCCCGACAGCGCATTCATGCCAGCGTCACCCAGCGGTTGCCGCTGGCGATCTCCAGGAACTTCTCGACATCCGGCCGCAGCCCCGTGGCGCTGAACGCGGCTTCCAGGCTGGCGACGATGCCGGCCAGGTCGGTGGCGCCGTCACAGCGGCTCATGATCTCTCCGGCGCTGCGGTTGAGCTTGACCATGCCCTCGGGGTAGAGCAGCACATGGCAGCCCTGGGCCTCTTCCCATTGAAGGCGAAAGCCGTGGCCCAGGCGCGGGGTGACCGAATCGTCCATCAGGTATTGACACCGTAGCGTGTCGCCATCGCATCGTTCATCGCCCACAGCACATCGAGCTTGAACTTCAGGATGTCCAGCGCGCGCAGTTGCAGCGGCTTGGTGTTGAAGTAGCTCAGCGTGACCTCCAGGCCTTGTTCCACGTCGCGCCGCGCCTGGGTGACGCGGTTGCGGAAGTATTGCAGGCCGGTGGACTCGATCCAGGGGTAGTGCTCGGGCCAGGTGGCCAGGCGCTGCTTGTGGATCTCGGGCGCGAACAGCTCGGTCAGCGACGAGCACACCGACTCCTGCCACGGCCGCTGGCGGGCGAAGTTGATGTAGGCGTCGACCGCGAACTGAACCGCCGGAATGATGTGGCGGCCGTCGGTGATTTCCTCGCGCGTCAGGCCGCAGGCGATGCCCAGACGGATCCAGGCCTCGATGCCGCCTTCGTCCTTGACACCACCGAGCTCGTAGCCATCGTGGTCCAGGATGCGCTGGATCCAGCCGCGGCGGACCTCGCGGTCCGGGCAGTTGGACATCACCGCCGCGTCCTTCACCGGAATCGCGATCTGGTAGCTGAAGCGGTTGGCCACCCAGCCGCGGATCTGCTCCGGCGTGGCCTTGCCGGTGTTGAGCATCACGTTGAACGGGTGGTGGATGTGGTAGGCCTTGCCCTGCTCGCGCAGGCGGGCTTCGAACTCGGTGCGCGACCAGGCGCTGCCGCTGTCAGAGAGGATGGCTGTCACAGGTCGATCTCCAGTCCGTCATGGCTAACCTCGACGCCTGCGGCGGTGCAGGCGGCGCGCTCGGGCGAGTGCTCGTCGAGGATGGGGTTGGTGTTGTTGATGTGGATGAGCAGCTTGCGGGTGCTGGCGGGCAGCTTCGAGAGCCACTCCAGCATGCCGCCGGCGCCGGACTGCGGCAGGTGGCCGATCTCGCTGCCGCGCTTGGACGAGATGCCCAGGCGGATCATCTCGTCGTCGGTCCAGAAGGTGCCGTCGACCATCACCACGTTGGCGGTGTTCATCACCTCCCACACCGTGGGGTCGATCTCGGCCAGGCCGGGCGCGTAGAACAGCGTGCGGCCATTGGCGGTGTTTTCGAACAGGTAGCCGACGTTGTCGCCCACCACATTGTGTTCGCGGTGCGGCGAGAAGGGCGCGGGCTTGCTCCACAGCGGCAGGGCGCGCACGCGCAGACCGGCCACGCCGGGCACCTCGAAGGGCGCGCCGTCGGGCGTCACGGTGTGGCGATCCACGCCGCAGAAGTGGCCCAGCACGCGCAGGATCGGATTGCCCTGGGTCAGGTCGTCGTGGACCGGGTCGGTGCACCACAGCGGCAGCGGGCTGCCGCGCTCGCGCAGCATGAACAGGCCCGTGGTGTGGTCGATCTGGCCGTCGACCAGCAGCACGCCACGGATGCCGGTGTCGCGCAGCTGGCGTGCCGGCTGCAGCGCCGGCGTGGCCTGGATCTGCTGCAGGATGTCGGGGCTGGCATTGACCAGCACCCAATCGGCGCCATCGCCGACGATCACCGAGCTCTGCGTGCGGCGGCGCAGCCCGGGCCGGCCGGCGCGCACGCCGGCGCACTGGGTGCAGTTGCAGTTCCACTGCGGAAAGCCACCGCCGGCGGCGGCACCCAGCACGATGAGCTTCATCAAGACTCGCGACGAGGGAGGGGGAAACAGACGGGGCCGTGCATGCACGGCCCCGGGGCGAGGATGCAGCCGATCAGCGGGCCGCGATGTACATCGTGATCTCGAAGCCGAAACGGAAGTCGCAGGCGCTCGGGGTTTCCCAGGTCATGAAGGTCTCCTTGGTGGATGCAGTGCCGGGATGGCACCGATGGCGAAGTGTGGTCCTGAGGGTCGCGCCGGTCATCGCCCGGTCCATGAAACGGGGCTCATGATTTTCATGAACCGCTGTGCGGGTTCACCCCAGGCCGGATGGCAGCCCCCTCGGCGCGGCCGACAATCCGCGCATGGACACCCTGCCCCGCCCCGCCACCGGCCCCAGCCTGCGGCTGCAGCTCTACGTGATCGTGCTGGCGATGATGCTGCTGTTCATCGGCGCCCTGCTGTGGCTGCGCATTGACGCCACGCGGGCCAGCGTGCGCGAGGAGATCACCGGCTCCAACCGGGTGGCGGCGCAGTTGCTGGAGCGGGTGAGCTGGATCTTCGCGCGTGGCGGTCCGCCGGCGATGCTGGAGTTCCTGGACCGGCTGGGCCGCGTGCGCGCCAACGAGATCACGCTGGTCGACACCGACGGGCGCGAGCTCTACCACTCGCCGCCGTCCAGCTACAAGGAAGGCCGCAGCGCGCCGGACTGGTTCACCGACCTGGTCACGCCACCGCTGCAGCGCCAGCAGATCCGCATGCCGGGCGCCACGCTGACGATCGAGTCCAACCCCTCGCGCGCCATCCTCGACGGCTGGGACGACCTGTGGCAGCTGGCCGGTGCCACCGCGCTGGCGCTGGCCGCGGTGCTGGCGGCCGTGGTGGGGGCGGTGCACCGGGCGCTCAAGCCGTTTGGCCAGATCGTTGCCGGCCTGCAGCGCCTGCAGCAGGGCGACTACGCCGCGCGCCTGCCGGCCCTGCCCGGCCGCGAGGCGGCGCTGATCGGCGACGCCGTGAACCGCCTGGGCGAGGCGATCGAAACCACGGTGCAGCAGCGCATCGCCGCGCATGCCGCCGAGCAGCGCCTGGCCGACAGCCGCGACTGGGCGCGCCGGGTGGAGCAGCGGCTGGAGGCCGAGCGGCGCGAGATCGCCGCCGAGCTGCACGACGAGCTGGGCCAGTCGGTCACCGGCATCCGCTCCCTGGCGCGCTCGCTGGCCACCCGCCTGCCCGAGCATGACACGATGGGCCGCGACGCCGCCCAGCTGATCGACACCGAGGCCGCACGCCTGTACGACGCCATGCACGGCCTGATCCCCCGCCTGACCCCGCTGACGCTGGGGCCGCTGGGTCTGCCCGATGCGCTGCAGGACCTGCTGGCCTCGCTGCGCGCACGCCACGCCGGCACCGAGTTCGCGCTGCAGATCGACGGCGCCGACGGCCCGGTCGACCCCGAACCGGCCCTGGCCGCCTACCGCACGGTGCAGGAAGCGGTGAACAATGCGCTCAAGCACAGCGGCGCACAGCGCATTGCGGTGGCGCTGCGCCGCGACGGAGAACGAATGCACCTGACGATCACCGACAACGGCCGCGGCCTGCCCGCCACCGAGGGCCCCGCCGGGCGCTTCGGCCTGCGCGGCCTGCGCGGCCGCGTCGAGGCCCTGGGCGGCCGCTTCGAAGCCCGCAATGCCGAGGGCGGCGGTGCCTGCGTGCAGGTCGAGCTGCCCGTGCGGGCGCCGGAGGCCGGCGCATGATCCGCGTGGTGCTGGTCGACGACCATGCGGTGGTGCGCATGGGCTTTCGGATGCTGTTGCAGGCGCCGGGCAGCGACATCGAGGTGGTGGGCGAGGCCGCCGACGGCGAGGCCCTGCTCAAGGGCTTGCCGCAGTGGCAACCCGAGGTGGTGGTGATGGACCTGACCATGCCCGGCCTGGGCGGTCTGGAAACCCTGCGCCGCCTGCGCGCGCGCGACGACGCGCCGCGCGTGCTGGTGCTCTCGGCCCACGAGGACACCGCCTACCCACGCCGTGCGCTGAACGCCGGCGCCCAGGGATTTGTCAGCAAACGCAGCGCCCCCGAAACCCTGCCCGAGGCGATCCGCGCGGTCGCCCAGGGCAAGCGCTACCTGGATGCGCAGACCGCGCAGGCGCTGGCGCTGTCGCAGCTGGACGGCTCGGCCAGTCCCTTCGATGCGTTGTCCGAGCGCGAGTTCGAGGTCTTCACGCGTCTGGCCCGCGGCAAGAGCGTGGCCGAGATCGCCGAGGCGCTGAGCCTGTCGCCCAGCACCGTGGGCACCCACCTCTACAACATCAAGCAGAAGCTGAACGCCGGCAACCAGGCCGAGCTGACGCTGCTGGCGCTGCGCTGGGGCGTGATCGAGGCCTGAAATGTGGGCCCCCAGGCTTGGCGCTGCGCGCCGTCGCCACCCCCCAAGGGGGCTCCGCGGGCCTTGGGACGGCCCGGCGGCCCGCGGGTGGGCCCCCAGGCTTGGCGCTGCGCGGCTTCGCGCCTTGCAGGCCGCAGCCGGCCTGGCGGCCGGCCCGCTCGTCAGGCGCGAGGTGTCCGCTGGACACCTCACGTCCGGACTCGCCCCCCCAAGGGGGCTCCGCGGGCCTTGGGACGGCCCGGCGGCCCGCGGTGGCGCCCATGGAGCTGCCGCTGCGAATCAGGCCTCAATGGGCCTGAGGCCACCTGAGGCGGCCCAGCGTTTCCTCACAGGCCCAGGTCACAACCCGGTGCTCAGCACCACCGAGCCGAGCTGGCGCGTGAAGTCGAAGCCGCTGATGCTGGAGCGCCGCTGCAGCCAGCCCAGGTTCAGGCCGATCTGCCAGTGGCGGCCCAGGTCGTGGCGCAGCGACAGGTCGGCCGAGCGCAGGCGGTCGTCGCGCGGCTGGAAGCCGTTGACGTAATGGCTGCGCACCTGAGCCAGCGTCAGGCTGGCGCGGGTGGCGCCCCACTGTTCGTTCCAGCCCAGCTGCCAGCGGCTGCCGACCACCGCATCGGCACCGTCGCCGGGCACGTCGCTGGCCTCGCGCTGGCCGCCCAGCACCAGGCTGCGCAGCGGCGTGGCCTGCCAGCGCAGTTCGCCCGACCAGCTCAGCAGGCCCTGGGTGGGGCGCAGGCGGTCGAAGCGGCGCTGCTGCGGCCCGGCCTGCAGCTGGCCGCTCCACTCGGCCGTGGGCTCCCACTGCAGCAGGCCCAGCAGCCGCACGTCGGTGTGCGACAGCGACTGGTAGCTGTTGGGGTAGCGCTGGCGCAACCGGCGCAGTTCCACGCCGGCGCGGCGCTCGGGCTCGGCCAGCGGCACCAGCACGCGGCCGATCAGGCTGGCGCTGTCGGCGTCGGCCAGGATGGTCAGCGCGCGCTGCGTGCGGTAGCGCTTGCGCGACGCGCTGGCATCGAGCTCCAGCCGCGGCGAGGCGCCCTGGGCCAGCGCCAGGTCGTGGCGCCAGACCAGGCCGGCGGCGGCGGCCAGGTAGCGGTCGGGCGGCGCGGCCGGCTGCGACGGATCGGGCTGGCCAACGCTGTCATGCCACTCCTGCCCCGCAGCACGCCAGGCGACGGCACTGCGCGGACCCAGCAGGTGCAGGCCGTCGGCCGACAACTCGGTGTTGGTGCTGTCGTCCAGCCGGCTCGACAGGTAGGTCGTGCGCTCGGCGCGCCAGCCCAGGTTCAGCCGGCTGTCGCCATCCTGGCGCTGCAGCTGCAGCGTCGGGAACAGCGCGACGAAGGCCGAGCGGCGCTGGCCGGCCGACTGCAGGCGCAGGTTGTCGTTGTGGCCGGCAGCCACCAGCAGCTGCGGCTGCAGCGTCCACGCGTTCCAGCGCAGGCCGGGTGGCGCGAAGGCCTCTTCGGAGGACTCAGCGGTGGCCGCTTCGTCAGCCGCCAACGCAGCGCCCGCGCCGTGCACCAGCATCAAGCCGGCGCACAGTGTGGGCCACCAGGGCAGACCCCTCAAGGCAGCATCGCGCCGCGCGTGCGCACGTCGGCGCCGCGCAGGTCGCCCGGCGTGCGCGTGGCGGCCTGGCCGGCGGTGGCCGGTGCCGGCGTGCGGGGGGCCGAGCCGCCGGCCAGCGTGGAGCCGTTCATCGAGGGCTGCAGGCCGCTGGCGATCGCCGGCGCCGACGCCTGCGCGCGCAACTGCGCCATGGCCTGGTAGGCCGCGGCCCAGTTCTCGGTCAGCTGGGCCTGGCGTTCGGCGGCGCTGGCGGGCGGTGTCCACAGCGCCGAGCCATTCGGCCGGCTCAGCAGGTAGCTGATGTCCGAGCCCTTGCTGGCGCTGGCGGTCAGCGTGTAGGTCAGCAGCACCGTGTTGTTGCCCGCGACAAAGCCGGTCAGCGTCTTGGACTTGTCGGTGAAGTAGGCCTGGGCGTCGGGCAGCGTGGCGAAGTTGGCGTTCAGCACGGTGGTGCCGCCCCGCTTGACCTTGAAGTTCAGCGTGTCGAAGCCGCCGTTGTAGGCGCTGATATCCAGCAGGCCCAGCGTCAGGTCGGCCGCGGTGTTCAGGTTGAAGCTGTAGAGCGCGCTGGCCGTGTAGGTGCGGGTGCCCGTACCGCCGGTGTAGTTGGCGCCCAGCGACCCCAGCCCGATCACCACGCCCGAACCCACCGCCGCCGCCACGGTGGGGTGCGCGCCCAGCAGCGTGTTCAGCGACGAGGCGTTGGGCGCGCCATTGGCGAACGAGAAGGCCTGCATGCCGTTGCTGCCGCCGTTCAGGTTGGGGAAGTTCAGGCCGGTGGCCGGGTTGTAGGACGACGAGGCCTGGCTGATGGTGGTGGCCTTGACGTCCGCCTCGGCACTGGTCTGGATGCTGCTGGTGCCGCTTGTGGCGGTGCTGCGCGCCGTGGCCAGGCCGGCCGCGCCATTGGCCCAGGCGTAGGACGACAGGTCGGCCGCATCGATGCCGGTGGTCACCGCGGTCGCGTTGGCCGTGCCCGCTACCGAGGTGGCGCGGGCATTGGCCGTGGACGCACCCGCCGCCGCGGTGGTGTTGGCCGTGGCCGAAGCGTCGGCCTGGCCGGCGCTGGCGCCGGTGCCGCCGTTGGCATAGGCGTTGACCGTGGCGGTGCGGGCCGCGGTGCCGTTGCCGCGCGCATCGGCGCTGCCCCCGGTGCCGGCGCCCACGCCATTGCCGGCGGTGGCGGTGGTGTTCAGCGTCAGCGTGCCCAGGGTGTTGACCGTGGTGATGCCGGTGTTGGTGCCGGCATTGCCGCCGCTGCCACCGGTGCCGGTGCTGGTGCCGCCACCCGCGCCGCCATTGGCGTTGTTGGTCACGGTGATCGCGCGGCCCTGCAGGTTGTTGCGGATCAGGTTGGACTGCGCGTTGCCGCCCTGGCCGCCCTGGGCGGTGTAGGAGTAGCCGCCCGCGCCGGCCGTGGCCGTCTGGCTCAGGTTCAGCGCGCCGCGCGTGACCCCGTTGACCGCGCCGACCAGCGTGACCGAGGCGCCCTGGCCGCCATTGGCGCCGGTGCTGCCCGTCCCGCCGGCACCCGCATCCGCCAGGGCCGTCACCGACACCGCGCCGGTGCTCGAGGTGGCCTGGGCCGAGGCCGTCGCCGTGGCACCGGCACCGCCGGTCTGGCCGACGCCCACGGCCGAGCCGCCGTTGCCGCCATGGGCCTGGACATCCACGGTGGCGGCGCGTGACAGCACGGTGGTGGCGCTGCCACTGGCCTGCGCGCTGCCGCCGCTGTTGCCCGACGCGGTGGAGGTGCCGCCACCGCCCGTGGCGCCGGTGGCGTACGAGCCCACCGACAGCGTGCCGCTGCCGCTGGCCGTGACCGAACTGGTGGCCTGGCCGCCGGTGCCGCTGGTGCCTGCGGCGGTCTGTCCGCCGACGCCGCCATTGGCCGCCGCGACCACCGACGCCGACGCCGCCGACCCGGTGTTCAGTGTCAGCTGCGAGCCGGCATTGGCGCCGTTGCCGGCGACACCGCTGTCCGTGCTGCCGCCAGCGCCGCCATAGGCGTTCTGCGTGGCCGACAGCGCGCCCAGCGTGCTGCCGCTCACCGCGTTGACCAGCGAGGTGGACGCGCCCTGCCCGCCGTTGGCGCCGTTCAGGCCGTCACCGCCGGCGCCGCCGTAGGCACGCACGATGACGGTGGCGTTGCCCGTGCCGCTGCTGGCGTTGGCGCTGCCGGTGGACGAGGCCCCGGCGCCCCCGACCTGGCCCACGCCGCGGCCGGTGCCGCCGGCGCCGCCGACGGCCTGGGCCTGGGCCTGGGCGTCGAAGTCCAGCGAGCTGCTGGCGCTGACCTGGGACGAGGCCGAGGCGCCATTGCCGCCACTGGCCACGCCGCTGCCGACCGATCCGCCGGCGCCGCCGTTGGCGTAGCCGACCAGGAAGGTGCGGCCCGGCGCCGTGCCCGACAACTGGGACGAGGCCTGGTCACCCTGGCCCGCCAGGCCACTGCTGGTGCTGCCGCCCGCGCCACCGTTGGTGGTCATCGAGATGTTCAGGTACTCGGCATCGACCAGCGACACCGTCAGGTTGTTGGTGGCGCTGCCACCGTTGCCGGCCTGGCCGGTGTAGGAATAGCCGCCAGTGCCACCCGCCACGTTCTGGGTCAGGTAGATCGTGCCGGTGGAGGTGCCACCAACCGCGTTGGTCGCCGACGCGTTGGCGCCGGCACCGCCGCTGGCGCCGACATAGCCGGTGCCCCCATCGCCGCCGTTGGTGGCGGCCGTCAGCGTCAGCGTGCCGTCCTCGGACTGGCCGGCGACGCTGGTGCTGGCGCTGCCCCCTGCGCCGGCCGTGCGGCCCGCCCCGGAGGCCTGGCCGCCACGCCCGCCGGTGGCGGTGCCGGTGACGCGCACCGCCGCCGTGCCGAGGCTGCGTCCCACCAGCGTGGTGCTGGCATTGCCGCCCTTGGCGCCGCTGGCATCGGTGCCCCCGGCACCGCCGGTGCCGCCGGTGGCGGCGCCGTCGAGGTTGAGGGTGTTCACCGCGTCGATCGTGGCCTGCGTGGTGGCCGTGCCGCCGCCCAGCGTGCTGCCCAGCGACGAGGTGCCGCCAGCCCCGCCGTTGGCGGTGACGTCGACATTGAGGGTCGAGGCCAGCAGGTCATTGCGCGTCAGGCTGCTGCTGGCATTGCCGCCCTTGCCGGCCACGCCGCTGGCGCTGTTGCCGCCCGTGCCGCCCTGGGCCAGCTGCGCCATCGTCAGGATGCCCGAGGTGCCGCCGCCCACGCTGTCGGTCAGCGTGACGGCCGCCCCCGCGCCGCCAGTGCCGGTGTCCGAGGCCGCGCCGCCTGAGCCGCCGTAGCTGCGGCTGGTGACGTTGACCGCGCCGCTGCCGCTGGTGCCCGACGCCGACGCGCTGGCGCCACCACCGGCGCCCGCCGTGCCGGCGCTGCTGGTGCCGCCCGTGCCGCCATTGGCCTGGGCCAGCACCGACACCGGCGCGGACAGCACCGCATCGGCCACGGCCGTCGAGGCCGCCGTGCCGCCATTGCGGCCATTGTTCGTGGAGCCGCCGCCCCCACTGCCACCGGTGGCATAGCTGCTGGCCTGCAATTGGCCGACGCCGCTGAGGTCCAGCGCCGAGCTGGCATTGCCGGAGGCGCCGCCGGTGCCGCTGGTGGTGCCGCCACCGTTGCCGGCGTCCGCCCGCAGCGTGACCGTCAGACGGGTGGCGGTGGTGTCGTCACGCAGCAGATTGCTGGTGGCATTGCCGCCGCTGCCGGCCGTGGCGGTGTAGGAGTACCCGCCGCTGCCGCCATTGGCCGTCTGGTTGATCGTCGCGATGCCATTGGTGGTGGCCGACACCGCGTCGACCACGCTGATCGACGCGCCATTGCCACCGCCGGCTCCGGCGTAACCCGTGCCGCCTGAGCCGCCGGTGGCGGTGCCCGTGGCAATGACCGTGCCGTTGCCGGAGGCGCCACTGCTGGTCAGCGCGGCCTGGCCGCCGTTGCCGCCCGCCCCGCTGCCCGAGGCCGAACCGCCGGTGCCGCCGGTGGCGGTGGCGGTGACGGTGGCCGTCTTGTTGGCCACGGTGCTGCCGCTGGCGTTGGCCGTGCCCTTGGCACCGGCGCTGCCGCTGCCGGCGCCGTCGGCGCCGCCGGTGCCGCCCAACGCATCGATGTTCAGGGTCAGGTTGCCGACCGCGGTGACCGTGGCCTCGCTCAGCGCCGTGCCCGACGCGCCGGCGGTGCCGGTGGTGGCCCCACCACCATTGCCGCCGCGGCTGTAGAGGTTGACCGTGTGCTGGCTGGCGAAGGTGTCGTTGCGCGTCAGGCGCGAGGTGGCGTTGCCGCCGTCGCCGGCGATGCCGTCACTCGCCGTGCCGCCATGACCGGCATAGGCCTCCTGGTTCAGGTTCAGCGTGCCGGTGGTCTTGCCGACGGCGGCGTCGGTGACCACCTGGTTGGCCCCGTCGCCCGCGTCAGCGCCAGTGCCGCCCGTGCCGCCGCTGCCGGCCGTGGCGCGTGCCGTCACGGTGACCGTGCCGCTGCCGCTCTGACCGTTGGCCGAGGTCACGCCATTCGCGCCGGACCCCGCGATGCGGCCCGCCCCGCTGGCCGAGCCGCCGTTGCCCCCGGTGGCATAGCTGCCCACGGTCACCGTCGCCGCGCCGGCGGTGGTGGCGCGGGCGGTGCTGGTGCCGCGGGCACCGGCCGCCCCGTGGGCACTGCCGCCAGCGCCGCCGTCCCCGCCATTGGCGTAGCCATTGACATTGAGCGCGCCGCTGCCGGTGATGCGGACATTGGTGGTGGCCTGCGCACCAGCGGTGGTGGTGCCGCTGGTGGTGCCGCCGCCGGTGCCGCCGTTGGACCGCACCGTGGCATTGATCGTGGACGGCGTGTTGTTGGTGTAGAGCAGCGTGCTGCTGGCGGCGCCGGCGGCGCCCGCGTTGGATTCGTAGGAATAGCCGCCGCTGCCGCCGGTGGCGTTCTGGTTCAGCGCCAGCGTACCGGTGGTGTTGCCGCTGACCGCGCCGGTCACCGACACCGCCGCGCCGTTGCCACCCTGGGCGGTGGTGAAGCCGGTGCCGCCATGACCGCCGTACACGTTGACGGTGGCCGTGGCCGTGCCGCTGCCGGAGTTGGCGGTGGCGGACGCACTGGCCGTGGCGCCATTGCCGCCGACACGGCCGCTGTCGCGGCCGGAGCCGCCATTGCCGCCGCCGGCCGACGCGGTGGCCGATCCGGCCGAGGCCCCGACGCCGGTGGCCACGGCCGTGGCCGTGGCGCTGGCACCGCTGCCACCGCTGCCGCCCAGGCCGGGCCCGGCGCCACCGTTGCCGCCACCGCTGCCGCCGGCGCCGCCACTGCCGCCGTTGGCGGTCGCGGTGGAGGTGGCAGAACCCGCGGCGGGCGCCGTGGTGGCGCTGGCCGTGGCCGATCCGCCGTCGCCGCCGTTGCCACCGGAGCCACCCTGGATGACCGCGGTACCGCCGCCGCCGTTGCCGCCGCTGCCGCCGTTGCCGCCATTCGCATTGGCCGCGTTGCTGCTGTCACCATTGGGGCCGGCCGCCGCGTTGGCACTGCCGCCGGTGCCGCCATTGCCGCCAGCGCCGCCTGGTGAGGAGCCGGGCGTACCGGTCGTGCCGGCGGTCCCGGTGTCGTTGACCGTGGTCGCCCAGGCCTGCTGGATCGCGGTGCTGAGCAGCAGCGGCACCAGCACCGCCCCCATGGCCAGCGGACGGGTCATGCCGCGGGCGCGGCGGGCAGGGGTGGGTCGGTTCATGGCAATCCTCCAGAGGGCAGCGCACCATCCCTTCCGGCGCGCCGCATCTGAGGATGCTGCCAGCCGCCGGGCGTGCGCACCCTCCCTCGGATCAAGGTTCAGTCGTTCGCGCGCCCCTTGACCTAGGGGTGCGCAGGCGCCACCGGAATCCGTGCCGCCACGGCGGCGGCGACGTGTTCAGCCCCGCCCGACGAAGGGCATGCCGGTGGCCATCACCGTCATGAACAGCACATTGGCTTCCAGCGGCAGGCCGGCCATCTGCACCACCGCGTCAGCCACATGGCGCACGTGCATGCGGGCTTCGGCGCGCACGCTGCCGTCGGCCTGCGGCATGCCGGCGGCCATGGCGGTGGTCATGTCGGTGGCGGCGTTGCCGATGTCGATCTGGCCCACCGCGATGTCGAAGGCCCGGCCGTCCAGCGCACAGGACTTGGTCAGCCCGGTCATCGCGTGCTTGGTGGCGGTGTAGGCCGCCGAATTCGGCCGCGGCACGTGGGCCGAGATCGAGCCGTTGTTGAGGATGCGCCCGCCGCGCGGCGACTGCGCCTTCATCAACCGGAAGGCGGCACGGGTGCACAGGAAGGCGCCGGTCAGGTTGGTGTCCACCGCCGCGCGCCAGGCGGCCACCGGCAGGTCTTCCAGCGGCACGCCGGCGGTGAACACGCCGGCGTTGTTGAACAGCAGGTCCAGCCGGCCGAAGCGCTGCTGGATCTGCGCGAACAGCGCATCGACCGAGGCCTCGTCGGTGACATCGGCGACGATCGCCACACCGCGCTCCGGCGTGGGTGAGGTGTTGATCGCGGCCTGCAGCTTGTCGGCCGAGCGGCCGCTGAAGACCACGGTCCAGCCGGCGGCCATCAGGGCCAGCGCGCAGGCCTGGCCAATGCCGGAGCCGGCGCCGGTGA
The DNA here is from genome assembly GCF_018069845.1 of Ideonella alba. NCBI lineage: Bacteria > Pseudomonadati > Pseudomonadota > Betaproteobacteria > Burkholderiales > Sphaerotilaceae > Ideonella > Ideonella alba. The sequence continues at coordinate 60,878 of NZ_JAGQDD010000023.1, forward strand.
CGAGAGCGATGCGGGAGGCAGCCATGTTCATGCCGCCGAGTCTGCCACCAGTCGGAGCCAGTCCTGCGGCTGGTCGAACCAGTGGGTGGGCGACTCGGCCGCCAGCTCGTCCTGGCTGCCATGGCCCCAGCGCACTGCGCCGCTGTCCAGGCCATTGCGGTGCGCGGCGATCAGGTCCACCGCGCGGTCGCCGATCATCACCGCGTGGTCAGGCACGCGCCCGGCGGCACGCAGCTCGCCCAGCTGCTGCCACTTGTGCAGGCCGTCGCGGCCGCCGCTGAGCCAGGCGAAGTGCTCGCGCAGGCCAAAGAGGCGCAGGATCTGCTCGGCGAAGTCCACCCGCTTGGAGGTGCACAGCACCAGCGTGGCCCCCGCCCCGGCCAGCGCGGCCAGGGCCTCGGGCACGCCGGCATACAGCGTGTTCTCGGCGTAGCCGATGGCGCCGTAGCGCGCGCGGTAGGCGGCCAGCAGCGCCTGCACCGTGGCCTCGTCGGCGCCGGGCACCAGTTCGCGGAAGGACTCGGACAGCGGCGGGCCGATGTAGCGCGTCAGCGCCGCCTCGTCCTGCGTCGCCTGCCCGATCGAGGCCAGCGCGTGGTTGATCGAGCGGGCGATGCCCTGCTGCGGGTCGCTCAGCGTGCCATCCAGATCAAGCAGCAGAAAGGGCCGGGACATGCGCTCACTGTACCGCCCCGGTGCCATAGCCTGCGGTGGCCAGCACTTCGCCGCCGGCGCTGACCCGCACCGCGCAGTACTTGAATTCCGGGATCTTGCCGAAGGGGTCCAGCGCCGGGTTGGTCAGCAGGTTGGCCGCCGCCTCGGCGTAGGCGAAGGGGATGAAGACCGTGCCCTCGGGCGTGCCGTCGTCGCGCCGCGCATGCAGCGTGACGCTGCCGCGGCGCGAGGCCACCGTCAGCGCATCGCCGGGCTGCAGGCCCAGGCGCTGCAGATCAGCGCCGCACAGGCTGGCGGTGGCCAGGGGCTCCACCGCATCCAGCACCCGGCTGCGCCGCGTCATGCTGCCGGTGTGCCAGTGCTCGAGCTGGCGGCCGGTGATCAGCACGAAGGGGTAGTCGGCATCCGGCGGCTCGTTGCCCGGCACCAGCGAGGTGGGCACCAGGTGGACCTTGCCGTCGTCGGTGGGCACGTCGTCGGTGAAGACGATGGGCTGGCCGGGGTCGTCTTCGCTCATGCAGGGGTAGGTGACCGAATCGGCCTGCAGCAGCCGCTCCCAGCTGACGCCGGCGATCACGCCGTGCATGGCCTGGCGCATCTCTTCAAAGACCGCGGCGACACCGTCGTCCGGGCCCTCGTAGCGCCAGTCCAGGCCCATGCCGCGCGCCAGCTGCTGCAGGATCCACAGGTCGCGCCGCGCATCACCCGGCGGTGCCACGGCGGGGCGGCCCATCTGCACCATGCGGTCGGTGTTGGTGGCGGTGCCCCACTTCTCGGGCCAGGCGCTGGCGGGCAGCACCACGTCGGCCAGCCAGGCGGTCTCGGTGAGGAACAGGTCCTGCACCACCAGGTGCTGCAGCGAGGCCAGGCCTTCGCGCGCATGGTTCAGGTCGGGGTCGGACATCGCCGGGTTTTCGCCCATCACATACATGCCGCGGATCTTGTGCGGGTCGGTCTCGGGCGCCTTGGCCTTGTGCAGGATCTCGACCACGGTGTAGCCCGGTGTGGCGTCCAGCGGCGTGCCCCAGAAGCGCTCGAACCAGGCATGGGCCTCGGCGTTGTTCACCCGCTGGTAGTTGGGGAACATCGTCGGGATCAGGCCGGCGTCGCTGGCCCCTTGCACGTTGTTCTGGCCGCGCAGCGGGTGCAGGCCGGTGCCGGGCCGGCCGATCTGGCCGGTCAGCGTGGCCAGCGCGATCAGGCTGCGCACGTTGTCGGTGCCGTGCACGTGCTGGCTCACACCCATGCCCCACAGGATCATCGAGCCCTTGCTCTTCGCGTAGGCGCGGGTGACCTCGCGGATGGTCTGGGCCGGGATGCCGCAGATCGGCGCCATGGCCTCGGGGCTGAAGCCCTGGACGCCGTCGATCACCGCCTGCAGGTTGTGCGCGCGCTGGGCCACGAAGGCGTGGTCGATCAGGTCCTCCTCGACCACCACGTAGAGCATGGCGTTGACCAGGGCCACGTCGGTGTCGGGGCGGAAGTTCAGCACTTGCCAGGCGTCGCGGGCCAGCTCGGTGCGGCGCGGGTCGGCCAGCACGATCTTGGCGCCGCGGCGCGCGGCGTTCTTCATCCAGGTGGCGGCCACCGGGTGGTTGGCCGTGGGGTTGGAGCCGATGACGATGAACAGCTCGGCCAGCTCCACATCGCGCACCGGGTTGCTGACCGCGCCCGAGCCCACGCCCTCGAGCAGTGCCGCCACGCTGGAGGCATGGCACAGCCGGGTGCAGTGGTCGACGTTGTTGCTGCCGAAGCCCACCCGCACCAGCTTCTGGAACAGGTAGGCCTCTTCATTGCTGCCCTTGGCCGAGCCGAAGCCGGCCAGCGCCTTCGGGCCGTGCTGGTCGCGCAGCGACTTCAGGCCGCCGGCGGCCAGCGCCAGCGCCTCGTCCCAGCTGGCCTCGCGGAAGACCTCGGCCCACTGGTCCTGGCGCCAGGGGATGCTGGGGTCCTTGGCCACGCCGGCGCGACGCACCAGTGGCCGGGTCAGGCGCTGCGGATGGTGGATGTAGTCGTAGCCGAAGCGGCCCTTGACGCACAGCCGCCCGCCATTGGCCGGGCCGTCGCGGCCGGTGACGCCGACGATCTGCTCGTCCTTGACATGCCAGGTCAGCAGGCAGCCCACGCCGCAGAAGGGGCAGACCGAGTCGACGCTGCGGTCGGGCGTCAGGCCCGGCGGCATGGTCTTGGCCGACAGCGCGCCGGTCGGGCAGGCCTGCACGCATTCGCCGCAGGCCACGCAGCTGCTCAGGCCCATCGGGTCGCCCAGGTCGAAGGCGATCTGCGCGTGGGCACCGCGGTGCAGCACGCCGATGACGTCGTTGTTCTGCGTCTCGCGGCAGGCGCGCACGCAGCGGGTGCACTGGATGCAGGCGTCCAGGTTCACCGCCATCGCCGGGTGGCTGAGGTCGGCGGCGGGCGCCGGGGCGCGCAGCGCGGTCAGCGCCTCGCGCGGCTGCACGCCCAGGCGAGCGGCCCAGTCGGCCAGCTCGCCCAGCGGGCGGCCACTTTCGCGCGCATCGGGGCGGTCGGCCAGCAGCAGCTCCAGCACCATCTGCTGGCTCTTGCGCGGGCGCTCGCCGCTGGCGTTGACGTCCATGCCGGGCTGCACGCTGCGGCAGCACGAGGCGGCCAAGGCGCGCTCGCCCTTGACTTCCACCACGCAGGCGCGGCAGTTGCCATCGGGGCGCAGGCCGTCGCTGTAGCACAGGCGCGGCACGTTCACGCCGTGGCGCTCAGCGGCCTTCAGGATGCTCTCGCCTTCGAAGGCCTCGGCGGGTTGGCCATCCAGCACGAACGAGATCATGCGCGGCAGATCAGTCATGGCGTTCACAGACCCACCTCCTGCGGGAAATGCCGCTGCACGCAGCGGATCGGGTTGGGGGCCGCCTGGCCCAGGCCGCAGATCGAGGCATCGGCCATCACCGTGGCCAGGTCGGCCAGCGTGGCGTGGTCCCAGTCGGCGCGGGCCATCAGCGCGGCGGCCTTCTCGGTGCCCACGCGGCAGGGCGTGCACTGGCCGCAGCTCTCCTCGGCGAAGAAGCGCATCGCGTTGAGCGCCGCCTCGCGCGCGGTGTCGTGCTGCGACAGCACCACCACCGCCGCCGAGCCAATGAAGCAGCCGTGCGGCTGCAGCGTGTCGAAATCCAGCGGCACATCGGCCAGCGACGCCGGCAGCAGGCCACCCGAGGCGCCGCCGGGCAGGTAGCCGTAGAGCGTGTGGCCGTCCAGCATGCCGCCGCAGAACTCGTCGATCAGCTCGCGCAGCGTGGTGCCAGCCGGCGCCAGCTTGACACCCGGGCGCTTCACGCGACCGCTGACCGAGTACGAGCGCAGCCCCGTGCGGCCATGCCGGCCGTGGCCGCTGAACCAGGCGGCGCCACGCTGCACGATGTCGCGCACCCAGTACAGGGTCTCGAAGTTGTGCTCCAGCGTCGGCCGGCCGAACAGGCCCACCTCGGCGATGTAGGGCGGGCGCAGCCGCGGCTCGCCGCGCTTGCCTTCCAGGCTCTCGATCATGGCCGACTCTTCGCCGCAGATGTAGGCGCCGGCGCCGCGGCGCAGCACCAGGCGCGGCAGCGCGCAGGGCGGGTCGGCCTGCAGCTCGGCCAGTGCGTGCTCCAGCACCGCGCGAGCGCCGTGGTATTCGTCGCGCAGGTAGAGGTAGGCGGCCTCGCAGCCCACCACCTGGGCGGCCACCAGCACGCCTTCCAGGAAGCGGTGCGGGTCGCGCTCAAGATAGGTGCGGTCCTTGAAGGTGCCGGGCTCGCCCTCGTCGATGTTCACCGCCATCAGCCGCGGGCCCGGGAAGCCGCGCACGATGCGCCACTTGCGGCCGGCCGGGAAACCGGCGCCGCCCAGGCCGCGCAGACCGGCGTCGGACAGCGCCGTGAGCACCGCCTCGGCGTCGCGCTCGCCATTCACCACCTCGGCCGCCAGCGCGTAGCCACCGGCCGCGCGGTAGGCGGCGTAGCCGACATGCGCGGGAGCGATGTCAGAGGCGGGGCCGGTGACCTCGTGCGGGCCATGGGCGGCGGGGTCGAAGGCGCCGTCGCCCGCCGACAGCGCATGGCGGGTGTCGCCTGCCGCGATGGCGTCCTGCACGCTGGCCAGCGTGGCCTGCGGCAGCGCGCGCTGGCCCAGCACCGCCACCGGCGCCTGCTCGCAGCGGCCCACGCAGGGCGCGGGGATCACCCGCACCTCGGGGCCCACCGCGGCGGCCAGCGCGGCCATCAGCGACGCGGCGCCAGCCATGGCGCAGCTCTGGCTGTCGCACACGCGCAGCGTCATCGCGGGCGGGGTGTCGTCGTCGGCGCGGATGTCGAAGTGGTGGTAGAAGCTCGCGACCTCGGCCACCTCGGCGATCGCCAGGCCCATCTCGGCGGCCAGCGCCACCAGGTGGCCCTCGAACAGCGCGCCGTGGGTGTCCTGCAGGCGGTGCAGCTGCTCGATCAGCGTGTCGCGGGCGTGCGGGCCGGGGCCGATCAGCGCGCGCACCGCGGCGCGGGCGGCGTCGCCCGGCTGGCGGCCCTTCAGGCGGCTCTTGCGCTTCAGGCGCTGGCGCAGGTCGTCAACGCTGACGGTGGTCTCCGGAGGATGTGCTGGGCTCATGGCGGCGCCTTGTCGCGCGGGGGATCCGCGGGTGCTCGGCACACTGTACGCAGCGCGCCGCGGCGGCTCAATATGCGGCGCACGGCGGGCAGCATGTGCTGGCCAGTGCATAAATCGTTTACCCTGCCCCATCGCCATGAAACGCATCACGATCCGCCCCACCTGGACCGTCCAGGACCCTGACGGCCCGGCGCTGCCGGTGCGCCTGGTCGAGCTGCTGGTGCAGGTGCAGGCGCAGGGCAGCCTGCTGTCGGCCTGCCAGCAGCTGGGCATGTCCTACCGCCACGCCTGGGACCTGGTGCGCCAGGGCGAGGCGCTGTTCGGCAGCACGCTGCTGCACATGGAGCGCGGCAAGGGCTCCACCCTCAGCGCGCTGGGCGAAAAGCTGGTCTGGGCCGACCACCGCATCACCGCCCGGCTGGGGCCGGTGCTCGATTCACTGGCCTCGGAGCTGGCCGCCGAGATCGGCCGCGTGGTCGAGCAGGTGCCGCCGGTGCTGCGGGTGCACGCCAGCCACGGCTTCGCGATCGAGGCGCTGTTCGAGCAACTGGGCCGCCAGGGCCTGGTGGTGGAGCGCCGCTACGGCAGCACCACCGCTGCACTGGCCGCGCTGCACGACGGCGACTGCGACGCCGCCAGCCTGCACATCCCGCAGGGCCCGCTGCAGGCCGCAGCGCTGGCGCACTACGCGCGCTGGCTGGACGGCGACGACCTCAGTGTGCTGGACATCGCCGTGCGCCGCCAGGGCCTGATGGTGCCGGCCGGCAACCCCAAGAAGCTCTACGAACTGCGTGACCTGGCGCGGCCCGATGTGCACTTCATCAACCGCGAGGCCGGCTCGGGCACGCGCTTCCTGCTGGAAGGCCTGCTGCGGGCCGAAGGCCTGGCGCCGGAGGCCATCGCCGGCTTCGAACGCGGCGAGTACACCCATGCCGCGGTGGCCGCCTACGTGGCCAGCGGCATGGCGGATGCCGGCTTCGGCCTGGAGCCACCGGCGCGGCAGTTCAAGCTCGACTTCATCCCGCTGGCCAGCGAGCGCTACTTCCTGCTGTGCCGCGCCAGCACGCTGGCCACGCCGGCCATGCAGCGCTTGGTGGACACGCTGCGCGACCCGGCTTTCCACGCCGCGGTGGACGCCCTGCCTGGCTACCACGCCGCCGACACCGGCCGCGTCTGGCCGCTGCGCGAGGCCTACCCCGAGGCCTGATGGACAGCGTCGACACCGTCGTCATTGGCGCCGGCGTGGTGGGCCTGGCCTGCGCCCGCGCGCTGGCCCGCACCGGCCGCGAGGTGATCGTGCTGGAGAGCGAGAACGCCTTCGGCACCGCCACCAGTGCGCGCAACTCCGAGGTCATCCACGCCGGGCTGTACTACCCCGCCGGCTCGCTGCGTGCGCGGCTGTGCGTGCAGGGCAAGCACCAGCTGTATGCCTTCTGCGCCGAGCACGGCGTGGCGCACCAGCGCTGCGGCAAGCTGGTAGTAGCCACTGAGGCCGAGGAACTGCCAGCCTTGCGACGCCTGCAGCGGCACGCCGCCGACAACGGCGTCGACGATCTGCGCTGGCTCAGCCGCGAGGAGGCGCAGGCGCTGGAGCCCGCGCTGCGCTGCGAGGCGGCGCTGCTGTCGCCCTCCACCGGCATCGTCGACAGCCACGGCCTGATGCTGGCCTTGCTGGGCGAGGCCGAGGCGCACGGCGCGATGCTGGCGCTGTGCTCGCCGCTGCAGCGCGCCCGCGTGCTGGACGACGGCCTGGCGCTGCAGGTGGGGGGCGACACCGCCACCACGCTGCATGCGCGCCAGGTGGTCAACGCAGCCGGCCTGAACGCCTGCGCGGTGGCCGCCGCGATCGACGGCCTGGCCCCGACCCATGTGCCGCGCCCGTACTACGCCCAGGGCGCCTACTTCACCCTCAGCGGCCGCGCGCCGTTTCGCCACCTGGTCTACCCGGTGCCCGGCGAGAGCAGCCACCTGGGCGTGCACCTGACGCTGGACCTGGGCGGCCAGGCGCGCTTCGGGCCCAGCTTTCGCTGGGTGGACGCGGTGGACTATGTCGTCGACCCGGCCGATGGCGCCGGCTTCGCCGACGCAGTGCGCCACTACTGGCCTGGCCTGCCCGAAGGCGCACTGCAGCCCGGCTATGCCGGCGTGCGGCCGAAGATCAGCGGCCCGGGCGAGCCGGCCGCCGACTTCCGCATCGATGGCCCGGCGGTGCATGGCGTGCCGGGGCTGGTCAACCTGTTCGGCATTGAATCGCCGGGGCTGACGGCGGCGTTGGCGATCGCCGACGAGGTGCTCGCCCACCTGCGCCCCTGACCCCCTCGGGAAACCTCTGCCGCGGGCCCCCTGGCCGACCTCACCGGCGGCACTTACAATTCGTTAACAAAACCGCAGGACGCGCGTCGCCGCCCACCTGTGCGCCTGACCGGGAGGAGGCGATGCCTGCGCCGCGCGCGCAGTGCCGTGGTTCACCCTGCCTGCGCGCTCAGCCCGGTGCCTGGTGCTCGTCATGACGGGACATCCCCACCCGCCTGACACCAGAGCAGACCCATGGCCACGCTGACCGCCGAGAACAACTTCAATCCCCTGGTCCAGGTCACCTGGACGGTCTTCCGGGCCACCGGCACGGCGTCGTGGTTCGAGATGGAAGACAGCGTGAAGCACCAGACCTTCCTGGGCAGCTTCACCTACCCGGACGCCACGCATGTCAAGGGCGTGGTGAACGAGATCCGCCTGTGGTCTCCGCTCGACCCGACCCAAGGCTTCACCATTTCGGGCCTGGCCGCCGACGCCGCCGCCGTGCAGACCAAGGTGGTGGCCGGCGCCGGTCTGTACAGCTACCTGCTGTCGGGCAATGACACCATCAGCGGCGGCCTGCGCCAGATGGGCTTCGCCGGCAACGACGTGATGCAACCCTCGACGAAGCTGGGCGGCATGGTCTGCGACGGCGGCGACGGCAGCGACACCGCCGAGAACGCGACCTCCACCGGCATGGCGGCCAGCCTGCTGACACAGCGCATGGGCCTGCCGGGCAGCCAGTACTACGTCACGCTGGTGAATATCGAACACCTCCGGGGCGGCTACGGCAGCGACACGCTGACGGGCAACGCGGGTGACAACCGGCTCGATGGCAACCTGGGCATTGACACCGTCAGCTACGACGGCGTGACCACTGCGGTAAACGTCAACCTGGCCACCGGCGTGGCCACCGGCCACGGCCGCGACACGCTGGTCGGCATCGAGAACATCACCGGCACCCGCCAGGCCGATGTGCTGACCGGCGACGGCCTGGGCAACGTGCTCAACGGCGGCCTGGGCGCTGACACGATGAGCGGCGGCCTGGGCAACGACACCTACATCGTCGACGCCAGCGATGTGGTCACTGAAGCGGCCAACGCCGGGATCGACACGCTGGTGGTCGCGACCGACTGGACCCTGAGCCGGCCCAACATCGAGAACCTGCAGCTGACCGGCGCCGCGCTGCGCGGCACCGGCGACGCAGGCGCCAACCGCATCACCGGCAACGACCTGGCCAACGTCCTGGATGGCAAGGCGGGTGTGGACACGTTGGTCGGCGGCAAGGGCAATGACAGCTACCTGGTGGATGTCAGCGGCGACATCGTGATCGAGGCGCTGAACGAGGGCACCGACACCGTCACCAGCCTGGTGACCCGAACGCTGGGCGCCAACCTGGAGAACCTGGTGCTGGGTGGCAGCGCGGCAATCAACGGGACGGGCAACAACCTCTCCAACAGCATCACCGGCAACGCCGCCGCCAATGTGCTGAGCGTCGGCGCCGCCGGGGGACTGGACACCCTGACCGGTGGCGGCGGCAACGACCAATACCTGCTGGGTCACGCGCATTGGACGACGGTTGTCGAGGCCGCCAATGGCGGCTACGACTCGGTGACCGTGTCATACAACTACACGCTGACGGCAAACGTCGAAGCTTTGACCCTGACAGGATCGGAAGCCATCACCGGTGTCGGCAACAGCCTGAACAATGCCATCGTTGGCAACACAGGCGCCAACACGCTGAACGGCGGCGCAGGCAACGACACGCTCAAAGGCGGCCTGGGCGCGGACGTGTACATCGTCGACAGCGTGCTGGACGTCGTGGTCGAACTGGCCGGTCAAGGCTATGACCGGATTGAGGCCAGTGCGAGCTGCGTGATGGGCGACAACATCGAGACCCTCACTCTGGTGGGAGGCGCCGGCATCAACGGCACCGGCAACGCTGCCGCCAACAGCATCACGGGCAACAGCGGCAACAACCGACTCAATGGCGGGGGCGGTGCCGACACGATGTCAGGCGGCGCCGGCAACGACACCTACGTGGTCGACAACGCCGGTGACAGGATCATGGGCGAGGACACCGCCGGGGGCGTCGACACGGTGGAAACCGGGCTGTCATGGACACTTCAACGGGGCCTGGAGAACCTGCTGTCCACGGGCTCGGCCTCAGTCTCGCTCACAGGCAACGACGTCGCCAACCGATTGACCGGCAATGCGGGCAACAACCTGATCGACGGTGGCGCGGGCAATGACACGATGACCGGTGGCGCTGGCAACGACACCTACCGCGTGAGCGGCCCGCAGGACGTGGTGGTCGAGGTCAATGGTGGCGGGACCGATACCGTGGTGGTGGTGGCCGGAGGGGACTACACACTGTCCGCCTTTGTCGAGAACCTGACCGGTTCCGGACGACTCACCGGCAATGCGCTGGCCAATCAAATCGTCGGCGGTTCCGGCAACGACACCATCAATGGTGGCGCCGGTGCGGACAGGATGGAAGGAGGATCCGGAGACGACACGTACTATGTCGACAACGTGGGTGACGTCATCATCGACGCCTGGGGCCTGAGCACCATCTGCAGCAGCATCAGCTACACCGCCGGGCCCAATATTCATGCGCTCATCAAGCTTCAGGGCAGTGCCAACCTGAACGCCACCATCGAAGCGTATTCCGGCAGCATCTGGGGAAACAGCGGCAACAACACGCTGACCTGTGCGCACGGCGGGGGAGGAGAACTGTACGGCGGGGCGGGAAACGACACCTACGTCATCGGCGCCAACATGAGGGTGTGGGAAAACGGTGGTGACGGCTATGACATCGTCCAGACCGTTGACTGCGGCTTCAACCTGGACACCTACTGCTCGATCGAGGAAATTCGGTTGGGCAATGGCAACTTTGACGCCAGAGGCAACTTGTCGAGCAACCTGCTGCTGGGAGGCTCGGGAAACAACCGTCTGGACGGTGGCGCAGGCTTGGATACGGCGTCATTCAGCAACGCCGCGTCGGGCGTCAATGTCGACATGGGCGCCGGGACGGCCGTGGGTTTTGGCAACGACACGCTGGTGAACATTGAGGCCGTGATTGGTTCGGCCTGGGCCGACACCTTGCGCGGCGGCGACGGTGCCGACACACTGACCGGCGGCGCCGGCGCCGACACCTTCGTGGTCGACAACCTGTTGGCGGCCGACCTGATCACCGACTTTTCAGGCGGCCAGGACCTGCTGCAGTTCGTGCAGGCAGGCTGGTCGATCGGCAATGGCGATGCCGTGGTCGATGGCGGTGTGGCGATCAGCGGGCCCGGCGGCTTTTCGGCGGCGGCCGAACTGGTGGTGGTCGATACCGCCATCACCGGCGACCTCACCGCCACCGCGGCGGCGGCCGCGATCGGATCGGCCACCGAGGACTACACCGTCGGCCAGACCGCCCTGTTCGTGGTGCACAACGCCAACGAGGCGGCGGTGTTCCTGTTCACCTCCGGCGGCACCAATCCCATCGTCGACGCCGCGGAACTGACCCGCCTGTGCACGCTGGACCACGGGCTGGTCAACCTGAACAACATCGGCTTCATCACCGGCTGAGCACCGGTTCAGCGGCACCGCCCGACCCGGCCCCCAGGCCAGGCGGGCTGGGGCTTAGCTGGCCGATGCAGCCGACGCGGCCACCGGCGCAGCCGCCGGCTCACTGGCCGCGGCGCTGGCCGGCGCACTGGCGGCCTCAGGCGCATGCACGGCCTCGGAGCCGTGCTTCTCGCCGCTCATGTCGAGCTTGTCGCCGCCCTTCATGATGATGAACATGGCCAGGCCGGCAAAGACGATGAAGCCGAGGGCGATCTTCCACATGGTGTTGAGTCTCCTGAGGGAACAAGGGGGAATGAAGGCATTGTGGGGGCCGCGACTGACGCGACCCCTTCACTGAAAGGACAAGGCCCGCCGGGCGGCGGGCCTTGGGGCGCCGGGGCCCGGACTGCCAGGCAGCCCGGCCCGGTCACGGGGCTCAGTCGCCCGCGTAGATGTCGACGTCCTTGGTCTCCTTGACGAACAGCATGCCGATGACGAAGGTCATCGTGGCGATGATGATCGGGTACCACAGGCCGTTGTACATGTTGCCGGTCTGCGCCACGATCGCGAAGGCGGTGGTGGGCAGCAGGCCGCCGAACCAGCCGTTGCCGATGTGGTACGGCAGGCTCATCGAGGTGTAGCGGATGCGGGTGGGGAACATCTCGACCAGCATCGCGGCGATCGGGCCGTAGACCATGGTGACGTAGATCACCAGGATGGTCAGGATGCCGACGATCTTCACCTTGTCGAGCTTGGCCGGGTCGGCCTTGGTCGGGTAGCCGGCGGCCTTCAGCGCGGCCGACAGGCCGGCCTTCATCGCGGCGTCCTTGGCCTTGACTGTGGCCGCCTTGGCGTCCTTCTCGAAGCCGGCGACGGCCTCGGTGGCCTTCTTGATGTCCTCTTCCTTGCCGCCGGCGGCCTTCAGGTCCTCCAGCTTCTTGGTGGCGGCAGCCTTGGCGGCGGCGATGTCCTCGTCGCTGACCTTGGCGGCGTTGTAGCTGCTGACCACGGTGTCGCCCACCTTGATCACGGCGGTCGTGCCAGCCGGCGCGGCCACGTTCTCGTAGCTCACCGAACCCGCGGCCAGCTGCTGCTTGGCGATGTCGCAGGAGCTGGTGAACTTGACGGTGCCGGTCGGGTTGAACTGGAACGAGCACTCGGCCGGATCGGCTTCCACCACCACCTTGTTCGCGGCCTGGGCCTTGGCGAGGTCGGGGTTGGCGGCCTCGGTCAGCGCCTTGAACAGCGGGAAGTAGGTCAGCGCGGCGATCAGGCAGCCGGCCATGATGATCGGCTTGCGGCCGATCTTGTCCGACAGCGTGCCGAAGACCACGAAGAAGGGCGTGCCGATGATCAGCGACGCGGCCACCAGGATGTTGGCGGTGGCGCCGTCAACCTTCAGGGCCTGGGTCAGGAAGAACAGGGCGTAGAACTGGCCCGTGTACCAGACCACGGCCTGGCCGGCGGTCAGGCCGATCAGCGCCAGGATCACGATCTTCAGGTTCTTCCACTGGCCGAAGGACTCGGTCAGCGGCGCCTTGGAGGTCTTGCCCTCTTCCTTCATCTTCTTGAAGGCGGGCGACTCGTTCATGCTCAGGCGGATCCACACCGAGATGCCCAGCAGCACGATCGAGACGATGAACGGCACGCGCCAGCCCCACTGGGCGAAGGCTTCCTCACCGGTGAAGGTGCGGGTGCCCAGGATCACCATCAGCGACAGGAACAGGCCCAGGGTCGCGGTGGTCTGGATCCAGGCGGTGTAGGCGCCGCGCTTGCCGTGCGGCGAGTGCTCGGCCACATAGGTGGCGGCGCCACCGTACTCACCGCCCAGGGCCAGGCCCTGCAGCAGGCGCAGCACGATCAGGATCACCGGGGCGGCGACGCCGATCGAGGCGTAGTTGGGCAGGATGCCGACGATGAAGGTCGACAGGCCCATGATCAGGATGGTCACCAGGAAGGTGTACTTGCGACCGATCATGTCGCCCAGGCGGCCGAACACCAGCGCACCGAAGGGGCGCACGATGAAGCCCGCGGCGAAGGCCAGCAGCGCGAAGATGAAGGCCGAGGTCGGGTCCAGACCCGCGAAGAACTGCTTCGCGATGATCGCCGCGAGCGAGCCGTAGAGGTAGAAGTCGTACCACTCGAACACCGTACCCAACGACGAGCCGAAGATGACCTTCTTCTCCTCGGCGGTCATGGGCGCATTGGACGCCGTTGCCATATGTTGTCTCCTGTTGATGCGGGCGGACCACCACACTGACCGTGGCCCGTGGAAGGCGACTGTGTTCAGGGTCGCTGACCGCGATCTGACGCGAGGCTGAACGAAACCTGACAAAGTCAGGAGCAACCCGGACGCGCCGTTTCGCACGGTGAGATGGTGACCGGGTGTACGGGAAAATCCCGACGATCGCAGTCAGGTTCAACCGGGGCGATCACGTGCGCTGCAGGCTGGGTCAATGGCCGGCGAGCGCGGCCATCGTCGGCCTCAGACGGGCGACAGCTGCGGCGCGCAGAATCGCCCGCTCCCGCATCGACGAGCCGCCCGACATGAACACCCACGCCACCCTCATCATGGCCATCCCTGCGGGCGTGGCGGTGGCCGGCGGCGCGCTGGCCGCGCTCTGGCGTCCGTCGCATCAGCTGCGCAGCCTGATCCAGCATTTCGCGGCGGGGGTGATCCTGGCGGCGCTGGCGGTGGAGCTGCTGCCCGACATCGGCAAGGAGCACGCCACCAAGGCGGTGGTGCTGGGCGCGTTTGCCGCCGGCAGCCTGTTCATGTATGCGCTCAACCTGTGGACCGAGCGGCTGGAGCAGGCCGCCCAGGGCGCGGCCGTGGGCCTGCTGGTGGCGACCTTTGTCGATGTGGCCACCGACGGCTTCATCATCGGCGCAGGCTTCGCTGCCGGCGGCGAGACCGGCACCGTGCTGGCGCTGGGGCTGTCGGTGGAGCTGCTGTTCCTGGGGCTGGCGGTCACCTCGGAGCGCATCGCCGGGTGGCGCATCGTGGCCGTGACGGCGGCCCTGGGGCTCACCGTGATGGGCTGTGCGGTGCTGGGCAGCGCGCTGCTGGCCGGGGCCTCGCCGGCCCTGCTGGCGGGCACCTTGTCATTCAGCGCCGCGGCGCTGCTCTACCTGGTGACCGAGGAGCTGCTGATGGAGGCCCATGAGGTGGAGGAAAAGCCGATCGCCACGCTGGTGCTGTTCGGCGGCTTCCTCACCTTCTGGGGCATCCAGCTGATGGGGCATTGAAGGCGGCGCGTGGCCAGCACGCGCCGCAGCGACGCGCGTCAGGTCGCCTTGCAGGCGGTCGGGCGCCACTTGTTCGGCACGGTGGTGCCGGTCACGCATTCCCAGGTGGTGCCGTTGTCCGCCGACTTGAAGACCACCACGTAGGTCTTGGCCTGGCCTTCCTGCATGCTGTACTGGATGGCGATGTTCGGCAGGGTGCCGGTGACCGAGTCGAACTTCGAGTAGCGGCCCTTCAGGGTGGCGCTCAGTTCGGTCGGGCCCGGGCTGGCCGGCGGCGCCACATAGGCGGAGGGCAGCGTGTTGCGGTCGATCACGTAGTCGGTCAGTGGCTGCTTCAGCCCGCCGCCCAGCTCCACCGCCTCCGCCACCTGGGCGCGGGTGGTGTAGTCGTTGTAGGCGGGCAGCGCGACGGCGGCCAGGATGCCGATGATCGCCACGACGATCATCAGTTCGATCAGAGTAAAACCTTGGTGGACTCGTTGCATGGAGGTGCTCATGGTGGTTGGGTAATGCCAGGGAGCCGTTGATCGGCCCCGTCCTCCTGTTGCGAATCGCGTGCCCGGTCCCGGGACGGCCGTTCGGGCCGCGCGCACCGCTGTGACTGACCACGCGTGTCAACTGGATGCGACCAAAGCTGTCAGATGGGCACACCCTGTGACAGGTTTGGTCGGTCCGCGCGTTACCGCGTGAGGGCCTGCGCGCCACAGGGCGCGCGCTGTGGCGCCACGCCCCTCAGCCGGCGGCCAGCAGGTCCTCGCGCAGCATCGGCAAGGCGTCGACACCCCAGTAGAGGCGCCCGTCGACCTCCACCGTCGGCACGCCGAACAGGCCGCGGGCCACCGCCTGGTCGGTCAGTGCGCGCAGCTCGGCCTTGACCTCGTCGCCTTGCGGGTCGCGCAGCGGCTCAAGGTCGGCCTGCAGCGCCTGCAGGCGATGCGGGTCGTTCGGATCGGCGCCGTCGGCACACCAGGCATGGCGGAACAAGGCCTCGACGATGCGCCGCCCCGGCATCTGGCCGGCCGGCACGCACGCCAGGCCCAGGCGCAGCAGCGCCAGCGGGTTGAACGGATGGGGCTGCGGCAGTTGCAGCGGCACGCCCAGCTGGCGCGCCAGCCAGTCGACCTGGCGGTAGGTCCATTCGCGCTTGCCCGGGATCTCGGCCGGGCCCTTGTGCCCATGGGCCTTCAGCAGGCCGGCGAACAGCACCGGGCGGTAGGCCACCGCATGGCTGATGCCTTCCATCGCCTGGGGCAGCCGCTCGAAGGCCAGCCAGGCGTAGGGCGAGACCACGTCGTAGTGGAAGACCAGCGACTTCACGCGCGGGCGCTCATTCGTTGTGCACGCGGGCGCGGCGGCCGGGCAGCAGCATCCAGACGTCCATGCGCTGCTCGTCGGTCATCGTCGACCACGCCGCGATCTCCTGCAGCGTGCGGTGGCAGCCCTGGCACCAGCCGGTGTCGGGGTCGGTGCGGCAGATGCTGATGCACGGCGAAGGCACGCCGCCGGCCGGGCTGTGCGAGGTCTGCGGGGCCACGGGGTCGGTCATGGAGGGTCTCCTGGGTCAGCGGGCCTGCACGACATCGGCCACCGGCGCCGCGGTCAGGCGCGCCAGGTCGGCGAAGCTCAGGCGGAAGACGCCATTGGGGTGTCCGGCTGCGGCCCAGATCTCGTCGAAGCGGGCCAGGTCGGCGTCGATCAGCGTCACCGGCTCGGTGGCGTGGCCGATCGGGGAGACACCGCCGATCGAGTAGCCGGTGCGGGCCTTGACGAAATCGGCGTCGGCACGGCCGATGGCCCCGACCAGCGCCGCCACCTTCTTCTCGTCCACGCGCCGGTCACCGGAGGTGATGACCAGCACCGCGGCCTCATCGGACTTGCGCCGGAAGATCACGCTCTTGGCGATCTGCCCGACCGTCACGCCCAGCGCGTCGGCCGCCTCCTGGGCGGTACGCGCGGGCACGCTCAGCCACTGCGGGGCATGCGGGTGCCCGCGCTCGGCCAGCAACCGGGTGACGGCGGCAAAGGCCTGGTGCGGGGCGTCTTGCAGGGAGGTGTCGTCGGCCATGGCGGCGATTGTCGCCAAGTTCGCCACACCCCTGTTTCAGGCGGTGGCGATGGCGCCGCGGCGCAGCTGGTCGCGCTCCAGGCTCTCGAACAGGGCCTTGAAGTTGCCTTCGCCAAAGCCCTCGTCGTTCTTGCGCTGGATGAACTCGAAGAACACCGGGCCCAGCAGCGGCTGGCTGAAGATCTGCAGCAGCAGGCGCTTGTCGCCGCCAGCGGTGGAGCCGTCGACCAGGATGCCGCGGGTCTTGAGCTCGGGCACCGGCTCGCCGTGGCCGGGCAAGCGCTCCTCGAGCATCTCGTAGTAGACGTTGTTGGGCGCGGTCATCAGCGGGATGCCGGCCAGCTGCAGCTTGTCGACGGCGGCGATCAGGTCGTCGCACAGCAGCGCCACGTGCTGGATGCCCTCGCCGTTGAACTGCATCAGGAACTCCTCGATCTGGCCGCCGCCCTGCTTGGCTTCCTCGTTGAGCGGGATGCGGATCAGGCCATCGGGCGCGGTCATCGCGCGGCTGGTCAGGCCGGTGTACTCGCCCTGGATGTCGAAGTAGCGGATCTCGCGAAAGCCGAACAACTTCTCGTAGAACGCGCCCCAGTGGGCCATGCGGCCGCGGTAGACGTTGTGCGTCAGGTGGTCGACCACCTTGAAGCCGTGGCCTTCGGGGTGGCGGTTCGCCGGGTCGGCGAAGGCGGGCAGGAATTCGAAGTCGATGTCGTAGATGCTCTTGCCGTCTTCGAAGCGGTCGATCAGGTACAGCGGCGCACCGCCGATGCCCTTGACCGCCGGCAGGCGCAGCTCCATCGGGCCGGTGGGAATCTCGATCGGCTGCGCACCGCGCTCCAGCGCCAGCGCATAGGCCTTGTGCGCGTCCTTGACGCGGAAGGCCAGGCCGCAGGCTGACGGGCCGTGCTCGGCGGCGAAGTAGGCCGCCTGGCTCCGGGGCTCGCGGTTGACGATGAAGTTGATGCCGCCCTGGCGGTACAGCAGCACGTCCTTCGAGCGGTGCCGGGCGACGAGCGAGAAGCCCATCGCCTCGAACAGCGGCTCCAGGACATTCGGGGTGGGGGATGCGAACTCGACGAACTCGAACCCCATCAGGCCCATGGGGTTGTCAAACAGATCAGCCATGTGCGGCTCCTGCAGAAAGAAACGATGAACACAGGCTCCGGGCGCGGCAGGCGGCCAGGCCGGGGGCAATCAGCGCGTTTCGCAGGTTCCAGGCGGCGAGCAGGGCACGCCCCGCACGCTGCGTGCGAGGTGATCGCCGATCACACCCTGGAAGACGGAGGTCGTCATGGGGGCGCATCGTAGCCGTCGGGCCCCGCAGGCGCCAGTGGCGAAACTGCTTAACCCCAATCAAGGGTATTCCCGGAGGGTTCTGACTTGCGTCAAGCCACGCCGGAAATTACATTGACCGACCGGTCGGTCGAATAACTCGATCCGGCCCTCACCGGAGATCCCCCGCATGTACACCCAAGCCATGGACACCATGGGCAAGGACGGCGAAAGCGCCGCCGGCAAGCCCGTGCGCTCGGCCGAGGAGATGCACCTGGAACAGCGCTTCGAGGCCCGCATCGACGACGGCGGCTTCATCGAAGCCAAGGACTGGATGCCCGAGCACTACCGCAAGACGCTCACCCGCCAGATCAGCCAGCACGCGCACAGCGAGATCGTCGGCATGCTGCCCGAGGGCAACTGGGTGACCCGCGCGCCGACGCTCAAGCGCAAGGCCATCCTGCTGGCCAAGATCCAGGACGAGGGCGGCCACGGCCTGTACCTGTACGCCGCGGCCGAGACCCTGGGCACCAGCCGCGACCAGCTGCTGGGCGCGCTGCACAGCGGCAAGGCCAAGTACAGCTCGATCTTCAACTACCCGACGCTGACCTGGGCCGACGTGGGCGTGATCGGCTGGCTGGTCGACGGCGCGGCGATCATGAACCAGGTGCCGCTGTGCCGCTGCTCCTACGCGCCCTATGCGCGGGCGATGGTGCGCATCTGCCGCGAGGAGAGCTTCCACCAGCGCCAGGGCTATGACGCGCTGCTGGTGATGATGCAGCAGGGCACGCCCGAGCAGAAGGCGATGGTGCAGGACGCGGTGAACCGCTGGTGGTGGCCCTGCCTGATGATGTTCGGTCCGCCCGACGCCGAGAGCGTGCACAGCGTGCAGAGCATGCGCTGGGGCATCAAGCGCATCAGCAACGACGACCTGCGCCAGAAGTTCGTCGACGCCACCGTGCAGCAGGCCGAGGTGCTGGGCGTGACGCTGCCCGACCCCGAACTGAAGTGGAACGAACAACGCGGCCACTGGGACTTCGGCACCATCGACTGGGACGAGTTCTGGCGCGTGGTGGGCGGCGACGGCCCCTGCAACCGCGAGCGCCTGGGCATGCGCGTGAAGGCCTGGAACGACGGGGCCTGGGTGCGCGAAGCCGCCCTCGCCCACGCCCGCAAGCAAGCAACCAAGCAGGAGGCCGCATGAGCGCCGACAACACATCGAAGGAATGGCCTCTGTGGGAGGTGTTCGTCCGCAGCAAGGCGGGCCTGGACCACAAGCACTGCGGCAGCCTGCACGCAGCCGATGCGGCCATGGCCATCCAGATGGCGCGCGACGTCTACACCCGGCGCCAGGAAGGCACCAGCGTGTGGGTGGTGCTGTCCAGCCAGATCGTCGCCAGCGACCCGGGCGACAAGGACATGTTCTTCGACCCGATGGAGGACAAGGTCTACCGGCATCCGACCTTCTACAAGCTGCCCGCCAGTGTCGACCACATGTAAGGCCATGACTGCCCCTTCCGTCACCCCCAGCCGCGCCCCCGCGGTGCGCTACCTGCTGCGCCTGGCCGACCTGTGCCTGATCCACGCCCAGCGCCTGGGCGAGTGGTGCGGCCACGCGCCCATCCTCGAAGAGGACATCGCGCTGACCAACCTGTCGCTGGACCTGATCGGCCAGGCCCGCGCGCTCTACACCCATGCCGGCCGGCTGGGCGCCGCCGACACCGGCGGCCAGGCGCTGGACGAGGACCAGCTCGCCTTCCTGCGCGAGGAGCGCGACTACCTGAACCCCACGCTGGTCGAGTTGCCGCACAGCGCCGACGGCAGCCCGCGCGGTGAGCGCGACTTCGCCATCACCACGCTGCGCAACGCACTGGTCGCCACCTGGCTGCGCCTGGCCTGGGAGCGGCTGATGAACTCCTCGGATGAGGAAGTCGCCGCGATCGCCGCCAAGGCGGTGAAGGAAGCGCGCTACCACCAGCAGCACTCGGCCGACTGGGTGGTGCGCCTGGGCGACGGCACGCCGGAATCGGCGCGCCGCATGCAGAACGCGGTGGAGCAGCTCTGGCGTTTCGTGCCCGAGCTGTTCGAGGACGACGAGGTCGACGCCCACGCCGCCGCCAGCGGCCTGGGCCCGGCCGCCTCGTCACTGAAGGAAGCCTTCGACGCCGAGATCGCCGAGCTGCTGGCCGAGGCGCAGCTGAAGGCGCCCGCCGACAGCGTGTTCCGCAGCACTGGCCGGCGCGGCGTGCACAGCGAGCACCTGGGCTTCATCCTGGCCGAGATGCAGCACCTGCAACGCGCCTATCCCGGGGGCGCGTGGTGACGGTTGACCCCTCGCCCGGCGGGTACACCGGTCGGTCCTGCGGACCGCGCCCTCACGTCCGGTCGGGCTCCTCGTCAGGCGATGACTGTCCCCCGGACAGCCATCGTCCGGCCTCGGCCCCCGAGGGGATGACGCCGGGCTTGGGGCGGCCCGGCGCTCCGGCGTCGTCCGCGTCCGAGACCGCTGAGCGCATCCAGCAAGCCTGGACCGTGCTCCAGCAGGTCCCTGACCCGGAGGTTCCCGCGATTTCGGTGTGCGAACTGGGCATCGTGCGCGCGGTTCAGGAGGCCACGGACGGCACGCTGGAGGTGGTGCTCACGCCCACCTACTCGGGCTGCCCAGCCACCGAGGTGATCGAGCGCAGCGTGCTGGATGCGCTGGCCGCCGCGCAGCTGGGCCCGGCGCGCGCACTCACCCGCCGCCACCCCGCCTGGACCACCGACTGGATCAGCGACGAAGGCCGGCGCAAGCTGCGCGAGTACGGCATCGCGCCGCCGGGCTGCACCACGGCGGCCGACACCGCGCCGATCCGCATCGTGCGCCGCCAGCGTGAGCCGGCCGTGCCCTGCCCGCGCTGCGACAGCGCACAGACCGAGCGCCTCTCCGCCTTCGGCTCCACCGCCTGCAAGGCGCTGTACCGCTGCCTGGCCTGTCGCGAACCCTTCGAGCACTTCAAGCCGATCTGAACCTGGAATCTCTCCGATGAGCACACCGCTGTTCCATTCGCTGCGCGTGCGCGCGATCGAGCCCGACACCGCAGAAGCGGTGGTCGTCAGCTTCGACGTGCCGCCCGAGCTGCGCGAGACCTTCGCCTTCACCCAGGGCCAGTACCTGACGCTGCGCGCCACCGTCGACGGCGAGGACCTGCGCCGCTCGTACTCGATCTGCGCCGGTGTCGACGACGGTGAGCTGCGCGTGGGCGTTCGCCAGGTGAAGGGTGGCCGCTTCTCGAACTGGGTCAACCAGCAGCTCAAGGTGGGTGACCCGGTGCAGGTGATGGCGCCGCAGGGCCGCTTCTTCGTGCAACTGCAGCCCCAGGCGCGCCGGCACTTTGTGGGTATCGCCGGTGGCAGTGGCATCACGCCGATCCTGTCGATCATGAAGACGGTGCTGGCGCGCGAGCCGCTGAGCCGCTTCACGCTGCTGTATGCGAACCGCGCGCTGGCCTCGACGATGTTCAAGGAAGAGATCGAGGACCTGAAGAACCAGTACCTCACGCGCGTGGTGCTGCACCATGTGTTCTCCGACGAGCCCACCGAATCGCCGATCAACCACGGCCTGATGAACCGCGACAAGCTCGCCGAGTTCCTGAGCACGCTGGTGCCCGCCGCCACGATCGACCACGCCTTCGTCTGCGGCCCCTTCCAGATGAACGACGAGGCCGAGGCCGCGCTGAAGGCCGCCGGCGTGCCGGCCGAGGGCATCCATATCGAGCGCTTCGGCGTGCCGCAGGACAAGAAGGTGGACGCCATCGTCCACCAGGCCCAGCCCGGCGACGCCGAGCAGGCCCGCGTCACCATCGTGCGCGATGGCCTCAAGCGCGAGATCGCCTTCCACAAGGACCAGCCCAGCATCCTGGACGCCGCCAGCGCCGCCGGCCTGGAGGTGCCGTTCTCGTGCACGTCTGGCGTCTGCGGTACCTGCCGCGCCAAGGTGCTGGAGGGCCAGGTGCGCATGGAGCGCAACTTCGCGCTGGAAGCCGCCGACGTGGCTGCCGGTTTCGTGCTGTGCTGCCAGGCGCACCCGCTCACGGAACGTGTCCTGCTGAGCTTCGACGAGAAATGACGGCACCCGGCGCCGGAGTACCGGCGCCACCCTCCGAGAGGGTGCCGAGGCCGCTTGGGAGCGGCCCGGCGCTGGCCTCG
>NZ_JAGQDD010000024.1:0-82760 GCF_018069845.1 Ideonella alba
CTCGATCGGGGCCTTGACCACCTCGACGATCTTGCGCGCCAGGCCGTTGACCAGCGCGTAGCCGACCACCACGTGCAGCAGGGCCACGACCGCCAGACCGATCGGGTGGCGGCGGGGAGCCTGGTCGAAGCCGACGTTGGCGCGGGCGGGGACAGGGGCGTTCATGGAATCGCAAGACGCGGTGAGGTGGCGACGGGCCGCATCATCGCCCAATTGCAATCGATTGTATTACCGGGTTATCCCGAGGCCATCGCCCCGCAGTGGCGCGACAAGGCCGCAGCGCCCACCAAATGCATCACGTCCGCCGGGATACACGGACTTGTTGCCAACCGTGACTTGGTTCAGCATGGGTCGTCGCCTTTCGCGAGCAGTGCCCCCATGCCGTACCCCCACCCCGACGATCCGGTGGCGTTCTCGCCCGATCCGGCGAGCCTGCTCGAAGCCGCGACCGCCGCGGTCAGCGATGGCGAGCTGACACGCGCCCTGGCCCTCGCCCAGCAGGCGCTGGACGCCGCAGGCGATCGGGCCATGCGCCTGCAGGCGGCGCACCGCTGCGCGTTCTGCCTGTTCCGCCTGGGGCGGCTGGAGGAGCTGGTGGTGCTGTTCGCGCGCTGCTGGCCGGAGCTGCGCGCCAGCGCCAACCAGCACGACCTGGACGAATGCCTGCGCTGGGCCGTGCTGGCCGCTTCCGAGACCGGCCGCCACGCCGAGGCCATGGCCTGGGCGGTGGAGGGCGTGGAGCGCGCGCGCAGCGGCGAGCGCTCGGCCAACCTGGCGCTGTCGCTGAACGCCATGGGGGCCTGCTACGAGCGCATGGGCGACCCCTGGCAGGCCGAGCGCATCATGCTCGAGGCCCTGTCCCACGCCCGGCTGGATGGCGGGGCACAAGCGCTGATGATCACGCTGAACAACCTGTCCGCGGTGACGATCGGCGCCTACCACCTGCTGCGCGACGGCATCGACGAGGCCGACGCCACCGCCACGCTGGACCGCGCCGCCGGCTATGCCCGCGAGGCCGCCGCGATGGCCGCGCTGACCGGCGAGCCCTTCCACCGCGTGTTCATCGAAGGCAACCTGGGCGAGGTCCTGCTGCACCAGCGCCGGCTGGACGAGGCCCAGCCGCTGCTCGACCGCGCGCTGGCCGCCGCCGAACAGGGCGGTCACCAGGCGCAGGTCTGGCGCATCCGCTGCACGCTGGCCGAAGGCGACCTGCAGACCGACCAGGCCGCGCGCGTGCTGGCACGCCTGCAGCCCATGGCCACCGAGGCCCTGGACCAGGTGCCCGCCGCCACCCGGATCCGCCTGCACCACGCGATGTACCGCGCCTGCAAGCTCCTGGGCGACACCCCGGCCGCGCTGCGCCACCACGAGGCCGGCGAGCAGCTGCTGCGTCGCCGCATGGCCCAGCAGCTGCGCGCCCAGTCGGCGCTGCTGGTCACCCGCACCGAGGCCGAGCTGAGCCGCCTGCAGGCCGAGCGCGCGCGGCTGGAGGCGCAGATCGAACGCGCCCGCGCCGCCGAGCTGGCGGTGCGCGCCAGCCAGGACGCGCTGACCGGCCTGGGGAACCGCCGCTACCTGGACGAGCAGCTGCCGCGCCTGCTGCACCAGGCCGAGCAGCAGCGCAGCGAGCTGGCGCTGGTGCTGATCGACATCGACCATTTCAAGTCGATCAACGACCGCTTCGGCCACCGCGTCGGCGACCGCGTGCTGGTGGAGCTGGCGCAGCGCCTGCGCCAGGGCACGCGCTCGGCCGACCTGATCGCGCGCATCGGCGGCGAGGAGTTCCTGGTGGCGCTGCCCGAGACCGACCTGCACCGCGCCACCGAGGTCTGCGAGCGCCTGCGCGAGCAGGTCGAGCACACCGACTGGGGCCAGCACCAGCCCGGCCTGCGCGTGACGGTCAGCATCGGCCTGGCGATGGCACCGCCGCACGACATGGCGGCGCTGTTCGACCAGGCCGACCGGGCGCTCTACCGCGCCAAGCAGGCCGGTCGCAACCGGGTGCGCGCCGGCTGAGCATCACCCCAGTGCCATCGCTGGCTCTCAGGGACCGGGGGAACTTTCCGGGGCGGCGCGACGTCCATGTCGCGCGACGCGTCGATTCCCCTCACCAACCCCTGACCCGATGGAGCTGATGATGACGATCTCGATCCGCCACCTGGCCCCGCTGGCCCTGGCTGCGCTGGCCGGCACCGCGCTGGCCAACCCGGCCCCGGCCGCGCCCGCCACCGCCGAACGCACCGCCACCGCCGCACCCGCCACGGCCCCCGCCACGCGCGACTGGAACCGCATCGACACCGACCGCGACGGCTACATCTCCGCCGCCGAGATGCAGGCCTACCTGGTGGCCGAGCAGACCCGCCAGCGCAACACCACCGTCGCCACCAAGTGAGCCGAGGCCGGCGCGCCCGGCTTCTTGCGACACTCGGGGCTCACGCAGCCACCCGGGCGCGGTGCCCGGGGCTGCCGCCGGAGCCCCGCGCATGCCGACCTCCCGTGTTGTCCTGATCACCGGTGCCAGCCGCGGCATCGGTGCCGCCACCGCCCGCCTGGCCGCCCAGCGCGGCTGGGACGTGGCGGTGAACTGCGTGCGCGACACCGCCGCCGCCGAGGCCGTGGCGCAGCAGGTGCGTGCGCACGGGCGCCGCGCCATCGTCGTGCAGGCCGACGTGGCCGACGAGGCGCAGGTGACGGCGATGTTTGCCGCGGTGGACACGCAGCTCGGACCGCTGGGGGCGCTGGTCAACAACGCCGGCGTGATCGACGTGGCGGCCCGCGTCGACGAGATGAGCGCCGCGCGCCTGGACCGCATGTGGCGCACCAACCTCAGCGGCAGCCTGCTGTGCGCGCGCGAGGCCGTGCGCCGCATGAGCACCCGCCATGGCGGCCAGGGCGGCGCGATCGTCAACCTCAGCTCGGGAGCGGCGCGGGTGGGCTCGCCAGGCCTGTACCTGGACTATTCGATGAGCAAGGCCGCCATCGACCACTTCACGGTGGGCCTGGCGCGCGAGGTGGCCACCGAAGGCGTGCGCGTCAACGCTGTGCGCCCCGGCATCATCGACACCGAGATACACGCCAGCGGCGGCCACGCGGCACGCGTGGCGCAGAGCCTGCACCTGATCCCGATGGGACGCCTGGGCACCGCTGACGAGGTGGCGCCGGCCATCCTGTGGCTGCTGTCCGACGAGGCGGCCTACACCACCGGCGCGATCATCGACGTCACCGGCGGGCGCTGAAGCGGGCTCAGCGGCGGCTGAGCGGGCCGACCTCGGTCTCGGGCTCGTCGGCCAGCTGCAGCTCCAGCGGCGGCGCCAGCGCGGCCCAGGCCATGCGGTAGCGCTCCAGCCACAGGCCTTCGGAGAACTCCTGCGGCGGCCAGACCGCCTCGGGGTCGGCCAGCGGCATCGGCAGCACCGCCTCGGGACCCAGGCGCGACCAGCCGTGGCGCAGCGTGCGGATCACCTCGGCGTCGGTGACGGCCGCCATCGACCAGCACAGCAGCATCGCGTCGCAGGCGGCCAGCGCGCGCTCGCGCTCGGCCACGGTGTGCATCGCGTCGCCGGCCTGCAGGCGCAGGCCCGGGGCCTGGGCCAGTGCCTGGCTGACGCGCTCGGCCACTGCGCTGGCGTCGGCGCTGGCCACCGCCACCCACAGCGAGCGTGGCAGCGGCCGCGGCGGCTCGACCACCGGCACCGCCAGCGCGGTGGCCATGTTGGCGCGCTCGATGCGCAGCGGCAGGCTCAGGTAGGCCAGCGGCAGGCCCGCCAGCAGCACCTGCAGGTGCAGGGTCTGCGGTCCCATCGGCGTGCCGGGGTTGACGCTGACGTTGAAGCTGGCCAGGTCGGACTGGCCGTTCCAGCTCAGGCGACGCAGCGGCGGCGACACCACCAGGTCGGGGCCGCCGTCGATGGCCACGATGATGGGTGCGCCCTCGCACCAGACGGAGGCGGGCGCGTCAGGGCGCGGCGCCAGCTCGGCCTCTTCGGCCAGGTGGGCCAGCACGGCCAGCATGCGTTCGCGCATCGGCTCGGTGAACAGGCCCAGGCGCACCGCGAAGTGCTGGCCCGGCGCGGCGTGGCGCGGCGCGGCGGCGCCCACCCAGACGGGCAGGCCGTCGTCGCGCGGCGGCGCCATGTCGGCGCGCCGCTGGGCCGGTTCGGCCACGGTGTCGGGCGGGCTCACCGCGGCGGCGCGGATCAGCGGCACGGTGCGCTCGAAGGGCTCCTCGGTGGGCCCCAGCGCCAGACGCAGGCTGCCGCGCAGGTCAGACGCGGGCTCGGCCGCAGGCTCGCGGCGCCAGAGCTGCCACCAGCGGCGCGGCTCGGCGGCGGGCGCGGCCGCGGCCGGCGGCGCCGCGTTGCGCGGCGGCAGCACCAGCGGCATCAGCGCCCGCATCAGGCCGGTGAACACCGGCTCGGCGGTGTCGCCCTGCCAGCCGCTGAGCGCCACCACCGGCACGCGTTCCATGCCCGGCGGCAGCGCCGTCGGGTCCAGGCGCAGCGGCATCAGCGCCTGGCGCTGCAGCGCCAGGCGGGCGCGTTCGATCTGCTCGGGCAGCTCGGCCAATGCGGCCGACCACAGCAGCAGCACCCAGCGGGTGCGCGCCAGTGCGTCGTCCAGGCGCCCGGCCTCGGGTGGCTGGCCGGGCGTCCAGGCCACGGTCGCGCCCTGCGCCTGCAGCGCCAGCGCCAGCGCCTGAGCGGCACGAAGGTCCTGCGGCGCATGCAGCAGGGCAAGATCGTGGGCGAAGCCGTCGTCGGGTTCGAATGCGTCCATGGGTACTGCCGCCTGCCACGGCGGCAGGCGCTGGATCATAGGCGCAGCAGAGCGCCGCCGCCGGACCAGACCCCCGGCGGGCGCGAACTATGGCGCAGTCGCGGCCCGGCGCGCCGCCGGACCGCACGAAAAAAGGGCGCCCGAAGGCGCCCTGGTGTGGGGGTGGAGAACGATTCGACCGGTGCTCAGCGCACCCGGCCTTCCTTCCAGGCGCCCAGCAGCTTGTCGTAGGCGATGGTCTCGCCCTTGGGCTTCTCGTTGGCCAGCTTGGCCCACGGCGCCGCCTTGTCGGAGAGCCACTTCTTGGCGTCCTCCTTCTTGTTCAGCTTGGGCGCGCACTTGGCCATGCCGGCACGCTCCAGGCGAGCCATCACGTCGTCCATTTCCTTGGCCAGGTTGTCCATCGCGCCCTGCGGCGTCTTCTCGCCGGTCACCGCCTGCGCCACGTTCTTCCACCACAGCTGCGCCAGCTTCGGGTAGTCGGGCACGTTGGTGCCGGTGGGCGTCCAGGCCACGCGGGCCGGGCTGCGGTAGAACTCGACCAGGCCGCCCAGCTTGGGGGCCAGGTCGGTCATGGCCTTGCTCTGGATGTCGGACTCGCGGATCGGCGTCAGGCCGACGATGGTCTTCTTCAGGCTGGTGGTCTTGGCGGTGATGAACTGCGCGTACAGCCAGGCCGCGGCGGTGCGGTTGGCGTCATGGTCCTTGAAGAAGGTCCACGAGCCCACGTCCTGGTAGCCGTTTTGCATGCCCTGCTTCCAGTACGGGCCGTTGGGGCCGGGGGCCATGCGCCACTTCGGGGTGCCGTCGGCGTTGACCACCGGCAGGCCCTTCTTGGTCATGTCGGCGGTGAAGGCGGTGTACCAGAAGATCTGCTGCGCGATCTGGCCCTGGGCCGGCACCGGGCCGGCCTCGCCGAAGGTCATGCCGGTGGCTTCCTTGGGCGCGTACTTCTTCATCCAGTCGACGTACTTGGTCAGCGCGTAGACGGCGGCCGGCGAGTTGGTGGCGCCACCGCGCTCGACCGAGGCCCCCACCGGGGTGCACTTGTCGTCGGCCACGCGGATGCCCCACTCGTCGACCGGCATGCCGTTGGGGATGCCCTTGTCGGCGGTGCCGGCCATCGACAGCCAGGCGTCGGTGAAGCGCCAGCCCAGCGACGGGTCCTTCTTGCCGTAGTCCATGTGGCCGTAGATGGGCTTGCCGTCGATGGTCTTCACGTCGTTGGTGAAGAACTCGGCGATGTCCTCGTAGGCGCTCCAGTTCAGCGGCACGCCCAGCTCATAGCCGTACTTGGCCTTGAACTTGTCCTGCAGGTCCTTGCGGGCGAACAGGTCGGCGCGGAACCAGTACAGGTTGGCGAACTGCTGGTCGGGCAGCTGGTAGAGCTTGCCGTCGGGCGCGGTGGTGAAGCTGGTGCCGATGAAGTCCTTCAGGTCCAGCCCGGGGTTGGTGAACTCCTTGCCCGCACCGGCCATGTAGTCGGTGAGGTTCATGATCTTGCCGTAGCGGTAGTGCGTGCCGATCAGGTCGGAGTCGCTGATCCAGCCGTCGTAGATCGACTTGCCCGACTGCATCGAGGTCTGCAGCTTCTCGACCACGTCGCCTTCCTGGATCAGGTCGTGCTTGACGGTGATGCCGGTGATCTCGCTGAAGGCCTTGGCCAGCGTCTTGGACTCGTACTCGTGGGTGGTGATGGTCTCGGACACCACCGAGATCTCCTTCACGCCCTTGGCCTTGAGCTTGGCGGCGGCGTCGATGAACCACTTCATCTCGGCCAGCTGCTGGTCCTTGCTGAGCGTGGAGGGCTGGAACTCGCCCTCCACCCACTTCTTGGCCTCGGCTTCGCCGGACCAGGCGGTCGTGCTGCCCAGCGCGCAGGCGGCGGCCAGGGCCAGGGCGGTGTAACGCATCTTCATCGCTTGTCTCCTTCTAGCGGTCGATGATCGGGAGTGAATCGCGCTGCCCCGCGTTGCGGTTGAGGTCACCACGGCCCCGGGGCAGCGCCGGGCCGGATTGCCTGGAATCGGTCTCAGCCCTTTCGCATCACCAGCGCCAGCACGCCCATCGAGGCGATGAAGCTGATCCAGATGCTGGGTTCGTTCTCCAGCGACAGCCACTCGGCCAGGTGGCCGGCCACGCCCACCCAGGCCAGGTTGATGTAGGCCGCGCTGAGCAGGCCGATGAACAGCCGGTCGCCGCGCGTGGTGGCGATCGGCAGGAAGCCCTTGCGCAGCACCGTGGGCGACTTGATCTCCCACACCGTCATGCCCACCAGCATCAGCGCGATGCAGCTGAAGAACACCGCCACCGGCGTCGTCCACACCATCCAATCAAACATGGCCCACCCCCGTAGCGCCTGCGGCGCTCCCCCTCAAGGGGGCGCAGCCGACGGCCTGGCAGAGCCAGTTCCGTGGCTGCTGCTTGGTTCTGTTGAAGCTGTGCATCGCTTGTTTCCTTGTTCCAGCGCTAGACCCGGCCCATCGCAAAGCCCTTGGCGATGTAGTGGCGCACGAACCAGATCACGATCGCGCCGGGCACGATGGTCAGCACGCCCGCGGCGGCCAGCGTGGCCCAGTCCATGCCGCTGGCGCTGACGGTGCGCGTCATCGTGGCGACGATGGGCTTGGCGTTGACGCTGGTCAGCGTGCGCGCCAGCAGCAGCTCGACCCAGCTGAACATGAAGCAGAAGAAGGCCGCCACGCCCACGCCGGCCTTGATCAGCGGCAGGAAGACCTGCACGAAGAAGCGCGGGAAGCTGTAGCCGTCGATGTAGGCGGTCTCGTCGATCTCGCGCGGAATGCCGCTCATGAAGCCTTCCAGGATCCACACCGCCAGCGGCACGTTGAAGAGCAGGTGGGCCAGCGCCACCGCGATGTGGGTGTCCATCAGCCCCACCGTGGTGTAGAGCTGGAAGAAGGGCAGCAGGAACACCGCCGGCGGCGTCATGCGGTTGGTCAGCAGCCAGAAGAAGACATGCTTGTCCCCCAGGAAGCTGTAGCGGCTGAAGGCATAGGCCGCGGGCAGCGCCACGGTGATCGAGATCAGCGTGTTGATGCCCACGTAGATCAGGCTGTTGATGTAGCCCGAGTACCAGCTCTCGTCGGTGAAGATGGTGCGGTAGTTGGCCCAGGTGAACTGCTGCGGCCACAGGCTGAAGCTGGAGAGGATCTCCTCGTTGGTCTTGAAGCTCATGTTGACCATCCAGTAGATGGGCAGCAGCGCAAAGACCATGTAGGCCAGCAGGAACAGCGTGCGTTTCTTGAAGCGGGCGTCGTTCACGACTGCACCTCCTGTCCCTGGTTCTGGGCCTGGCCCAGCCGCTGCATCCAGTTGTAGAGGATGAAGCACAGCAGCAGGATGATCAGGAAGTAGATCAGCGAGAAGGCCGCCGCCGGGCCCAGGTCGAACTGGCCCACCGCCTTCTGCGTCAGGTACTGCGACAGGAAGGTGGTGGCATTGCCGGGGCCGCCGCCGGTGAGCACGAAGGGCTCGGTGTAGATCATGAAGCTGTCCATGAAGCGCAGCAGCACCGCGATCATCAGCACGCCGCGCATCTTGGGCAGCTGGATGTAGCGGAACACCGCCAGACGGCTGGCGCCGTCGATGCGCGCGGCCTGGTAGTAGGCGTCGGGGATGGATCGCAGGCCGGCGTAGGCCAGCAGCGCCACCAGCGGCGTCCAGTGCCACACATCCATCAGCAGCACGGTCAGCCAGGCGTGGGTGGCGTCGCCGGTGTAGCTGTACTCAAAGCCCAGCGACTCCAGCGTGTGGCCCAGCAGGCCGATGTCGGCGCGGCCGAAGATCTGCCAGATCGTGCCCACCACGTTCCAGGGGATCAGCAGCGACAGCGCCACCACCACCAGCGTGGCCGACGCGGCCCAGCCCGCGGCCGGCATGCACAGCGCCAGCGCGATGCCCAGCGGGATCTCGACCAGCAGCACGGCCAGCGAGAAGCGCATCTGGTTCCACAGCGCGGCGTGCAGGTCCTCGTCGCGCATCACCGCGGCGAACCACTCGGTGCCGACGAAGACGCGGCGCTCGGGGCTGATGATGTCCTGCACCGAGTAGTTCACCACCGTCATCAGCGGCAGGATGGCCGAGAAGGCCACGCACAGGAAGACCGGCAGGATCAGGAACCAGGCCTTCTGGTTGACGGGCTTGGTCGTCACGGGATGAGCTCCTCGTCGCGGTAGAAGCAGCTGTGGGCGCCCAGCACCTGCAGGCCCACGTCGTCGCCGGTGGCGGGTGGCACGGCCTCGGGCGACAGGCGCGCCTTCAGGGCCTGGCCGGCGGCGTCCAGCGTGACCAGCTGGTAGGTGCCGATGTCCTGCACCTGGCGCACCTGGGCCGGCAGCGTGCCGGGCGTGCCGGCCGGCGCCAGGGCCAGGTACTCGGGGCGGATGCCCAGGCGCAGCGGGCCCTCGGGCAGCGCGCGGTCGGCCGGCAGCGCATGGCTGCCGATCTGCAGCAGATTGCCGCGCGCCTGCGCCTG
Organism: Ideonella alba; assembly: GCF_018069845.1. Classification (NCBI taxonomy): domain Bacteria; kingdom Pseudomonadati; phylum Pseudomonadota; class Betaproteobacteria; order Burkholderiales; family Sphaerotilaceae; genus Ideonella; species Ideonella alba. The sequence goes on from NZ_JAGQDD010000024.1 coordinate 9,272, forward strand.
AAGGAAGTTCATGCCGGGCGAGCCGATGAAGTGGCCCACGAAGGTGTGCGCCGGCCGCTCGAACAGCGCGTCGGGCGTGCCCAGCTGCACCACGCGGCCGCGCGTCATCACCACCACCTGGTCGGCAAAGGTCAGCGCCTCGACCTGGTCGTGGGTGACGTAGATCAGCGTGAGCTTCAACTCATGGTGGATCTGCTTGAGCTTGCGCCGCAGCTGCCATTTCAGGTGCGGGTCGATCACGGTCAGCGGCTCGTCGAACAGCACCGCCGAGACATCCGGCCGCACCAGGCCGCGGCCCAGCGAGATCTTCTGCTTCTGGTCGGCGCTCAGGCCGGCCGCCGCCTGGTCGAGCTGGTGGCTCATCTCCAGCATCTCGGCGATCTGGCCCACGCGCTGGCGGATCTGCGCCGCCGGCACGCCACGGTTCTTCAGCGGGAAGGCCAGGTTCTCGGCCACGGTCATGGTGTCGTAGATGACCGGGAACTGGAAGACCTGGGCGATGTTGCGCTGCTGCGGCGTGGCGCGGGTCATGTCCTGGCCGTCAAAGCGCACCGTGCCCTGCGACGGCACCAGCAGACCCGACATGATGTTGAGCATCGTGGTCTTGCCGCAGCCCGACGGGCCCAGCAGCGCATAGGCGCCGCCGTCCTCGAAGCACATGTTCAGCGGCAGCAGCGCGTAGTCGCTGTCCTGCCGGGGGTTCGGCTTGTAGCTGTGCGCCAGGTCGAGTTCGATCTTGGCCATCTCACACTCCCCGCGCGCGCTCGGGCGCCGTCAGCAGCGCGCCGCTGGCGTCAAAGGCATAGGCCTGCGCCGGGCTGGCGTACAGGGTCAAGGCGGCGCCCAGCTCGAACTCGTGCACGCCGGTCAGCTGCGCCACCAGCTCGCCCACCGCGGTGTGCACATGGACGAAGGTGTCCGAGCCCGAGATCTCGGCCAGCTGCACCTGGCCCGGCAGGGCCACATCACCGGGCCGCGACTGCACCCGCAGCGCACTGGCGCGCAGGCCCAGCGTCAGCGTGCGGGTGGCGTGGGTGGGCAGGTCCACCGCGAGCAGCGGGCCGCCGGCCAGCTGGGCGCCGCCGTCGGCCACCTCGGCCGCCAGCAGGTTCATCGGCGGGTCGCTGAAGGCGCGTGCCACGCGCAGCGAGGCCGGGCGGTGGAAGACCTCGGCGGTGGGGCCGTACTGCAGCAGCTCGCCGCGGTCGAGCACCGCGGTGTAGCCGCCCAGCAGCAACGCCTCGGCCGGCTCGGTGGTGGCGTAGACCACGGTGGCCTCGCCGCTGGCGAACAGCGCCGAGAGCTCCTCGCGCAGTTCCTCGCGCAGCTTGTAGTCCAGGTTGACCAGCGGCTCATCCAGCAGCATCAGCGGCGCCTGCTTGGCCAGCGCGCGCGCCAGCGCCACGCGCTGCTGCTGGCCACCCGACAGCTCGGCCGGCAGCCGGGCCAGGAAGGGCTCGATGTGCAGCCGCTCGGCCAGCGCCTGCACCTGCTGGCGGATCTGGTCGCGCGGGCGGCCGGCCAGCTTCAGCGGCGAGGCGATGTTGTCGAACACCGTCATCGACGGGTAGTTGATGAACTGCTGGTAGACCATGGCCACGTTGCGCTGGCGCACCGACAGACCGGTGACGTCGGTGCCGTCCACGCGCACGCGGCCGGCGCTGGGCGCATCGAGCCCGGCCATCACCCGCATCAGGCTGGTCTTGCCCGCCTGGGTGGCGCCCAGCAGCACGGTCACGGCGCCGGGCCGTGGCGCCAGGTCCATCGGATGGAGCCAGGTCTCGGCCCCGACGCGGCGGCTGATGCCTTCGAGCGTCAGCTGCATGTGTCCACCTTCATCGTCATCTCGTCATCGGCGCCGGCCTGCGCATGGGCGGCCATCCAGGCGGCCACCTGGGCCCGCTCGGCCGCGGTCAGGTGCAGGCCCAGCTTGGAGCGGCGCCACAGCACGTCGTCGGCACTGCAGGCCCACTCCTCGTCTCGCAGGTAGCGCAACTCGGCCTCGTGCAGGCCCGGCGCCACGGCGGCGCCCAGATCGGCCAGCGAGCGCGCGTCGCCCAGCACCAGGCCGACGCGGGCGCCATAGGCCCGGGCCAGGCGGCGCGCCAGCGGGCCGGGCAGCCAGGGGTGGCGCTGGCCCAGGGTCTGGACCAGGCGCTCGAAATCGGTGTCGGGGCGCTGCGGCGGGCCGACCCAGTCGCGCAGGTCGCCGCCGGGCAGGAAAGCGCCCTCGGTCCAGGCGCGGCGCGGCTCGCCCAGCATGCGGCCCACCTCGTCGGCAGCGTCCTCGGCCAGCTTGCGGAAGGTGGTGATCTTGCCGCCCCACACACTCAGCAGCGGCGCGCCGCCGCCGGGCAGCTCGTTGCTTTCCAGCAGGTAGTCGCGGGTGACAGCCGAGGGGTCGCCCGAGGCGTCATCCAGCAGCGGGCGCACCCCGGTGTAGCTCCAGACCACGTCGGCGGCGCGCACCGGGCGGCGGAAGTAGCGGCTGGCCTGCTCGCACAGGTAGGCCACCTCGTCGGGGCCGATGCGGGCGTCGCGCGGGTCGCCGTGGATCTCCTCGTCGGTGGTGCCGATCAGCGTGAACTCGCGCTCGTAGGGGATGGCGAAGATGATGCGCTTGTCGGGGTTCTGGAAGATGTAGGCGTGGTCGTGTTCGAAGCAGCGCGGCACGATGATGTGCGAGCCCTTGACCAGGCGCAGGCTGCGCGTGGCCAGGTTCTCGTGACCGGCCGGGCGGGCCACGCCGCGCAGAAAGCTCTCGGCCCAGGGACCGGCGGCGTTGACCAGCGCGCGGGCACGCACCGTCTGCCGCTCGCCCTGCGGACCGGCCAGCCGGGCCAGCCAGCCGCCGGCCTCGCGCTGCACCGATTCGACCCGGGTGCGGGTGCGCACCGAGGCGCCGCGGGCGCGCGCATCGATCGCGTTGAGCACCACCAGCCGCGCGTCGTCCACCCAGCCGTCGGAGTAGATGAAGCCGCGCGTGTAGCGGTCCTGCAGCGCCGCGCCCACCGGGTGGGTGCGCAGGTTGACGCCGCGCGAGCCCGGCAGCACCTCGCGCCGGGCCAGGTGGTCGTACAGGAAGATGCCCAGGCGGATCAGCCAGGCCGGCCGCATCGCCGGGTCGTGCGGCATCACGAAGCGCAGCGGCCACATGATGTGCGGCGCGCTCTTGAGCAGCACCTCGCGCTCCTGCAGCGCCTTGCGCACCAGGCTGAACTCGTAGTACTCGAGGTAGCGCAGGCCGCCGTGGATCAGCTTGGTGGAGGAGCTGGAGGTGTGCGCCGCCAGGTCGTCCTGCTCGGCCAGCACCACGCGCCAGCCGCGGCCGGCCAGGTCGCGGGCGATGCCACAGCCATTGATGCCGCCGCCCACGACGAGGACGTCGCAGGCGTCGGCGTGAGGCGGGGCGCTCGCCGGCAGGGGCGATGAGGACGGCACGGGCAATGTCTCCAGCGTGCGACCGGTGGGTCGCGTTCTTCTTTTTTCTTTTTAGCCCAGGCAATGTTCGTTTGCAATAGGAATTTCAGCTGTTTGTTTTCGCTTTGGTTCGTTTAGGCTCGCGGCGCCGGGGGACTCCGGTCGTACCATCGATGCCGCCATGACGCCCAATCCCCGCCAATCGGAACTGCTCGAGGCCGTGCGCCAGCATGGCGTGATGAGCGTGGAGGCGCTGGCCGAGCGCTTCGGCGTGACGCTGCAGACGGTGCGCCGCGACGTGAAGCTGCTGGCCGAGGCCGGGCTGCTGTCGCGCTACCACGGTGGCGTGCGGGTGCCCAGCTCCACCACCGAGAACATCGCCTACCGCCAGCGCGAGATGCTGCACGCCGATGCCAAGCAGCGCATCGCCCGCGCGGTGGCGCAGCGCGTGCCCAACGGCAGCTCGCTGCTGATCAACCTGGGCACCACCACCGAGGCGATCGCGCGCGAGCTGCTGCAGCACCAGGGCCTGCGCGTGATCACCAACAACCTGAACGTGGCCACCATCCTGGCCGCCAACCCGGACTGCGAGGTGATCGTCACCGGCGGCGTGGTGCGCCACCGCGACCGCGGCATCGTCGGCGCCGCGGCGGTGGACCTGATCCGCCAGTTCCGCGTCGACATCGGCCTGATCGGCATCAGCGGCATCGAGGCCGACGGCACGCTGCGCGACTACGATTACCGCGAGGTGCAGGTGGCGCGCGCCATCATCGAGCACAGCCGCGAGGTCTGGCTGGCCACCGACCACAGCAAGTTCAACCGGCCGGCGATGGTCGAGCTCGGCCGCATGGACCAGATCGACCTGCTGTTCACCGATGCGCCGCCACCAGCGCCCTTCCCCGGCCTGCTGGCCGAGGCCGGAGTGCAGGTGGAAGTGGCGACCTGAACAACAACGAGGAGACCCGCATGGCATTCATCCTGGCCCTGGACCAGGGCACCTCCAGCTCGCGCAGCATCGTCTTCGACGAGCGCGGCCGCATCGTGGCCATGGCGCAGCGCGAGTTCCGCCAGATCTACCCGCAGCCCGGCTGGGTCGAGCACGACCCCGAGGAGATCTGGACCAGCCAGCTGGCCACCGCGCAGGAGGCGCTGGCGAAGGCCGGCATCACCGCGCGCGAGCTGCGCGCGATCGGCATCACCAACCAGCGCGAGACCACGGTGGTCTGGGACCGCCGCACCGGCCGCGCGATCCACAACGCCATCGTCTGGCAGGACCGCCGCGCCGAGCCGCTGTGCGCGCAGCTGCGCGAGCAGGGCCATGGCGAGACCTTTCTGCAGAGCACCGGGCTGCGCGTGGACGCGTACTTCTCGGGCACCAAGGTGCGCTGGATCCTGGACCACGTGGAGGGCGCGCACGCGGCGGCGGCGCGCGGCGAGCTGGCCTTCGGCACGGTGGACAGCTGGCTGCTGTGGAAGCTCACCGGTGGCCGGGTGCATGCCACCGATGTCAGCAACGCGGCGCGGACGATGATGTTCGACATCCGCCACAACCGCTGGGACCACCAGCTGCTGGGCCTGCTGCGCGTGCCCGACAGCGTGCTGCCGCAGGTCCACCCCAGCGCCCACGTGTATGGCGAGACCGAGCCGGCGCTGCTGGGCGCCGCGGTGCCGGTGGCCGGCATGGCCGGCGACCAGCAGAGCGCGCTGTTCGGCCAGGCCTGCTTTCGCGCCGGGCTGGCGAAGAACACCTACGGCACCGGCTGCTTCATGCTGATGCACACCGGCGAGCGCTTCCAGACCAGCGCCAACGGCCTGATCACCACCAGCGCGGCGCAGGCCGATGCCCGGCCGCAGTTCGCCTTCGAGGGCAGCGTGTTCATCGGCGGCGCGGTGGTGCAGTGGCTGCGCGACGGCCTGCGCGCCATCCAGTCCAGCTCCGAGGTGCAGGCCCTGGCCGAGAGCGTGCCCGACGCCGGCGGCGTGATGCTGGTGCCGGCCTTCACCGGCCTGGGCGCGCCCTACTGGGACGCTGACGCGCGCGGCACCATCGTCGGCCTGACGCGCGGCTCCACCGTGGCCCACATCGCCCGCGCTGCGCTGGAGAGCATCGCCTTCCAGAGCGCCGCCCTGCTGCACAGCATGAGCAAGGACGCCGTGGCGGCCGGCAGCACGCCGGTGAGCGAGCTGCGTGTAGACGGCGGCGCCTGCGTCAACAACCTGCTGATGCAGTTCCAGGCCGACCTGCTGGGCATCCCGGTGCAGCGGCCGCAGGTGATCGAGACCACCGCGCTGGGCGCCGCCTACCTGGCCGGCCTGGCCACCGGCGTGTGGCGCAGCCTGGACGAGCTGGAGGCGCAGTGGCAGGTCGAGCGCAGCTTCCTGCCCACGATGCCGCGCGAGCGGGCGCAGGACCTGATGGCGCAGTGGGAGCGTGCGGTGCGCCAGGCCCGCGCCGCCTGATCAGGCGGTGGGCGCCAGCGGCGCGAAATCGCCCGCGCGCTTGTCCTTCCAGGCGGCGATCGCGCGGCCCATCTCCTCGATGTCGAAGGCCGCGCTCTGCAGCAGGCGCATCTGCGCCAGCGCGTCGGCCACGCCATGGTCGCGCGCATAGTTCAGCGCCTGCTTGCTGGTGGCAATCGCCAGCGGGCTCTTGGCGGCGATCTCGCGCGCCAGCGCCAGCGCGTGCTCGCGCAGTGCCGCAGCATCGGGCAGCACCGCGTTGACCAGGCCGTGGGCCAGCGCGCGCTGGGCATCGAGCCGCTCGCCGGTGTAGGCCATCTGGCGCACGATGCCCTGCGGCAGGATCTTCGGCAGGCGCTGTAGCGAGCCCAGGTCGGCCGCCATGCCGATGACGATCTCCTGGATGGTGAAGAAGGCGTCGGCGCTGCACACGCGGATGTCGCAGGCCGCCGCCAGATCCAGCGCGCCGCCGATGCAGCCGCCCTGCACCGCGCAGATCACCGGGAAGCGCGCGGTGTCCAGCACGTCCAGGTCCTCCATCAGCGCGCGCAGGCCGGTCTGGAAGGCCTGGCGCTGGCGTGCGGTGGCGGTGGACAGCAGCGCCAGGTCCGAGGCGAACACGTCCAGCGCCATGCCGGCGCTGAAATGCTTGCCGCTGGAGCTGATCAGCAGCACGCGGGTGGTGCCGGCCGCATCCAGCGCCTGCACCGTCTGGCGCAGCGCGCGGAAGAAGGCCGGGTCCAGCGCATTGAGCCGCTCGGGGCGGCACAGGCTGAGCTCGGTGACGCCGCTGTCGGCATCGGTGTGGCAGGTGAAGCTGGGGGTGTCGGTCATCACGGTCTCCTCGGCCAGACCATAGCGTGACGCAAGTGCCACTCCTGTCGCCACCGGGACAACGCCGGGTGGGCCGAGGGACTTGCGCCGGGTCCGGCGCGGCCCGCATCATCGGGCATGGGAGGTCTGATGGACAAGGATGTGGCGGCACAGTCGCCCTGGGTGAACGAGCTGTCTGTGCTGGCGCACCGTGGGCGCGACCTGGCGCCGCTGTTCGCGCAGCTGCAGCCCGCGCTGCACCAGGGCACGCACGGGCTGGCGGTGGTGGTCGCGCAGGCGCGCGACCTGGTCGCGCCCGCGGGCGACACCGACGACATGCTCGACGGCGCGCTGCTGGCCGCGCAGGTGCGCGAAATTGAAGGCGACTGGCTGGGCGCCGCCGATGCGCTGGTGCAGCTGATGCCCGAGCTGCGCCAGCGCGGCCGCCCCGAGCGGCTGGCGGTGGCGCTGACGGTGCTGGGCGACGCGCAGATCCAGCTCGGCCGTTTCGTCTACGCCTCGGCCTACCTGCGCGAGGCCATGGTGCTGGCGCGCGAACACGGGCTGGACCGCGAGCGCGGCGCGGCGCTGTTCACCGCCGGCCTGCTGCATGTGCACCTGGCGCAGCTCGACACCACCCGCGCCGCCTACCAGGAGGCGCTGAGCCTGATGGGCCCCACCGTGCCCGCCGGCTGGCGCGTGCGGGTGGCCGCCAACCTGGGTTACTGCGCGCTGCTGGCGCGCCAGCCGGCGCAGGCCGAACGCGAGCTGCAACAGGGCCTGGCCGAGCCCGATGTCGAATGTTGGCCCCTGGCCCACGCAGCGCTGTGGTGCAACCTGGCCTGGGCGCGGGCCGCGCTGGGCCAGGCCAGCCCGGCCCGCCAGGCCTGGCAACGCGCGCGGGCGCTGCAGCGCCGCCACGGGCTGCGCCGGCTGCAGGCCGCGCTGGCGCTGAACCACGGCCGTGTGCTGGCGGTGGAAGGCCGGCACCGGCAGGCGATCCGGCTGGCCGAGCTGGCGCGCCGGCGCCTGGACCGCGAAGGCCGGCCGATCTACCGCGAGGAAGCGCTGGCCTTCCTGGCCGAGCAGGCCGCCGCGCTGGGCCTGTGGTCCAGCGCCGCGCGCCTGTCCAGCGAGCTGGCCGAGCGGCGGCGCGAGGCCGGTGCCCGCGTGCTGGACGACCTGGCCGAGGGCATCGACTCGGTGCTGATGCACGCGCGTGAGCACGCCGACCAGCGCGACCGCGAGAGCCGCCACGCCGCGCTGGACCGCCGCGTGGCCGAGGCCACCCGGGCGCTGGACGAATCCGAGTCGCGGGTGCGCTGGCTGGCCGAGCGCGACAGCGTGACGCTGCTGGCCAACCGGCGCGCGCTGGAGCATGCGCTGCCGCAGCGGCTGCAGACGGTGTCGCGGCTGCTGGTGTTGTCGCTGTGCCTGGCGCAGCTGCAGGAGCTGGCGGCGGTGATCGGCTCCGGCGGTGTGGACGGCGTGCTGCGCCAGGTGGGCCGCTGGCTGCTGGACCGGATGGGCGAGGGCTCGGTCTTCGTCCACCGCGACGGCCAGTTCGTGCTGTGCAGCGACGACGCCCGCGCGCTGGACGACCCCGCCGCCTGGGCCGAGGCGCTGTGCGCCGGCGTGCAGGCGCTGCCCAGCGGCACCGGCACGCCGCTGGCCGTGGCCGTCGGCTGGTCGCTGTTTCCGGCCGATGGCCTGCAGTCCGACCAGCTGCTGCAGCAGGCCGAGCTGGCCTCGGCCGGCGCGCTGCCGGCCGGCGGGCGGCGGCTGCGCGCCTACCACCCGCGGCTGCGCGAGGAACAGCTGGCGCGCACCCGCACCGAGGCCGATCTGCGCCGCGCGCTGCGCAGCGGCGAGCTGCGCGCCTGGCAGCAGCCGCAGGTGGCCCTGACGGCCGATGGGCCGCGCGTGGGCGTCGAGGCGCTGGTGCGCTGGCAGCATCCGCAGCGCGGCCTGCTGGGGCCGGCCGAGTTCATCCAGGTGGCCGAGGACAGCGGCCTGGTGATCGACATCGACCGCTGGATGCTGGCGCAGTCGCTGGCCTGGGCGGCCGAGGCACGGCGACGCGGCGCCGAGCTGCCGGTGGCGGTGAACCTGAGCGCGCGCACCTGGGGCGCGGCCGGCTTCGTGCCCACGCTGCAGCGGCTGCTGGCCGAGACCGGGGTGCCGCCGTCGCTGCTGGAGCTGGAGCTGACCGAGGCCTCGCTGCTGGAGGCGCAGGGGCCGGCGCTGGACGGCCTGCGCGCCGCACGCGCGCTGGGCGTGCGCATCGCGCTGGACGACTTCGGCACCGGCTACTCGTCGCTGGCCTACCTGCGCAGCCTGCCGGTGGACGTGCTGAAGATCGACCGCAGCTTCGTCCAGCGTCTACCGGAGGATCGGCCCAGCGAGGCCATCGTCGCGCTGCTGGTGGGGCTGGCGCAGGCGCTGTCGCTGGACCTGGTGGCCGAGGGCGTGGAGCACCCGCGCCAGGCCGCCTGCCTGGCCGGGCTGGGCGTGCCGCGCGGTCAGGGCTTTCTGTGGGGCCGGCCCGCCGCCTGGGCGGGATGAGAGACTGTGCGCATCAGCCGCAAGAAGACCTGCCCATGAGCGACGCGATCCACACCGCCGATGGCCTGAGCCTGCACACCCGCCTGTGGGACGCCGACGCCCCGCGCGGCCAGGTGCTGCTGGTGCACGGCCTGGGCGAGCACGCCGGCCGCTACGAGGAGCTGGCCCAGACCCTGTGCAGCCACGGCTGGCGCGTGGCCGCTTATGACCAGCGCGGCCATGGCCAGTCAGAAGGCCCGCGCGGCCTGATCGCCGCCGACGACAGCCTGCTGGCCGACCTGGGCCGCATGCTCAGCGTGGTGCGCGCCGCCGGCAGCGGCCCGCTGGTGCTGCTGGGCCACAGCATGGGCGGCGCGGTGGCGGCCCGCTACGTGGCCGAGGGCCTGGCCGAGCGCCCCGCCGCGTGGTGGCAGCCGGTGGAAGCGCTGGTGCTGTCGTCGCCGGCACTGGACATCGGCGCCAGTGCGCTGCAGCGCCTGCTGCTGGCGGTGGTGCCGCGGCTGCTGCCGTCGCTGTGCGTGGGCAACGGACTGGACGCCGCCTGGATCTCACGCGACCCGGCGGTGGTGGCCGGCTACCTGGCCGACCCGCTGGTGCACGACCGCATCAGCGGCCGGCTGGGTCGCTTCCTGGCCCAGGCCGGGCCGGCGGTGCAGGCGGTGGCCCCGCGCTGGTCGGTGCCCACGCTGCTGATGTGGGCCGGCGCTGACCGCTGCGTGGCCCCGGCCGGCAGCGCGCGCTTCGCGCAGCAGGCACCGTCGGCGGTGCTCAGCCACCGCGCATGGCCCGGCCTGGCGCACGAGATCTTCCACGAGCCCGAGCGGGCCGAGGTGATGGCCGCGCTGCTGGACTGGCTGGACACCCGCTACCCGGCGGGCATTTGAGGGCTGGGCCGGCCGCAGGGGCCGTCAGTGCCGGAAGCGGCCGTCGCGCGTGACCAGCGCGGTGTCGACAAAGGTCGAACCGATGTGCTCCTCGCGGGTGTAGCGCAGCTTGAAGCCGGCCACCTCGAAGCTGGCGGTTTCCAGCGTCTTCACGAAGCCCGCCCGGCTGAGGTCGCGGCCGCTGCGGCGCAGCGCCTCGGCCAGCGCGCGCACGCTGAGGTAGCCCTCCAGGCTGCCGTATGAGAACTCCGGGTCCGGAAAGGCGGCGCGGAAGTCGGTCTGGTAGTCGCGGGTGAGCGCGGTCTTGCGCTCCCACGGCGAGGGCACGACCTGGGTGAACAGCATGCCGTGCGACAGCTCGCCCAGCCGCTTGGCCAGCTGCGCCGAGCCCGAATTGACGCCATAGCAGGCGATGCCCAGGCCGGCCTGGCGCAGTGCGCGGATCAGGCGCTCATACACGCCGATCGAGCCGTGGTTGAAGATCAGTTCGCAGCGGGCCTCGCGCAGGCGCTGGACCATGGCGGTGATCTGCGCATCGCTGACCTCGCTGCCGATGGGCAGCGCCAGCGGCGGCTGCCAGCCCAGGTCGGCGCAGGCCAGCTGCACATTGGCCAGGTGCAGGCGGCCGACCTCGGTGTCGGACTGCAGGAAGGCGGCGCGGCGCATGCCCAGGCTGCCGCCGTGGGCCAGCAGCGCGCGGAACTCGTCGCGGTGTTCGGCGCGCACCGGAAACACCAGCGGCTGCAGCGGCCGGCGCAGCGTGGGCGAGCCGGCCATCGGCGCGAAGAAGGGCACGTTCTTGGCGTTGGCGGCCTTCATCACCGCGTTGCTGGGGCCGCCCTCGATCGAGCCGAACAGCAGGAACACGCCGTCGGCCACCAGCTGGTGGGCCAGGGCCTCGGCCTGGTCGGGCTTGGCGTCATCGTCGGCCACCCGGATCTGCAGTTGCCGGCCCAGGATGCCGCCCTCGGCATTGACCCGGCGCACGCCGGCTTCCACGCCCTGGCGCGTGGCCACGCCGTGGTCGTTGCGGCCGGCCTGCATCGACAGCACCTGGCCGATCAGGATGGCCTGCGGCGAGACCCCCGGCGTGGCCTGGGCGTGCACCGCCCGCGCACCGGCCAGCGCCCAGCCACCCGCCACCAGGCGGGCCAGCCAGTGACGACGGCTGCTGTGGTCAGCGCCCATGAGTCCTCCTCCCGACGCGGTCTTGTGGAGCATAGTGCCAGCGGACCGGCGCACAATCCCGTGTACGTCGATCACCCCGGTTTTCTTCGCATGAACGCTCCTGAAACCCTGCCCCCTCTTGATTCAGCCCAACTGGGCGAGTTTGTTGACGTGGCCTGGCGCGAGCGCATCGTGCCGCAGCTGGTCGACTACATCGCCGTGCCTGCCAAGAGCCCGATGTTCGACGCCGACTGGTCGGCCCACGGCCTGATCGACCGCGTGATGCGCGACGCCGCCGCGTGGGTGGAAGGCCGCAAGGTACCCGGCCTGCGGCTGGAGGTGCTGCGCCTGGAAGGCCGCACGCCGGTGATCTTCTTCGAGCTGGACGCCACCAAGGCCGGCAGCACCCAGACCGTGCTGATGTACGGCCACCTGGACAAGCAGCCCGAGTTCAGCGGCTGGCGCTCCGACCTGGGCCCGTGGACGCCCAAGATCGAGGACGGCAAGCTGTTCGGCCGCGGCGGCGCCGACGACGGCTACGCCATCTACGCCAGCATCAGCGCCATCGAGGCGCTGAAGGCGCAAGGCGTGCCGCACCCGCGCATCGTCGGCCTGATCGAGACCTGCGAGGAATCGGGCTCGTACGACCTGCCCGCCTACCTGGACGTGCTGAAGGGCCGCCTGGGCGACGTGAGCCTGGTGGTCTGCCTGGACTCGGGCGCCGGCAACTACGACCAGCTGTGGCTGACCTCCAGCCTGCGCGGCAACATCACCGGCACGCTGAAGGTGGAAATCCTCACCGAGGGCATCCACTCCGGCGACGCCAGCGGCCTGGTGCCCTCCACCTTCCGCATCATGCGCATGGTGCTGGACCGCCTGGAAGAGGCGAAGAGCGGCCAGCTGCTGCCCGGCGTCTTCCACTGCGAGATCCCCGCCGAGCGGATTGAGCAGGCCCGCGCCACCGCCGCCATCCTGGGCGACGAGGTCTGGAAGCGCTACCCCTGGGCCTGCGGCGCCGACGGCGGCTTCACGCTGCCCACCACCACCGACCCGGTCGAGGCCCTGCTCAACCGCACCTGGCGCCCCACGCTCAGCATCACCGGCGTGGACGGCATGCCCGCGCTGGCCAACGCCGGCAACGTGCTGCGCCCCTACACCGCCTTCAAGCTGAGCCTGCGCCTGCCCCCGCTGGTGCCCGGCCACGAGGCCGCGGTGGCGCTGAAAGCGCTGCTGGAGGACAACGCACCCTACAACGCCAAGGTCACCTTCGAGCCCGACGGCCGCATGGACAACTGGGGCGCCACCGGCTGGAACGCGCCCTCACTGGCGCCGTGGCTGGAGCAATCGATGGACCGCGCCTCACGCCGCCACTTCGGCGCCCCGCTGGGCTTCATCGGCCAGGGCGGCACCATCCCGCTGATGAACTTGCTGCAACAGGGCTTCCCGGCGGCGCAGATGATGGTCTGCGGCGTGCTTGGGCCCAAGAGCAATGCGCATGGGCCGAATGAGTTCCTGCACATTGGCTATGGGACAAGGTTGACGGCGGCGGTGGCGGAGGTGATTGCGGCGCATCCGTGAATGAGGCGTATAAAGCATCAGCTTACCCATAGCGTCCTCATTTCGCCATCTACACCTAAGCAGGATTTCACTGGATTGATGCAATCAAAGTCGACGCTCAGCCTAGGATGGGGCGATGTACGGTTTCCCCTTGGGTAACAGCGTGCTGCAAAGGCCTAGCATTAGCATGCAAGACGTGCCTATGCAATAACAGCGTGAAGTGGAAGGTCGACAACCATTCGAATAAGATCTCCCGTGGCTTCGCAGGTAATCGTTCCGCGGTGTGCGAGAACGACCTCCTTGGCAAGAAACAGCCCGAATCCACCGCCTTCAACGCCGCTTGCAAATCTAACTCCACGATCAAAACAGCGGTCCGGGTCAATTTTGTGGCGGCTAACGTTTTCAACAATCAACGCAGCACGCTGGCCTCGCTGGTGCACTCCAATGTAAATCTGCTCACGCTCAGTTCCATACTTGATTGCGTTCTCGAGGAGGACGGCAGGAACTAGCGGAAACGACTTCTGGCTACCTCGGATGATCGCACGAATACCTTGAACGTTTATTGTCATTGAGCGACTGGCTGCTTTCTCCTGGTACACGCGCTTCATCTTAAAAGCCAAGTCATAAACATTCACTGTGGAGTCGATCGGCAGCGTCTTCATACTTTCAATGTTCGAAAGCGCTTCGAGAAGGTCGAAGTTGTTGCGCATCAATTCTGCGGCGCCTTTGATGCTCAACAGGCTTCGACTTTCTCCCTCGTCAGAAATAAATCGTTCAGCGTGCTGAATTATTGCGCCGTTTAATTTACGAAGTTCGTGGAAGGCTTGCGGAAGTACAAGTGAGCCTTCAACGATGGCATCGGCGCGGGCCTGCTCTATCTCAGCAGCGAGCCGCGCCATGGCATCGACAGTATCTCGGCTGACTCTGCTTGAAGGAAAACGCTTAGCAAGTTCACGTTCTCTTGCGGTGTCAAATCGAGGATGCGCAACAATCCCAGATATAAACCAAGTCTTTCCTCCGTATGCAATGGCAAGCGTTGTGAAGCCAAACGGACACTGCCTGAACTCGCCCAGACGGCCGTCAGCTGATTTATAGTGTTGTGCACACTCAGCGCGGGTCGAGACCGACTCTCTGCATAGCGTCGGGCTGGGGACATCTATTCCGTCGTAGACTCTGAGCGCCTCTGGGTCGGTGAGTGGAAGAAGGGACGGTGGGCGCATTAGAAGAAAAGTTTGTTAACCACTGCCTCGACAGTCTTTTCAGCTGCGACTCCAACGGCACGGGAGACGTAGTCCTTGAATTTGGTCTTGTCCCTCTTGTCTAATGCGTTGGCCAAGGCCACGCGCATTTTCTCCCGTTCTTCCGCGCTGGCTACGGACAACTTAGTGACGATGGCCTCGAACAGATGCTCTTTCCCAAGTGACTTGCGAAGTTCGTGCTCAATCACTGCCATCGAATCACCCAAGCCCATATCTTTCGGGAGTACTACATGACTCAAGCGAAAAAATTCTGACTCAGAGGCATTCAGACTTCGGGAGGTGTAAGCGATTAAGCGCGTTCTGGGGGAGACTCGCTTGATATGTTTAAGTAAATCAAGTCCTTGTCCTGCTCCGAGATGCTGTCCTACGCCGTAGTAGTCAACGATTGCCACGTCGTATAGTTGTGCGTCGTAGTTGCGGAGATCTGAGCCATCCTTGTCGTGATCGACGGAGAACTGTGACTTCCGAATGTGATCGATTAGTAGTGGCTCTTCGTCATCAATGAAGGCAATTCTTCCTTTCTGAATCAGCTCTTCGCGAGGTAGAGCTCCGTCAAAGGAAGACAATTCTGGGGTTGCCCCCCACTTGAAGAACTTCATGCGCTTGTGCTTGTTTGGTTCTGAAGCCCGCGGTCTATTGCTGACGAGCTGGCTCAAATCCCAGTCCCCGAGCTAACTGGTCTACCGTATCGAGCCAGGGCGCGCGAGGCGTTGGCCATCTATTGTTTGCGCTGCGATTAAGTAGGAGCTTGTCAAGTAATCGCTGGGCCAAAGAACGATGTTTTCCACTTTCGTTGGTCATGCATGTTGCAAAATTGGTGCAGGAGTTCAAGTGATTCTTCTTGCATAATACCTCCGTCGAGGGCTGGAGCGAAGCGCTGATAGAAATTTGGCAGTTCAACGCTATGGCAAGCGCCGGCAAAGGAATCTTGTGCCCCATAGCAGATACGAAGGATCTTTGAGGAGCAGGCTGCCCCATAACACATTAGGCAGGGTTCCAATGTCGTGTAGAGGGTAGCTTGTCTCGGGTTCTCCCTAAGGAGTCTTGAGGCAACTTCTATGGCCTCGAGCTCAGCATGAGCAATTTTTGACGAGCTGCTCTCTCGACGATTTCTACCTTTGGCGATCACTTGCCCTCCGAGCACGATGACTGCTCCTACGGGAAGCTCATCCTGAGCAAGCGACTCTTTGGCGAGGTCGATGGCAATGCTCATGAATTTTTGGTCGCTATTTCGTGCCATAGTCGTCAATGCTTAGTTTGATGATCTCTCGAATGAGAGGGGCATACTTTTCATAATATTCGGAGAATGGGATGGATTCTCGCCAGGTCAGCGCGAATTCTTTCGTAAATGCGGAGACAAGATTTGTCGGGGTCAGCTTGGGCGGGTCGTAGACATGTAGAGCTGGGGAATCCAAACTCTGACGGGTACGCATTGGGTATGAGGCGTAGAGGCGTCGGTCGGCGATGGTAAAGAATTCGCATACCGGTGGCGCGTCACAGACTTGGACTTCCAGCCTGAATCTTGCATGTGTCTCAGGTAATGCGGCGACGGGGTTCAAAATTCTTTCGGCTGCATCAAGGTGAAATCTCAAGATCTCTATTGGATTGTGTTGGCTGAGCGTTACGGAGTCGGACTTCAAGGCGGAGTAGGCTTGCGCGCTAGTTAGTTCTAGGCCGGCGTGAGAAAATAATCTCTTTAGTTCGAGTAGCGGTGAGTAGATCGCAATTCGCAGACATACGGGTCGTTTCGCGAGTTCAGCGAGATTGTTTTCGATCGGCCTGGCATCTGTTCTCCGATTCAGCCAGCGCATGCCGCTAGACGCTGAGACACATACCATCTCATCATCCAGAAGGTACTTCTGGAACTCTTGTACGGCGGGCTTCCCAACTTCTATTGCAGAGGGGAATGCGTGTAGACCATAATCTGCTGCGATCTTTGCCGACTGCTGACTGGATGTGAATATTGATGTAAGTTTCGGTTCGAGTTGCTCAAAAACTCCAGCGAAATAGCGTTTCGAGGCGTAGTCGGTCATGACAAGGATGAGCAAAGCTCCGCCCACTCCTGCGAAGACCGCCAAAAATAAGTCTTCGTATGTGATGGCGTGCGGAGTCTTCGGGCTAAGGATAGTCGCGATAGAAGTGAATGCAAGTAGCGACAGTGACGTTATACCCATTAATACGTTGAAGACAAACTTGTGCTCCGACGCGTATTCTCTGAGAGATTCGAATAGCTTTCGAATGTCCTGCTGCTTTTCTGGCTTGTCATGTCTCTTAATGGGGAGCAGGGCTAAGAGCAGCCAACATATGAGTAGTACCAAGGTCGCAACCCACAGGGCGGGTGCAGTCAGAAGATCGAGCGCCTGCCCAAGTGTTGATGCAGGCACTGCAACACTAGACGCGATGTCGGCTGCGGCTCTTACGCTCTCGGTCACATCAGATCCTCCGGTTTGCTCATTGACGCTCAACTCTCGTCAGATATGGATTGCTTCACTACGCCGTAGCGAGGGTAGGTATGTAATGGAGAATAGCGACATCTAGCTACGGCAACTTTGCCCGGGATGAGTGCGTTTTGCAAGGTGATGTCTGCAGAGCGAGGACGAGTGGAGGCGGTCGCTCAACTCAATGGGTTGGACGGGGGCTGTGCGGGCTTCGGGAACTGAGGACACAACTCCTCTCCAGAGGATGCTCGTCGGCTGCCATCCCCGGCTGCCTAGGCCGCAGCGGCTCGAACGCGTGCGCCGCGCGCCCCCCGAGCTTTGACCGGCAGGACTATGCGCGAGGGAAAACCCCATCCTGACATCCGCCACACCGGCGTCCTACACTAATCATCAGCATACGGATGATGTGCATAGCCAGCAACCAAGGAGACCCCCATGACGCCCTCCCCTCACAACCTCCCCGTGCTGGTCTCCGGCGGCGGCATCGGCGGCCTCGCCGCCGCGCTGGCGCTGCTCAAGCGCGGCTTCAAGGTGCAGGTGTTCGAGCAGGCCGAGCAGATCGGCGAGATCGGCGCCGGCATCCAGCTGGGCCCCAACGCTTTTCACGCCTTTGATGCGCTGGGCGTGGGCGACAAGGCGCGCGGCCGGGCGGTCTACACCGACTGCATGGTGATGCACGACGCGATTGATGAGTCGCTGATCGGCCGCCTGGAAACCGGCGAGGCCTTTCGCCAGCGCTTTGGCAACCCGTATGCGGTGATCCACCGCGTGGACATCCACACCTCGCTGCTGGAAGGCGTGCAGGAGAGCCCGAACGTGGAGTTCTTCACCAGCACCCGCATCGTCAAGGTGGAGCAGGACGGTGGCGTGGTCACCGCGATCGACCAGAACGGCAAGCGCTGGGCGGGCCAGGCGCTGATTGGTGCCGACGGCGGCAAGAGCGTGGTACGCGCGCAGTACGTGAACGATCCGCCGCGCGTGACCGGCCACGTGGTCTACCGCGCGGTGATCGACAAGAAGGACTTCCCCGAGAACCTGCAGTGGAACGCCGCCAGCCTGTGGGCCGGCCCCAAGTGCCACCTGGTGCACTACCCGCTGCGCGGCGGCGAGCAGTACAACGTGGTGGTCACCTTCCACAGCCGCCAGCAGGAAGAGTGGGGCGTCACCGACGGCAGCAAGGAAGAGGTGCAGAGCTACTTCCAGGGCATTGCCGCCAAGCCGCGCCAGCTGATCGACCTGCCCAAGAGCTGGCGCCGCTGGGCCACTGCTGACCGCGAACCCATCGGCACCTGGGTGTTTGGCCGCGCCACCATCCTGGGCGACGCCGCCCACCCCACCACGCAGTACATGGCCCAGGGCGCCTGCATGGCGCTGGAAGACGCCGTCACGCTGGGCGAAGCCCTGCGCGTGCACGACAACGACTGGGACAAGGCCCTGCAGCTCTACCAGGACAGCCGCGTGGCGCGCACCGCGCGCATCGTGCTGTCGGGCCGCGAGATGGGCCGGCTGTACCACGCGGCCGGCGTCGAGCGCCTGGTGCGCAACGCGCTGTGGAAGGGCCGCTCGCAGGAGCGCTTCTACGACGCGATGGAATGGCTGTACGGCTGGAATGTCTCGAATTGCCTGGCCCGTTGAATGCAGGAGCACACCATGAGCGAACAAGGACGTTTTGACACCCTGGGCCGTCTGGAAGACCTGCCGCAGGACTACCGCGACGAACTCACCGCACAGAACCTGGTGCCGCTGTGGCCCAGCCTGCGCGCGGTGCTGCCGCCGCATGTGCCGGCCCGCAAGACCCGGCCCACGCACTGGTCCTACGCGGGCCTGCGCCCGCTGCTGCTGAAGGCCGGCGAGCTCACGCCCATCGAGAAGGCCGAGCGCCGCGTGCTGGTGCTGGCCAACCCCGGCCACGGTCTGGAGAAGATGCAGGCCAGCGCGGCGATGTACCTGGGCATGCAGCTGCTGCTGCCCGGCGAGCTGGCCCCGGCCCACCGCCACACCCCCAACGCGGTGCGCATGGTGGTGGAAGGCGAGGGCGCCTGGACGCTGGTGGGCGGCGAGAAGTGTCCGATGAGCCGCGGCGACCTGATCCTCACCCCCACCGGCCTGTGGCACGAGCATGGCCACGACGGCACGGGCCCGGTGATCTGGCTGGATGTGCTGGACCTGCCGCTGGTCTACTACATCGAGGCCTCGTACCACGAGGAAGTGCCCAGCCAGACGGTCAAGCCCGGCCAGGGCGCCAAGGCCTATGCGCGTGGTGGCGTGGCGCCCACCACCGTGTTCCAGCGCAGCGACAAGGCCTACCCGATGCTGCGCTACCCCTGGGCCGACGCCAAGGCGGCGCTGCTGTCGCTGGCCGAGGACCAGCCTGCGCTGGAATCGGTGCAGGTCACCTACATCAACCCCGAGACGGGCCGTGACGCCGAGAACATCCTGGGCTTCTACGCCCAGCTGCTGCGCCCGGGCCAGACCCTGCGCCTGCCGGCGCGCTCGCCGGCCCAGGTGCTGCACCAGATCGAGGGCTGCGTGGACGTGGCGGTGGAGTCCAGCGCCTTCACGCTGGCCGAGGCCGACACCTGCGCCATCCCCGGCTACACCGCGGCCACGCTGACCAACCGTTCGGCCACCGAACCCGCTTTCATCTTCATCGCCGACGAGAGCCCGCTGCACCGCAAGCTGGGCGTCTATGAGGTCCGTTCGTAATCCCCGACCATGACCACCTACCTGTTCCCCCCGCCGCCCGTTGCCTCGCTGCCCATCGAGGGCCGCACCGAGCGCTTCCCCGTCAACCGCCTGTTCTTCGTCGGCCGCAACTACCACGCGCATGCGGTGGAGATGGGCAAGCCGGTGGACAAGAGCGTGGAGCGGCCGTTCTACTTCACCAAGTCGCCCAGCACGCTGGTGGAATCGGGCGCGACCGTGCCTTACCCCAGCGAGACGAAGAACTTCCACCACGAGATGGAACTGGTGCTGGCGATCGGCAGCGCTGGCTTCCGGGTGCCGGCCGAGCAGGCCCACGAACTGGTCTACGGCTACGCCTGCGGCCTGGACATGACCCGGCGCGACCTGCAGCTGGTGGCGCGCGACAAGGGCCGCCCCTGGGACCTGGGCAAAGATGTGGAAGGCTCGTCGGTGTGCGCGCCGATCAAGCCGCTGCCCGGCGTGGTGCTGGAGCAGGGTGCGCTGGCGATGAGCGTGAACGGCCAGGTGCGTCAGCAGTCGAACGTGGACAAGCTGATCTGGAACATCCGCGAGATCATTGCTGACCTCTCGTTGTTCTATCACCTGCAGCCGGGTGATCTGATCTACACCGGCACGCCCGAGGGTGTGGGGCCGGTGGTGGCGGGTGATGTCATCGAAGGCTCGGTCGAGGGTGTGGGCAGCGTCAAGCTGGTGGTTGGGCCTGCTGCATGAAGCTGTACAACTTCTTCAGGAGCGGGACGTCCCATCGCCTGCGCATCGCGCTGAACCTCAAGGGCCTGGCGCCCGAGTACATCGCGGTGGACCTACGCACTGAAGCGCACCTGCAGGACGCCTTCAAGGCCGTCAACCCGCAGCAGCTGGTGCCGGCGCTGGTGCTGGACGATGGCGACGTACTGATCCAGTCGCCCGCCATCATCGAGTGGCTGGAAGAGCGCCACCCGAACCCGCCGCTGCTGCCCGCCGGCCCCGAGGCGCGGGCCAAGGTGCGTGCGCTGGCGGCCATCGTCGGCTGCGACATCCACCCGATCAACAACCGCCGCATCCTGGAAACGCTGCGCAAGCAGTTCGGCTGCGATGACGCCGCCATCAACGCCTGGTGCGGCACCTGGATCAGCGCCGGCTTCGACGCGATCGAGGCGCTGCTGGCGGCCGACACCGCACGCGGCGACTTCTGCTTCGGCGGCGCGCCGACGCTGGCCGATGTCTACCTGGTGCCGCAGGTGGAGAGCGCGCGCCGCTTCGGCGTGGACCTGTCGCGCTGGCCGCTGATCAGCGCGGTGGATGCGGCCTGCGCGGCGCTGCCCGCCTTTGCCGACGCCGCGCCCGCGCGGCAGCCTGACGCGCCGCGTTGAGCGCTATCTCATTGATAGGCCCAATCAAATACCCACTTTGATAGTAGATCTCTAAAGTGGAGACACCGGCCCCCGTGCCGTTCCACCCAGGAGATCCCTCGTGAGCCAGCCGTCCACCGCCCAGTGCCCCTTCCACGCGTCCGCCGGGGCGCGCACCACCGCCGCCACCCGCGCCAATGCCGACTGGTGGCCCCAGCAGCTGAACCTGGCGATCCTGCACCAGCACCCGCCGGTGTCCAGCCCGCTGGACGCTGACTTCGACTACGCCCACGCCTTCGGCACGCTGGACTACGCCGCGCTCAAGCGCGACCTGGCCGCGCTGATGACCGATTCGCAGCCCTGGTGGCCCGCCGACTGGGGCCACTACGGCGGCCTGTTCATCCGCCTGGCCTGGCACAGCGCCGGCACCTACCGCACGGCCGACGGCCGCGGCGGCGCCAGCGCCGGCAACCAGCGCTTCGCGCCGCTCAACAGCTGGCCCGACAACGGCAACCTGGACAAGGCGCGCCGCCTGCTGTGGCCGATCAAGCAGAAGTACGGCAACGCCATCTCCTGGGCCGACCTGATGATCCTGGCCGGCAACGTGGCGCTGGAGACCATGGGCTTCAAGACCTTCGGCTTCGCCGGTGGCCGCGAAGACCTGTGGGCGCCCGAGGAGGACATCTACTGGGGCGCCGAAAAGACCTGGCTGGCCACCAGCGACCAGCCGCACAGCCGCTACCACGGTGAGCGCCAGCTGGAGCACCCGCTGGCCGCCGTGCAGATGGGCCTGATCTACGTGAACCCCGAAGGCCCCGACGGCCGCCCTGACCCGGTGGCCAGCGGCCGCGACGTGCGCGAGACCTTCGCCCGCATGGCGATGAACGACGAGGAAACCGTGGCCCTGATCGCCGGCGGCCACACCTTCGGCAAGGCCCACGGCGCGGGCGACCCGGCGCTGGTGGGCCCCGAGCCCGAAGCCGCCCCGATGGAAGCCATGGGCCTGGGCTGGATCAACCAGCTGGGCAGCGGCCACGGCGTGCACACCACCACCAGCGGCATTGAAGGCGCCTGGAAGCCCCACCCCACGCGCTGGGACATGGGCTACTTCCAGACCCTGTTCAAGTACGAGTGGGAGCTGGTGAAGAGCCCCGCCGGCGCCCACCAGTGGCGCGCCAAGGACGTGGCGCCCGAGGACCTGATCCCCGATGCGCACGACGCGTCGGTGAAGCATGCGCCGATGATGACCACCGCCGACCTGTCACTGCGCTTCGACCCGGCGTATGAGGCGATCTCGCGCCACTTCCTGGCCCACCCGGACCAGTTCGCCGACGCCTTCGCCCGCGCCTGGTTCAAGCTGACCCACCGCGACCTGGGCCCGAAGAGCCGCTACCTGGGCCCCGAGGCGCCCACCGAGGACCTGCTGTGGCAGGACCCGCTGCCGCCGGTGGACCACCCGCTGATCGACGACGCCGATGTGGCCGTGCTGAAGCAGCGCATCGGGGCCTCGGGCCTGAGCGTGGCCGAGCTGGTGTCCACCGCCTGGGCCGCCGCCAGCACCTACCGCGGCAGCGACCGCCGCGGCGGCGCCAACGGCGCACGCATCCGGCTGGCACCGCAGAAGGACTGGGCGGTCAACCAGCCGGCCCAGCTGGCCAAGGTGCTGGGCGTGCTGGAGGCGCTCCAGCGCGACTTCAACGCCCAGGCCAGCAAGGGCCAGCGCGTGTCGCTGGCCGACCTGATCGTGCTGGCCGGCAACGCCGGCGTCGAGGCCGCCGCGCAGGCCGCGGGCCATGCGCTGCAACTGCCCTTCACCCCCGGCCGCACCGATGCCAGCGCCGAGCAGACCGATGTCGAATCCTTCGCGGTGCTGGAGCCGCAGGCCGATGGTTTCCGCAACTGGCGCGCCCAGGCCTTCAGCGTCGCGCCCGAGCAGATGCTGCTGGACCGCGCGCAGCTGCTGGGCCTGTCGGCGCCGCAGATGACCGTGCTGGTGGGCGGCCTGCGGGTGCTGGGTGCCAACCACGGCGGCGCGCCCGAGGGCGTGTTCACCCAGCGGCCGGGTCAGCTGACGAACGACTTCTTCGTCCACCTGCTGGACATGGGCACGGTGTGGCAGCCCGTGGGCGACAACGCCTACAGCGGCCGCGACCGCGCCAGCGGCGCGCCGCGCTGGAGCGCCACCCGGGTGGACCTGGTGTTCGGCTCGAATGCCCAGCTGCGCGCGATCGCCGAGGTCTATGCGCAGGACGACGGCGGCGCCCGCTTCGTGCGCGAGTTCGCCGCGGCCTGGACGCAGGTGATGGAGGCTGACCGCTTCGACCTGCACCGCTGAGCGCCGCAGGCCGGCCAGGCCGGCTTCAGCAGGTCTGGCCCTTCTTGCAGACCTTGGTCAGCATCACCTGGTCGATCCACACCGTGTCGTAGGGCAGGCCGGTGTCGACCAGGCGGCCCACGCCGTGCAGGCCCAGGTAGACGGTGTAGATGCCGTCCACCGGCGCCTTGAACTTGTAAGTGTGGGTGGCGGGCGGGGCGGTGACCCACTGGTTGGTCACCGGGTCGATCACCAGGATCGGGCCCTGCATGTCGGGCGGCGTGCGCACGTAGTAGCCGGTGCTGGGGTCCAGCACGTAGAGCGGCTCGCCGGGGTTGAGCACGCGCACATCGAAGGCATTGATCGGGCCGATCTGGCGGCCGTCGTTGTGCTGGTGCCAGCTGAGCTTGTAGGTGCCGGCGGTCAGGGTGACGGCCTGCGACAGCAGCGGCGACATCGGGAACTGCTTGCACGACGGCGGGTCGCCCGGGTCGCAACGGTCGTAGCGGGCCTGGTAGACCAGCTCGCCGTTGGCATCGACAAACAGGTTCATCAGCGGGCGGCCGTCGCTCAGCGTGGCGCCGCTCCAGCCGGTGGTGTCGGCCGAGAAGTCGCCGTTGACCAGCAGGTTGGCCTTGGCGGCCAAGGCAGTGAGCGGGGCGGCGAGGCTGGCGACCAGGGCCAGGCAGGACAGGGTGAGGCGCATCGGGGCTCCGGACACGGCCAGACGCAGCCGCACCAGCGCAGTCTGCCGGCCGAAGCTGACCGTTGTCTGAGCCGCAGGGTCAACCCGATGCCCGGCCCCTGCCCCGCAGGCCGCCCCGCGCGGCCTTCAGTGGTTGGCCAGGGCGGGCGCGTCGGGCAGCACCATCGCGTGCTGCAGCCCCCAGTGCTCGACCGCGGCCACCAGCACCGCCGACTCGGCCTCGGCGACGAACTCGTCGGACTGGGCCAGCGCCACGCACAGGCCCAGCAGGCGGCGGCGCAGCGCGGGGTCCAGGATCTCGGCCATCAGGTCGGCCAGCGTGCGCTCGTCGAAGGGGCAGATGTCGGGGTCGACCCAGTGGCCCACCTCGCGCAGCTCCTTGATGTGGGCGGCCAGCAGCGCCAGCAGCGAGGAGCGCGACAGCCCCAGCGACTGGTGGACGGCGTGGCGGTCGAGCCAGTCCAGCTCGGCGGGATCGACCAGGCCGTCGGCGGTGGCGGTCAGCGCCAGGATGCGGGCGGCGGCCTGGGGGCTGTCGGTGGGGTAGCTGCGCATGGCATGTCTCCTCGGTAAAGGGGCCGGCAATCGCCGGACGGCTGGAATGTGGTGGCACCCCGGTGGGGGAACCAGCAGGCTTTTCCGCGCAGGGGCTTCGAAAAACCGGGACGCCGGGCGCTGCGGGAAAACCGAAGCCTTGTTCAGGCCCGTCCTGGCTTGTGGCGCGCGGCGGCGCCCCCACACTGCCGGAATCCACCTCACGCACCCCGTACACACCATGGTCTACGCCCTCAGCTGGCTGCTGGTCGCCATCGTCCTCGCAGGCTGGTCCCTGCTCGTCTGGGCCGTGCACGCCCTGGCCACCTGGAGCCTGAACAGCGCCGGCACGATGGCCGGCGACACCGAGCCGGGCAGCCTGCTGTCGCTGCCCGCCTGGCTGGCCGACTGGGTGCCACTGGACCTGGTGGGCGCGCTGGGCGACCTGGTGGCTTGGCTGGGCCCGTGGGTGGATGCCACGCTGTCGGCCGCGCCAGCGCTGGCCACCGGCCTGACGGTGCTGAGCTGGGTGCTGTGGGGCCTGGTCAGTCTGTTGCTGGTGCTGCTGGGCGCCGGTCTGCACGGGCTGATCGCGCTGTGGCAGCGGCGCGCGCCAACGCTGGCGGCGGGTGGCGCCGCATGACGCCGCCGATCGCGCAGCGCCTGCGCGAGGCCGCCGACTCGGTCGGCCGAGAGCGGGTGTCGATGCAGGCGCTGGCGCAGGCCCACGGCCCCGAGGCCCAGGGCACGCTGCTGCTGCTGCTGGCCATGCCCTGCCTGCTGCCGGTGCCGGGTGTGGGCACGGTGCTGAGCCTGGGCATTGCCGCGCTGTCGGTGGCCATGTGGCGCGGCCACGGCGTGGGCCTGCCGCCGCAGGTGGCGGCGCTGGAGCTGCCCGGGCACTGGGCGCGCCGGGTACTGCACGGCCTGGCCACCGCCTATGCGCTGGCCGGCCGCCATGCGCGGCAGCGGCTGGACATGCTGACCGCCGAGCGCTGGCACCCGGCGCTGGCGGCGGTGGTGGGCCTGATGGCGCTGATCGTGCTGCTGCCCATTCCGTTCGGCAACCTGCTGCCCTCGCTGGCACTGGTGCTGATCGGCCTGGGCCTGGTGTTCCGCGACGGGCTGGCGGTGGCGCTGGGCCTGGCCGGCGCCGCGCTGGCGGTGCTGGCCACGACGGGCCTGGTGCTGTGGGCCTGGACCTGGGGCGGCGACTGGGCCGCGCGCTGGCTGGCCTGAGACCTCAGCCCGCCGCGAACACCCGGCTGGCCAGGATATCGACGTCGGCGATGGTCGACAGCTCGGTGGCGTCCAGCACCCGGTCGCGGTCGGCGTACAGGCGGCTGGCCTGGCGCAGGCGCGAGCGGTCCAGCGCATTGCGCACGCTGCGGGCGTTGGCAAAGTGCGGCTGCTGCACGCGGCGGCGCAGGTAGGCCTCGAAAGCGGCCGGTGCGCCGTCGCCGAAGCGGTAGTGCGACTGGCTGAGCATGCGGTCGGCGATCTGCAACAGCTCCTCCACCGAGTAATCCGGGAAGGCCAGGTGGTGGGCAATGCGCGAACTCATGCCCGGGTTGCTCTGGAAGAAGGTGTTCATCCGGTCCTCGTAGCCGGCCAGGATGACCACCAGGTCGTCGCGCTGGTTCTCCATCACCTGCAGCAGGATCTCGATCGCTTCCTGGCCGTAGTCGCGCTCGTTCTCGGGGCGGTAGAGGTAGTAGGCCTCGTCGATGAACAGCACGCCGCCCATCGCTTTTTTGAGCACCTCCTTGGTCTTGGGCGCGGTGTGGCCGATGTACTGGCCCACCAGGTCGTCGCGGGTGACGCTGACCACCTGCGGCCGGCGCACATAGCCCAGCCGGTGCAGGATCTCGGCCATGCGCAGCGCCACCGTGGTCTTGCCGGTGCCGGGGTTGCCGGTGAAGCACATGTGCAGCGACGGCGGCTGCGCCGCCAGCCCGTGCTGGGCGCGCAGCCGGTCGATCACCAGCAGCGCGGCGATGTCGCGGATGCGCGATTTCACCGGCACCAGGCCGACCAGGTCGTGGTCCAGCTCGTCCAGCACCGATTCGATGCCGCTGTGCGCCAGCACCTCGCCGACGGTGCGCGGGGGCGGAGCCGAGGGGTCGTCGGCCGCGCTCGCAGGCGCGAGCGTGGCCCCCGGAATGCGGTACAGCGGAGCATTCATCGCGCGAGACCTCAGCCGGTGTAGCGCTCGGCCTCGGGCCGGTCGGTGGCGTAGGAGTGAACGGTGTAGCGCATCGAGCGCCCATCGGCCTCCTGCCGCACGAGGCCGAAGCCGGGCTCGGTGCTGGGCCGGTTGACGATGAAGCTCATCGCGATCGATTCGATGCCGCGGGTGGAGTCAAAGGCCATCAGGCGGATGTAGTGCTGGGGGAAGGTCTCGCGGCAGGCCTTCAGCTCCATCATCACGCCGGCCGCATCCTCCAGGTCGAACATCGGCATGCCGAACATCTCCCAGTAGGTGTTGCGCGGGTGCGGGTCGTCGGTGTATTCCACGCTCCAGGCGTAGCCCTTGGACAGGCCGTAGGCGATCTGCTGGGTGATCTCGGCGTCGCTCAGGTCGGGCAGGAAGCTGAACTGGCCCTGGGTGACGCGGCCGGCGGGGTTGGTCATCATGGTGGGTGTCTCCTTCGTGCGGGCTCAGGCCACGGCCGGCGTGACCGCGTAGTCGCTGGTGTCGGTGGGGGAGTAGTTGAAGCTGATGTCGCCCCAGGTATCCAGGGCCTGCTTCAGCGGCGTGCAGAAGCGCGCGGCGTTGCGCAGGATCTCTGGGCCTTCATTGATGATGTCCTTGCCCTCGTTGCGGGCCTTGACCATGGCCTCCAGCGCCACGCGGTTGGCCACGCCACCCGCCTGGATGCCGGCCGGGTGGCCGATGGTGCCGCCGCCGAACTGCAGCACCACGTCGTCGCCGAACAGGTGCAGCAGCTGGTGCATCTGGCCGGCATGGATGCCGCCCGAGGCCACCGGCATCACCTTCTTCAGGTCGCACCAGTCCTGGTCGAAGTACAGGCCGCGCGGCAGGTCCTGCTTCGTGTAGGCGTCGCGGCAGACGTTGTAGTAGCCCTGCACGGTCATCGGGTCGCCCTCGAGCTTGCCCACCGCGGTGCCGGTGTGCATGTGGTCCACGCCGGCCAGGCGCAGCCACTTGGCGATCACGCGGAAGCTCACGCCGTGGCTCTTCTGGCGGGTGTAGGTGCCATGGCCGGCGCGGTGCAGGTGCAAGATCATGTCGTTGCGGCGGCACCATTCGCCCAGGCTCTGGATGCAGGGCCAGCCGACGATCAGGTCGATCATCACGATCACGCTGCCCAGGCTCTTGGCGAACTCGGCGCGCTCGTAGATGGCCTCCATCGTGCCGGCAGTGACGTTGAGGTAGCTGCCCTTGACCTCGCCGGTGGCGGCGCTGGCCTTGTTGACGCCGTCCATCACGTACAGGAAGCGGTCGCGCCAGTGCATGAAGGGCTGCGAGTTGATGTTCTCGTCGTCCTTCATGAAGTCCAGGCCGCCCTTCAGGCCCTCGTAGATGACGCGGCCGTAGTTGCGCGCCGACAGACCCAGCTTGGGCTTGGTGGTGGCGCCCAGCAGCGGGCGGCCGAACTTGTCCAGGCGCTCGCGCTCGACGATCAGGCCGGTGGGCGGGCCCTTGAAGGTCTTGACGTAGGCCACCGGGATGCGGATGTCCTCCAGCCGCGCGGCCTTCAGCGGCTTGAAGCTGAAGACGTTGCCGATCAGGCTGGCCGTCATGTTGGCGATCGAGCCCTCTTCGAAGAGGATGATGTCGTAGGCCACCCAGGCGAAGTACTCGCCCGGCCGGCCCGGCACCGGCTCGACCTTGTAGCACTTGGCGCGGTAGTTCTCGCAGGCGGTGAGGCGGTCGGTCCAGACCACGGTCCAGGTGGCGGTGCTGCTCTCGCCGGCCACCGCGGCGCCGGCTTCCACCGGGTCCACGCCGTCCTGCGGCGTGATGCGGAACAGTCAGATGGTGTCGGTGTCCTTGGGCACGTAGTCGGGCACCCAGTAGCCCATCTGGCGGTACTTCAGCACGCCCGCGCTGTAGCGCTTCTTGGCATCGACGATCTGGGTGGCCTCGGCCACCAGGCCGGCGTCCACAGGGCTGTTCATGGGTGTCTCCTTCAGGTGTTCTCAGGTGGGTGGGTGACCCCACTGTAGGAACAGGCTTGCGAAAGAAACAGTCAGAAGTTCTTGTCGATCACGTAAGGTGCGGCTGAGGTGTCGGGACGAGATTGATGAATATCACTTTCAGACAGCTGCGCGTCTTCACCGAGGTCGCGCGCCACAACAGCGTGCAGCGCGCCTCGGAGGCGCTGCACCTGACGCCGCAGGCCGTGTCGATGCAGCTGCGCGAGATCGAATCGCAGGTGGGCCTGCGCCTGTTTGACCGCCAGGGCCGCGGCCTGAGCCTGTCAATGGCCGGCGAGCAGTTCCTGATGCAGGCCCGGCGCATGCTGTCGCTGCTGAAGGAAACCCAGGACCTGATGGCGCGCTACAAGCAGGTGGAATCGGGCCGCCTGAGCATCGGCATGCTGGGCCCGGCCAAGTACTTCCTGCCCACGCTGCTGGCGCGCTTTCGGGCCGAGCACCCGGGCGTGCAGGTCACGCTGCGCCTGGGCAACCGCGCCCAGCTGGTGGCCGCGATGCAGGCGCGCGAGGTGGACATGGCCGTGATGGGCCGCGCCCCCGCCGACTGGCCCAACCGCGCCGAGCCCTTTGCGATGCACCCGCAGGTGCTGGTCACCGCGCCCGACCATCCCTTCACCGCGCTGGCCCACGTGCCGGTGGCCGCGCTGGCGCGCGAAACCCTGATCGTGCGCGAGGCCGGCTCGGGCACCCGCGCCGCGATGGAGGAGTTCCTGCGCGCCCACCACGTGCAGCCGCTGTCGCTGATGGAGATCCCCAGCGACGAAGCCATCAAGCAGGCCGTGATGGCCGGCCTGGGCGTGAGCCTGCTGTCGCGCCACACCGTGGCGCTGGAGCTGCAGCACGGCCTGATCGCCACCCCGCCGATGGAAGGCCTGCCGCTGCTGCGCCGCTGGCACCTGGTGCGCAGCAGCGGCACCGAGCTGTCACCGGCGGCCGAGGCGTTTCGCTACTTCCTGCTGGAGAGCGGGCGAGGGGTGCTGGCAGAGCTGGTGGGCGAGATCAGCGGGGGGACGGAGACGGTGGAGGAGGCGGATTGAAGGGTGGATCTCTGGCTTTGGGGCACCCTCCGCGCGCGTCCAGGATCGCAGACGGGCTCGGTCGACCGCCCGCCTCCGGTGGGCACGGAAGGATTGAAGAGAACGGAGGCAGAGATGTAGCACTCCAGTGCCACACGTGATCGATCTTCGGGAGCCGCGCATGTCCACGACCACCATCCGCATCGACGAGGAACTGAAGGCCCGTGTCGCGATGGCCGCTCAGCGAGCCGGCAAGACGGCACATGCGTTCATCGTTGAGGCCATCGCCCGAACGGTCGAGCAGGTCGAACTGGATGAGGCGTTCGAGCGGCTGGCCGACGACCGGTGGACATCGCTGATGACGAACGGACGGTTTGTCGCCTGGTCTGACACCAAGGCTTGGCTGGAAGCGCGCGCGCGGCGAGCCCTCACGTCGCCCAAGCGCACGCAAACCCAAGCGCTGAGAGCGCCGAGATGGCCAAGGTCGAATTGGCGCCCGAGGTGCTGGACGACTTCGACCGCATCCTCGACCACCTGTCGGCTTCTGATGCGGAACACATCGCGCAAGGTATCGGAGAGATCGTCGATGCCGTGCAGATCCTCGAGCACAGTCCCCTGATCGGGCGACCGGTCAAGGGGGCAAGCGGGACCTGATGATCGGAGGTGAGTCGCGTGGCCGGAACGGTCGCCGCAGTCAGGTGCCATGGGCAGCGCGCCTCCCGGCGGGCGCCTCCGTGACCTTTGACGAAGGCCTCAAGCCAGCCCGGCACTCCGCCGGGCGGGCATGCCCCGCGTCCTACGGGCCGGCAGGCCCTGTCGAGTCCGGCATGGCCGAGCCGCGGTGCACCGCCTGGTGCGAGGCCAGCCAGGCGGCGCGGCGCCGGAACAGGTCGGGCACGATGCGGTTGGCCTCGGCGATCGCCTGCTGCAGGTCGCCCGAGACCAGCCTGCCGCCGTCGACCAGGACGCGGCCGCACACCATCGTGAGGTCGACGTCACCCCCGCGCACCGCGTGCACCAGGTTGTGGTGCAGGTTGCCGGCCTGCCCGCCGATCAGCGGGGTCATGCGTGGCGTGTCGGTGCGCACGGCGATCAGGTCGGCGCTCTTGCCTGCCTCGAGCGAGCCGGTCTCGGCGTCCAGCCCCAGAGCGCGCGCGCCGAGGAGGGTGGCCATGCGGCAGATCGACCAGGCATCGAGCGCCGCGGCGTCCAGCCGGTTGAACTTGGCCAGCAGTGAGGACACCTTCATCTCCTCGAACATGTCGAGGTTGTTGTTCTCCTTCTCGCCATCGGTGCCCAGGCCGACGTTGATGCCGGCCGCCAGCAGGGCCTCGACCGGCGCGGCACCGCTGGCCAGCTTCATGTTGCTCACCGGGTTGTGGGCCACCCCGACGCCGCGCCGCGCGAGGATGACGATTTCCGCCTCTGACAGCCACACGCAGTGCGCCAGCAGGGTGCGCGGCGCGTCGAGCAGGCCGAAGGACTCCAGCGCCTCGATCGGGCGCATGCCGTGGCGCTTGTGCGTTTCCTCGACGTCGAAGCGGCTCTCGTTGCTGTGGGTGTGAAAGCCGGTGTCGTGGCGGCGGGCCAGGTCGATGGCGCGCCGCCAGGCATCCGGCGTGGCGTAGAACATGTGCTCCATGCCGACCCACACCTGGATGCGCCCGTCGGCGCCGCCATGCCATTGCTCGATCGTGGCCTCGTTGCTGTCGAGGGTCTCGAAGTAGTCGTGGTCCGGGTGCTCGGCCACGTAGGGAACCAGGACCGCGCGGATGCCGAGATCACGGGCGGCACGCGCGCTGCCATCCATGTAGCGCCACATGTCGACCACGGTGGTGGTGCCGGCCAGCAGCGACTCGGCGTAGCACAGGCGCGAGGCGATCTCGGCATCCTCGGGCGTGAGGACGCGGTGCATCGGGTCGATGTACTGCTGCAGCCAGTCCCACACCGGCAGGCCCTCGGCGGTGCCCCGCAGCACGCCCGAGTGCGAATGGGTGTTGATGAGGCCGGGCATCAGCAGCCTGTCCGTCAGGCGCCGAACCGGCACACCGGGATGTGCGGCCAGCACGTCGGCCGATGATCCCACGGCGCCGATGCGGCCGGCGGCATCCACCAGCAGCGCGGCATCGGTGATGACGGTATTGGCCGCGTCCATCGTCAGCAGATGGTCGGCGTGCAGGATCAGGGGTTCCATGATGACGACTGTGAGGCCTGGAGATACCTTGTCAAGCAGAACTCATGCCGGCCACTTGTGGTGAAGGGGCCGGTGATCCACAACATTCTGACGCGCCTGGGCCTGGATAGACACCGCTTCCGCAGTGCGCAGTGGCGCCCGCGGCCGGGCGATGCTCGCGGGCTGTCAGCGGTGTGGCGAGGGCGGGCGGGTGTCGCCGAAGCAGGGCACCCGGGGCACGATAGCAACCCACCCCGCACGCGGGCCGGGCGCGGCGCCGCACAATCCGCGCTGCCTGCACCCTGACCTGGCCCACCCACCGCTCATGACCTCGCTCACCCCCCTGCCCTGGCTCGCCGCCATCATCGACCTCGACGGCACAATGGTGGACACCGTGGGCGACTTCGATGCCGCGTTGAACCGCACGCTGGCCGAGCTGGACCAGCCGGCCATCCAGCGTGCCTTCATCGAGCGCACCGTGGGCAAGGGCTCGGAGCACCTGATCCGCCGCACACTGGCCGAGGTGGGCGCGCCGGCCGAGCTGTACGAGGCCGCCTGGGCCGCCTACCAGCGCCACTACCGCAGCATCAACGGCGCGCACTCGGCGGTGTTCCCGGGCGTACTGGAGGGCCTGCAGGCGCTGCGCGCGCGCGGCCTGCGCCTGGCCTGCCTGACGAACAAGCCGGGCGAGTTCGCGCGCGAGCTGCTGGCGCGCAAGGGTCTGGCCGGCTACTTCGACGTGGTGTTCGGCGGTGACGCCTTCGAGCGCAAGAAGCCCGACCCGCTGCCGCTGCTGCGCACCTGCGAGGCGCTGGGCACTGCGCCCGCGCAGACGCTGATGGTGGGCGACTCCAGCAACGACTGCCAGGCCGCGCGCGCCGCCGGCTGCCCGGTGGTGCTGGTACGCTATGGCTACAACCACGGCGAGCCGGTTGAGGCCTCGCAGCCCGATCGGGTGATTGATCGGCTGGATGAACTGCTGCAGCCCTGAGCGAGCGCAGGGGCCGAGCGCGTGGCCCCATCCCCCCGTTGCCACCTTCAAGCTCAGCCCCCCGCCGTGGACCTGCCAGGAAGACAGCACGTGACGCCCCCCGTTGACCGCCAACGGCCGGGCCATAGGCCGGACCTGCTGCCGGCCCTGCTGCTGGCCTGCGCCAGCTCCACGGCGCGGGCCGAGCCGGAGATCCCGCCACCCGCCGAGTTCATCGCCAGCATGGCGCTGGGCATGGCGGCTTGCTCGCGGCGCGCGCCCGCGCAGGCCGCGGTCTTCGCCCGCGTGCGGCAGGTGCTGGCGGGCAGCTTCGCCGGCCGGAGCTATGCGTCGTACATTGGCACGGCCGAGTACGAGGCTCATGACCGGCGGCTCAGCACCGAGCTGAGCCAGGCCTCAGAAGCCGATCTGGCCGAGTCCTGCCGGATCCTGCTGCAGCTGGCCCAGGGGCCCTCGCAGGGCGTCCTGTACCACCGCTGAGGCGCGGCCTCAGCGCGCCACCACCCGCCCCATCTGCCGCACCACCAGCGCCAGCGCGAGTGCCAGCACGGTGAGCGGTGCACCGGCCTCACTGCAGACTGCCCGTCGTACCAGTGTGGTGCGCCAAAGGTCCGTCAGCGCCCGACCGAAGCGCGGCAGCCGACGAAGCCGACAGAGCCGATCAGGCAAGTGCTCAACGCGCCAGTTCGCGCCGCAGGGCAGCGATGTTGTCCTGCGCGCGCTGCCGCTCGGCGGGATCCACGACACGCCCACCGCTCTGCAGGGCGGCCAGCGCAGCTTGCTCCTGGCGCAACTCGTTCTCCAGGATGGCGCGCCGAGTGATGTCACGCTGGCGCTGCAACGTCGGTGCAACACCGGGGCTCGGTGGGGAGGCGGGCGGGGAGGCGGGCGGGGAGGCGGGTACGGACTCGACGCAGCCCTGGGCGCCCCCGACGATCAGCTCGACCCGTCCCTGACGACAATGCCACTGCGCTGACGCGGGCCTGAGCAGCAGGCCCAGCACGACCACGGCGAGCCATGGGCCGGGACCGGCGGTCATATCGGCGCGTTGCTGATCGGCACGGCCAGCAACCGGCCTTCGGCATCCTCGATCGTGATGGGCATGTCCGTCAGACACACGCCGTTGAAGGTCAGCGTGAAGCCCTCCCCCGGCATGTTGACGCGTGCACGATCGAGCGACATGGCCAAGGGCGCAGCATTCTTCAGCACATAGGGCGGCTTGCCGCCATAGACATGGACGGTTGGGCCGATCCCCACGAAGCAGCTGCCCTTGGCGCCGACCTTGACCGCATCGGGCGACGCCCAGACGGCCTCGGCCGGACCCAGTTCGTTGCCGCCACCGCCGCAGCCGGCCAGGGCGATCGCCAGCGGCAAGGCCACCAGGCCGCGCCGGGAAGAACGTGGGATGGATGTGGACACGGAGCGATCCTTGCGAAGACTTCAGGGTTGGTAGGCCGGCGACTGCATCTCGACCAGGGCATAGGCCTCGATGGGCAGTCGGCCGCGTTGGTAGTAGCGGGCGCACAGCACAGGGTGGGACAGGCCGAAGGTGGACTCGGTGATGCTGACGTCACCCCAGGCGTCGACGCCCGCGTCTCCGCCGCACATCACGCGACGGACCACGCCGGCCATCAAGGGGACCTTCATCTCGTAGCCGTAGACGACCTTGATCTTCAGCAGGTTGGCGTCGCGCAGGTTCATCTTGGACTTGGGCTGCACGGCTTGGCTGCGGAACGCGAGGTTGTCGTTCGGGATGTAGGTGACCCCTTTGACGGGATCACGCACACCGAAATCGGCGAAAGCCTCGGGCGAGGGCGACAGCACGGTCAGGTCGCTGAAGAGCAGGCTGTCCACCTTGGCCTGGGCCAGCGCCAGCGCCAAACGGGTGTGGTCATTGCGGTGGGAGCCATCCTGGTAGAACGGGCTGAGCCCGCGCGCCAGCGCCTCGTTCATGGCGCTGCGGCTGGCGTTGTGCGTCGCCCCCACCCGCGCCGCCATGAAGGTGGCGTGGTTCAGCGTGGTCTTGGCCATGAAGACGAAGCCCACCTGGATCAGGCCGAGCATGAACAGCACAGCGAACGGAAAGACGATCACGAACTCGACCAACGACGCGCCTTGCTGAAGGCGCTGGGCCCATGCGGGCTTCATGCTGGGGCTCCCCGCCGCCATGCGGCCCGGTGCCCGAAGGCCGCAGGCAGGGCCCGCGCCAGCGGAAGCAGCGCCAGCAGCCACCACTGCGGGGCGGCACTGCGCGCATAGAACGAGGCGGTGCTGCCGGCGGGGACCCCCACGGGCCAGGGCTGGATGCGTGCGCCGCGCAGCGGCAGCATGCGCTGCACCTGCCCGTCGGGCAGGGCGAGCAGCGTCGGCCCGCTGTTGGCCACCCGCAGCACGGGCAAACCGGTCTCCATGGCGCGCAGCCGGGCCAGCGCAACCATCTGCTGGCGATACATCGGGTGGTCGATCCAGCCGTCCTCGGACAGCACGACCAGCCATTCGGTGTTGGCTGCCCGCTCGGCGGCTTCCAGAGCGAAGGACATCTCGTGGCAGATCAACACGCCCGTGGCGTGTCCCGCCACCAGCAGCGACTCCACCAATTCCTCGGGGGCGGGACTGGGCCCCTCGAGCGTGCGGCCGAAGGCCTGCCCATCGATCCAGCCCATCAGCGACGGCCAGGGCAGATACTCGCCGCCGGGAACCAGTCGACGCTTGCCATACATCGACGCTCGGCCTGGGGCGAGCTGAAGCGCCGTGTTGACCATGCGGAGGCCGGTCGCGTCGTGCAGCGCGTGCGGCATGCCCAGCAGCAGCGTGACGCCACGGGTGTCCACCTGCTGCAGCAGGTCGGCCCAGACCCCTTCCGCCCTCTGAGGGGGTGGCTCAGCAAAGAAGCTCTCTGGGGTGACCACCGCCTGGCCGGCGCCGGCCAGTTGCATGGCCTGATCCAGTGCCGCGAGCTGGCGATCTCGCCCTGGTCGGCTGGACGCCTGACCATGGTCGATGTGGGTGGCCAGGGCCACCACCCGCCACCCGTCGGTGTGTGCGCGGGTCTCGGTGGGCGGGGGTCGCAACGGGACCGTGAGGAGCATCGGCAGCAACACAGCGGCCACCGCGGCCATGCGCCGAGGTCCACGGTGGTCAGGCGACAGCAGCGCCCTGGCTGCCACCGCGGCAGCACCGCAACCGATGGCCGACCACCCCAGCCCGCCCACCAGGCTCAGCGGCAGCGCTGCGCCAGGCATCGCCGACAGGGGGTCCGCCAGCGACGCGTAGCCGTGCCCCGCCCAGCCCCATTGGCGCCAAGCCTCACCCGACGCCAGGGCGATGGCCCACGCTGCCAGGCGCTGGCGCGCTGTGGTGTCCCGCGCCTTGGACCAGCGCACCAGCATCCAGGGCAGCATCACGCAGACCGAGTGGTGACACACGGACACCAGCATCGCCAGCCACTGCCAGAGCAGCCGCGCGTCCGAGGCGTCCTGCACCGCGGTGGCCACCCAGACCGTGCCGACACCGGACCAGGCCCAGACACCGCATGCGAGGCAGGCGACCTCCTGGCGACGATCCTGGCACCCATGGATGCCCATCGCCCACAGCAACAAGGCGGGCCAGGCCAGAACCGACCACGCCGGTCCTGCCAGCGACAGGCCGATCAGGGCGCCGGACACCGCGCCGGTCCAAGCGGGTTTGACCTGTGGAGTGCTGGGCACTTTGATGGCGCGACGTGGCGATCCAAGGGTTTTGACAATCAGCGCCGAGGGGGTTTCGGGCGCCGCGACCCAGGGAAATTAATCCGTCGGCATTCGGCCGGCCATCACCCATGAGGGGGGGATGACATCAGCAGGTCTTGAAGTAGTCTGGTGGCCATCGACAGCCGCGTGTCATACCCATTCCAGCGATACATCGGCGTCGACCTTCGACTCAATCAACCTCAGGGAGCGAATATGTCCGCACACAGCATGAAGGGCCGTCATCACGGCCAGGGGATGACCGAGTACATCATCATCGTGGCGCTGATCGCGATCGCATCGATCGGCGTCTACAACCTCTTCGGCAAAACAATCCGCAACCAAACGGCGGGTCTGGCGGCGGGTTTGGCTGGAGAGGATGGGCACGCCAAGAATGCGATTAAGGCCGCGCGGGATGCTGAGGAGGCAGCCAAGTCCGACGCCAATACCCCACGTGGGTTGTCGAGCTTTGCCGATTCGACGGGCGAAAAGTAAGAACTCAAGGTCCGAACCCTTCTCATCTACTTGACGCTGGTGATGCATGTCTGGATTCACTCGTCATCTGGGCTGCCGGGCATCTCGCCTGCGTCGTACTCCTGAAGTCTGAATGTATGCGCATGTTCCGTCTGCTTCTGTGGCTGCTCTGGGCCGCATTCGCTGCTTCCACCGCCCACGCGGCGGCTTCACCTGAACCCAGTGACCACCCGCTGCTTTCTCGCATTCCGGGGTTTGAGGTCCACTCAAAGACGGGTCCGAGATTCGATGTCGTGAAAATCGAAGACTTCAGCATCGCAGGCCAGATCGGCAAGAATTCTCAGGCATTTCAAGCCGAGGGTAAGGTTACTTTCATTGACTACAACGATGACAAAGAGACCACTTCCCCAGCGTTCATCTACAGAAATTATCTTAGTGCGGCCAAGTCACTCGGCGGCGTGCAACTCAACTCGAACTTTGGGCCTACTAGCCGGGATGTTCAAGGAGGGCACCACATTTTCCAGATTCCTAGCAAGTCCGTGGCTGAGCCCACCTACGTCCTGCTGCGAATCAACGGCTCGCGGCGGTATTCACTGACATTCATCGAACCCAGCCCGATGGTCCAGCAGGTCACGGTTGGGAAGCTCGCCCAGGAGATGGCTGACCAGGGGTTTGCCACGATTCGTTTGAATTTCGCCACTGGAAGCGCAGAGGTGCCACCAGACGCTGCGCAGACCCTGCAAACCATCGTGCAGTGGCTCAAGCAGACGCCGTCGTTGCGCCTGTCGATCGAGGGCCACACCGACAACGTGGGCCAGGCCGCCGACAACAAGCGGCTGTCTCAGGCCCGCGCAGAGGCAGTGAGCAAGGCTTTGCAGGCGCAGGGTGTTGCGGCCAACCGCTTGTCCGCCAAGGGTTGGGGACAAGAGCAGCCGATCGCCGACAACCGGGCCGAGGCTGGTCGAGCCCAGAACCGACGCGTCGAATTGGTGAAGGCGCCATGAGGACTCGACAACTTGTCTCGATCAAGCGGTCAGCTCAGGCCAGTGCACTGAGCCTCTGAAGGCCAGCACCCAAAACAGGAGGGAGAGACCATGCGCAGGAGGCCCCCATGGGTCGGCGCATTCTGCGCACACCCACTGCAGCCGCGCCGGCAGCAGCGCGGCCAGGCCTTGATCTGGCTTCTGGGCACGCTGTCGGTGGCAGCTGCCGTGATGTACGGCGTGTTCAACGTCTCGCAACTCACCGTGGCGAAGGAGCGGACGGTGAACGCGGCCGATGCCGCCGCGCTGGCCGGCGCCACGGTGGAAGCGCGGCTGCTCAACCTGATGGCCTACAACAACCGCGCCATGATGGCCAACGAGGCATTCCTGGTGCAGATGCTCAGCCTGGAGAGCTGGACCCAGTACTTCTCAAACACGGCAGAACACATTGGCGACGTGATGGACGTGCTGGGCGCGGTCGTACCTCAAGTGGCGATCGCGGCCCGGCTGTTGCACGAGTTGGCGGCCGCCGCCGACGAAGGGCATGTGCGCCTGGGTCAGTCGATCGGCAAGGTCGTCACCGCATTGGAAGGCGAGAAGAAGCTGTTCAAAGGCAGTCACCTGGCGGTTAGGACCACGGGAAGCCTGCTGGCGCAGGATGCCGCAGTGACCGTAGCGGAGGCCAACCGTGCCCAGTATGGGCAGCACATCGATGCTGGGGTGCAACTCGATCGTCGCCCGGCGGTCTTGGCGCTGACCCTGACCGCCAACGCGCGGGAGTGGCTGAGCTTCACTCGGCAGTACGGCACAACCGGGGACGACCGGCGTGATGCCGCCCAGGTCCTACTGGCCTCGCGCGATGGCTTCTCAGCGTCTCGACCCGGCGCGGGTTGGCTGAACTTCGACGCCCTGCTGTTCGGCCTCGAGAAAGACGGTGGCTCCCGCCTCAAGAGCTATGAGCGTTGGGAGTCCCAGGACACCTTGGAGCTGTGGGTCAAGGGTCTGTGCGGCAAGCCGCCGCGGCCCTGCAAGCTGTACACACCGATCGGGTGGGGTCGCTCCAACGCGGACTACGTTGGTGGTCGTGGCGATAGCTGGTCACCTCGGCGCAGCGCACAGATGTTGGCCTACGAAGACGCGAGCAGGCACGCGGAGTGGACCGGAGTGCCCCATGTCTACGACATCAGAGACAAGTCCCTGTCCCAGCGCAGTCGCCTGGGTCTGGACTTCGTGGTGGTGGTGAGCCGCCCTGCGTCGAACACCCTGACCAGTGATGCGCTGCGAATGGGTGCACCAACGGGCTCGGTGGCTGGCTCCTCGGAGATGCCCGAGCGCCTGGCTGGCCACCGGCTGAGCGCAATTGGCAAGGCGCGGGTCTTCTTTGAGCGCCCGCGCCGCGGCCTGCCCAACGACTTCACGGCCCGCTCACTGTGGCGCCCAGACAGCGCCAAGGAGCACGGTTCCTTGTTCAGCCCCTACTGGCAAGCTCGGCTGGCAGACACCAGCCAGAGCGAAAAGACGGCCCTTCTGATGGCCATGGGACTGGCGCCGGACGCCGCGCTGTACACACCTGGAGGGCAATGAAGATGCGCTGCGCTGTGCGCGGTCAAGATCGCTGCCGAACGCTTGGGCTGCTGCTGCTGTGGATGTTGTTCAATGGGTCAGCCGTCGCCGACGGTGGGCCCCTGCGGGTGGTGTTGCGCGGCTACGCACACCCGGCAACGATCCAGGAGCATCTGGAACTTCTGTCCCACGCATGCTGGACCAGCAAAGGACTGCCCGCCGCCCCTGTGCCCCTCTTGTCAGCGGCCCAGTTGGAGCAAGCGCCCCAGGAGCAGAACGAAGAACTCTTCGACGGCGAACGGTGGGCGATGTACACGACCAACGCGGCCTTTGTAGTCGATCCTTCCAACTGCCAGCCGATCATCCTGCGCAGTTTTCAGGTCAACGTCATCGATGGATGTCGACGAGCACTTCGAGGACACAAAGGCACGCCTCTCTACAACGGCAATGAGACTGCTCAGGCCATGGTGTTCGATGATCCTGTCGGCTGTGCCCGGCGGCAGACCAAGCGCGAGACCGACCTCAGCGGCCTGCCCGTCGACGATGCCGGACTGGGCGTTCAATGCATCTGGACAGCAGACATCGTCGCCCGAGAGCTCAAGATGCCCCTGGGAAAACGCAGCGGCACTGACACCTGCCTCTACGCGCGCCGCTCGCATGTGGCCCATCCCAGCGGCACCAAGCGGGTCGTCGTGCGCATGCGCCTGGACAACAGAAATGACCGCGGCGGCGACGTCGGCGCCATCATTCCTATGGCTGCTGAGATGAAGCTCGCCGAGTTCAGCGACGGCACCCCGATTCCACCCACCCGTTTCTCCCGCGAGGGCGTCGAGGCCTTCCTGCGCCAGCCGCACAAGCAAGCGCTGGGAGCCGCCCGATGACCGCGCTGCGATTGCACCAGCATGGCCAGTCGATGGCGGAATTCCTGATCGGCCTGGCGGTGATGCTGCCGCTGTTTCTGGGCATCAGCTACCTGGGCCGCTATGGTGACCTGAACCAGACAGCCACACAGGCCAGCCGCTACGCGGCCATGCAGAAGGCCATGCATCCTGGCCTGTCCGAGGACCGGATCCAGGACCAGATGCGGGCCCGCTTCTTCCTGCACGGGAGCCATCTGCATGGCGGCAGGCTGCGCTCTGACGACAGCGTCGCGTCGATCCAGGGCGCCAAGGGGCAGACCTCGTTGTGGCTGGACCTGTCCGGCCAGCCACTGCTGGAGAAGCCCGAGGACGTGAGCGTGGTCTTCAGCGGGGTCGCGATGGGCAGCAAGGGACCGCTGGCCGAGGCCAAGGCCATGGCCTGGTCAGCCGGAAAGCACTACCCCGCGGGCACCGTCGCTCGGGTGGAGGTTTCGCTGATCAACCGGCTGCCGCTGGCCGAGAGCCTGAAGACCGATCGCCTCACGCTGGCCGCCGCCACGGCCGCAGGCGCGAACGCGCTGGGCAGCAGCGGCTCGAAAGCCACCCGTGACGCGGCGGCGGTCATTGTTCCGCTGACCCACATGCCCGGCATGTTGAGCGACTTTGTGGAACGGGCCGTCTCGCTGTTCGAACCCGAAGGACCCGTGCTGGGCTGCATCAAGCCTGACCCGATTTACGCGAGCCGCCTGGAGGGGGCCGGTACCGCAGGGCCCTGCGTGCCATGAAGTCGCTCCTGGGCGCGCTGGTCTGGGTGATGGCGGGCGCAGCGGTCGCCAGCCCGGTCGAGTGGGTCGATATCCAGCTGCCGCCGCGAACCCATGCCGAGTGGGTCACCAACGACGCCGTGGTCAATGGCTTGCCGACCCGGCTGCAGCACTTCGTCTCCGAGTTGACGCCGCGCGAGGTGTTCGACTTCTTCGAACGTGAATGGGCGCGCCGGTCCGTTGGCGCGCCGCGTCGGGTCGATACCGGGGGCTGGATGGCCTTGTCGACGCTGGCCGGTGGACTGCAGGTGGCCGTTCAGGTGCGCGAGCATCCCGAAGGCCGAGGCTGTGAGGGGCTGATCAGTTGGGGCCATGTCCAGGGCCTGCGGCGCGATCTGGCACCGACCTGGCTGCCCCGTTTCTCAGACCACCGCATCGCGCAGAGCATGGCCTCCACCGATG
Source organism: Ideonella alba (assembly GCF_018069845.1). Lineage (NCBI taxonomy): Bacteria > Pseudomonadati > Pseudomonadota > Betaproteobacteria > Burkholderiales > Sphaerotilaceae > Ideonella > Ideonella alba. The sequence continues at coordinate 50,622 of NZ_JAGQDD010000024.1, forward strand.
GGCCCGTACGCAGCGAGCGCGTGACCCTGGTCAGCCGGGCGCCATTCGAGGTGCAGGTCCGTCGCTGGCGGGACCACTGGCAGCGACAAGGCTGGCGCGCCACGTTCGACCGCGAAAGCCCTGCCGACGCCGCAACCGGCCGCAGTTGGCTGGCCAGTTTCGAGCGGCCCCCGCAAAGCGTTGATGTGGTGATCAGCTGGCAGCCGCAGGCGCAGCGTGGCGTCGCCACGATCAACCTGCTGGCGCCCGCCACCGCTGCCCTGACACGCTGAGCCATGACGAACGTCGCTGAACACCGACGCCCAGTCCTCCGCGGTGATGGCGGGCAGTCCATGGTCGAGTACCTCGTGGTCGTGTCTGCACTGGTGGCGACCTTGTTCATCGTCGAGGTGGACGGCCGGACCGGCGCGCAGCACCTGGCCGACATGGTCCGGCTCTTCTACCGCAACCTCACCTACTTCCTCTCCTTGCCCTGACCATGCGGTTTGCCCGACCCCAGATCAACACCCACTGGCTGCTGCTGGGCGTCGCCATCGCGCTGGGCGCCGGGGCTGTCTACCTGAGCAACCACCTGATCCACAGCCGATTGGCGCAGCTCGAGGAAGAGAGCCGCCGCGGGCGCGAGATGGTCCGGGTGGTCGTCGCCAAGCGTGACCTGGACCGTGGTGAGCCGATCTCGGCCGACGCGATGGCCGTTCGAGAGGTGCCCAAGGAGTTTGTGCACCAGAGCGCGGTGATGCCCGGCCAGTTCGGTGACTTCGAGCGCCAGCGGCTGACCGTGCCGATCAAGCGTGGCGAAGTGTTGCTGCCCATGCACGCCGAAGGCGGTGGTCGTTACGTGTTCTCGGCCACGTTGAAGAAGGGGCTGCGGGCGATGACGGTCGAGGTCGACTCGGTGAACTCGATCTCCGGCATGCTCAAGCCCGGCGACTTCATCGACCTGATCTATTCCGGCCGGCCAGCTGCTGCGCAGGGGACCGCGCGCGACGACGAATTGACGCTGCCGCTGCTGTCCAAGGTGCCGGTGCTGGCCACCGACCAGCGGGTCAATCGGCGGGACGATGGCTCCGAGTCGGCCTACTCGACCATCACCCTGGAGGTCAGTCCTGAGGAAGCCGATCGCATCATCGTGGCCCGCGCCGCCGGTCGGCTGACCGCGCTGCTGCGCAACCCGGACGACACCGATCCCAACCACACGCCGGTGATGAGTGGCGCGTCACTGATCAGCCAGCGCCCGGCGCAGGTGGGTGACCGTCGGGTCGAGTTCATCGTCGGTGGACAGGGCAGTGGTCTGGCCAACGTGATCGACGCCAAGGTGTCCGGGCTGGCACCGCTGCTCAAGGGCTTGCTGGAGCCAGCGGGTCCATCGGTACCGGCGGCCGGCCGTCCAGCGGCCACGGCCATCCGTTGACGCCCTGCAACCGACCCACCTTCCTCGGGAGATTCCGTTGTTCCTGCGCGCCATGATGTCCGCCTGCGCCCGGTGGTGCTGCCGTCCAGCCGCCTGTCTGACCGCGTGTCTGGCCTGGCCGGTCATTGCCACGGCCGCGGTGCCCACCGTGGCTGCGGCCACGCCGCCAGCGGCACCCATGCCGGCCGGCGCCACCACGTCGCCCGTGTCCACAGCGCGCGGCACGCCGATGGAGACCCGAGTCCTGCCCGCCCAGCGTGCCCCGGCCCGCACACCCCCGCCCGTGGCTGCCCCCGAGGTCGAGCTGGGGCCGAACCGCCGCATGGTGGTGGGCGAGGTCGGCACCATCGGCCTGCCGGCGATCAGCCGCATCGCCATCGGCAACGGCGCCGTGGTCAAGGCGACGGTCGTGGACGACCGTGAGATCGTGTTGCTGGCCGAGGCCGCTGGCGAGACGACGATGCATGTCTGGCTCAAGTCGGGCCGGCAGATCAGCTACCAGCTCAAGGTCGAGGCGGTGCGTGCCTCGCGGGTGCTGGAGGATCTGCAGGAGCTGATCCGCGCGGTGCCCGGCGTCACCGCGCGCCAGGTGGGAGACCGCATCGTCATGGAGGGGCGATACCCCGACGCCGAAACGGCCATCCGCATGAACAAGCTGGCGGCCAGTTTCCCCCAGGCTCTGAACCTGGTGGCCGAGCGGCCGGCCGATGCCGACCCGCTGCAAATGGAGCGCATGGTGCAGATCGACCTGCGCGTCGTCGAGGTGAAGAAGCGCGCACTCGACCAACTCGGGGTGAAATGGGGCAGCAGCGCCCAGGGCCCCAGCTTCGCCACCAACATCCTGGGCTACAGCAACACGCCGTGGCGGCCCGCGGACAACGTCGGCCTGCCACCGGTCAGCAGCGTGGTGCCGGCACGCAGCTACTTCGGCCTCGCCACGCAGCTCAGCTCGGCCATCCACCTGCTGGAGCAGAACGGCGACGCCTGGGCCCTGGCAGAGCCGCGCCTGAGCTGCCGCAGTGGCGGCGAGGCCAGCTTCCTGGCGGGCGGCGAGATCCCGATCCCCGTGGCCCAGGGCCTGGGAGCGGTCACCGTCGAGTACAAGCAATATGGCGTGCGCATCGAGTTCAAGCCTGTGGCCGACGGCGAGGGCAACATCGACTCGGCGCTGATGGTCGAGGTCTCCGAACCCGACGCGCGCAACTCGAACGCCGGCTATGTGGCCTTCACCACGCACCGCACCGAAACCCGCGTGGCCTTGCGCCAGGGTGAGCCACTGGTGATCTCGGGCCTGCTGCGCCAGCGTGCCGAGCGCGGCATGGACGGCATCCCCGGCCTGGCGCGCATCCCGGTGGTCAATACCCTCTTCCGCTCGCGCGAGAACACCACCGAGCAGACCGAGCTGTTCGTGATCGCCACGCCCCGGGTGATCACACCAGACTCGGCGATCAACCGCGAGGCGCTGGACAAGGCCGCTGCCGCCGCCGCGGCGGCGGCCGACAAGGTGAGGCCGCGCGTCACGCCCAGCACCATCGAGGGCAACTTCGACATGAGCAGGTGACGACCCATGCTGATCGTTGACGGCATTCCCGGGCAGACAGGCCCGCTGCGGGTCGAGGCCCCGCGCTGCGTCATCGGCAAGGACCTTGACTGCGAGGTGACCTTGCCTGGCTGGCGCGTGAGCCGCCGTCATGCCGAGGTTTTCGTCAGCAATGATCGCGTCTATGTCCGCGATCTGGCGTCCGCCTTTGGAACCCTGATCAATGAGCGCAAGGTCGACGGCACGGCCGTGGTGGACGAGCAGGACCAGTTGCGCATCGGCGGACACCAGTTGAGGGTGCGCCTGCAGCGGGCGCCAGTGACCCCGCCGGCCACGGCCGCCCCCGCCGACGCACAGCCGCGGGCCGCGGCGGTCCCGGCCGTTGGGGAGGCAGTGTCCGCCCCCGCGGCCACGGCCGACGCCGACGATGAGCTCTACCGCTTCCGGCGCGCGCTGCATGGTCGGCTGCTGGATGCCTTCGATGTGCGCCGCGTCGACACCCACCGCATGGGTGACGCCGAGCTGCGCGAGCTGACCGAGCGGATGATCCGCGAGCTCATCGCGCAGATGTCGGCTGATCTGCCGCCACAGGTGGACCGCGTGCGCCTGCTGGAGGAGGTCCGCGACGAGGCGATTGGCCTGGGTCCGCTGGAGCCGCTGCTGGCCGATGCCTCGGTCACCGAGATCATGGTCAATCGTCACGACGAGGTCTTCGTTGAGCGCGCCGGCCGACTGCAGCGATGGGCCGTCAACTTCACCAGCGATCGCGCGGTGCAGGGCGTGATCGAGCGCATCGTCGCGCCGATCGGGCGCCGGATCGACGAGAGCTCACCCATGGTCGATGCGCGCCTGAAAGACGGCTCACGGGTCAACGCCGTGATCTCGCCGCTGGCACTCAAGGGCCCCTCGATCACGATCCGCAAGTTCTCCCAGCGCAAGCTGGGCGCCGGCGACCTGCTGAAGTTCGGCTCCGCCAGCCCGGCGATGATCGATTTCCTTCGCGTGTGTGTGGAGCAGCGCAAGAACATGCTGATCTCCGGCGGCACCGGCTCGGGCAAGACCACGCTGTTGAACATCCTGTCCAACTTCATCCCCGACGGCGAACGTATCGTCACGATCGAGGACGCCGCCGAGCTGCAGTTGCACCACGCGAACCTGGTGTCGATGGAAGCGCGCCCGGCCAACCTGGAGGGCAAGGGGGCGGTGTCGATCCGCGACCTGGTGAGGAACTCGCTGCGCATGCGGCCCGACCGTGTGGTGGTGGGCGAGTGCCGCGGCGGCGAGGCCCTGGACATGCTGCAGGCCATGAACACCGGTCACGACGGCTCGCTGACCACCGCCCATGCGAACAGCCCGCGGGACATGCTGGCGCGGCTGGAGGTGATGGTGCTGATGGCGGGCATGGACCTGCCGGTCACGGCGATCCGCGAGCAAGTGGCCTCTGCGCTGGACATCATCGTGCAGCAGACACGCTTCGCCTGCGGCACCCGCAAGATCACCAGCATCGTTGAAGTGACCGGCGTCGAAAGCGGTCGCATCCAGCTGCAGCAAGTCTTCGCCTTCCAGCAGTCCGGCATCGACCACCAGGGCAAGACCCGCGGTCACTTCGCCGGGCGCGGCTTCGTGCCGGAGTTCTACGAGGAACTGCGGCGCATCGGCGTGCCACTGAACCTGGACATCTTCTTCTCGGGCATGCCCGCCGAAGAAGTCGCACGGATGCGCCGCCCATGAACACCGAAGCGCTGGTGATCGCCCTGCTGGTCTTTGCCAGCGTGCTCCTGCTGGTGAGTGCCATCAGCGGCGCCTACATCGCTTGGCGGGCCAGCTTCACCGAACACGCCCGTGTGACGCTGGAGGACATGTTCCTGTTCATTGACCCGCGCCGCCTGTTCCGTCTGAACCTGCTGATGTTCATGCTGCTGCCGCTGCTGGTCTGGCTGCTGAGCGGTGCGCCGGTGCTGGCGCTGCTGGCCGGCTTGCTGGGCGCTGGGCTGCCGCGCCTGGCCTGGGTGGTGATGCGCCAACGCCGAGCCGCCCGGCTGGTGCAGCAGCTGCCCGATGGGCTGACGATGATGGCCGGCTCGCTGCGGGCCGGTGCCAGCCTGCAAAACGCACTGGACCTGTTGGTGCGCGAGAGCCCTGCGCCGCTGTCCCAGGAATTCTCGCTGCTGCTGCGCGAACAGCGGCTGGGCGTGGCGCTGGAGGACGCACTGCACGGCATGGGACAGCGGCTGAAGATGGAGGAGGTGGACCTCTTCGTCTCGGCGCTGACGATCGCCAAGGAGGTGGGTGGCAATCTCTCTGAAGTGCTGGAGCGGCTGTCGTCCGCGCTGCGCGCCAAGGCGGTGATGGAAGGCAAGATCCGCGCGCTCACCGCGCAAGGCAAGCTGCAGGGCCTCATCGTCGGCCTGCTGCCCATCTTCCTGGCCGGCGTCCTGTATCTGATGGATCCGCCAGCCATGCTGCCGCTGTTCACCACCCTGTACGGCTGGGGCGTGATGGCAGCCGTCGCCGTGCTGCTGCTGCTGGGCGGCGTCTTCATCCGCAAGATTGTCTCGATCGACGTATGACACATCCCCTGATGGTCTCCGTGCTCGGCGGTCTCGCGCTGGTCTTGCTGTTGATTGCGGCCTGGGGCCTCTACACCACGCTCGGCCGCGCCGACGCCACCTACCGTGACAGGCCGCCGCCGGGTTTTCGCGTCCTGTGGCCGCTGATCAACATCCTCGGCAACAGCGTGGCCACCCTGCTGACGCCAGGCCGGCGACAGACCATCTTGACCCGCCTGCGGCGCGCCGGCCAGGAGTACGCGCTGACACCAGAGCAATTCATCGGGGGCCAGTTGCTGTCCGCGCTGCTGGCGGGGCTGCTGGCGCAGTGGCTGCTGGACGGCAGCTCGCTGGCCGCCCTGCTGGGCGGCGGTCTGCTGGGCTGGTACTACCCGGACCTCTGGCTGAAGGACCACACCCAGCGCCGCCGGTTGGCGGTGCTCAAGGCCATGCCCTACTTCCTGGACATCGTCACGCTGGCCATCGAGGCGGGCCTGAACCTCACTGGCGCGCTGCAAAAGGCGGTCGACCGCAGCAAGCCCGGGCCCCTGATGTCCGAGATCAACCGCGTGCTGCGCGATATCCGGGCCGGCAAGCCCCGCGTCGATGCGCTGCGCGACCTGGCCGAGCGCATGGATTTCGCGCCGGTCTCCAGCCTGGTGAGTGCGCTGGTCCAGGGCGAACTGATGGGCTCGAGCCTGGGTCCGGTGCTGCGCGCCCAGAGCGACCAGCGCCGCACCGAGCGCTTCCAGCGCGCCGAGAAGTTGGCGATGGAGGCCCCGGTGAAGATGCTCGGGCCGCTGATCCTGTTCATCTTCCCGTGCACGTTCATCGTGCTGGGCTTTCCGATCGTCATGAAGTTCCTCAGCGCGGGCCTTTGAGACGCATGGATCCTGCCCAGGCACTGTGGATCGACGGCCGTGACAGCGGCTGCCGCGTTGGCCTGGCCAACCGCTGGCGTTCGCGGGCGATCGGACTGCTGGCCACGCGCCGACTCGACCGGCTCGACGGCCTGTGGCTCAGCCCCTGCGCCGCGGTGCACATGGCCGGCATGGCCTATGCGCTGGACGTCGTCTTCCTGGACCGCAGCGGCTGCGTGCTGCGCGTGGTGCCCGGCCTGCGGCCCTGGGCCGCGGCGGTCTGCCGCGGCGCACACCAGACATTGGAGCTGCGCGCGGGCCTGGCGGCGGATCTGGCGATCAGGTCGGGCAGCCGACTGGCGCTCAGCGCGCCACCACCCGCCCCATCTGCCGCACCACCAGCGCCAGCGCCAGCACGGTGAGCAGTGCGCAGGCCAGCGCCGGGCCGGCCACCTCGTGCCAGGCCATGGCTTCGCCGCGCAGCACGCGCGACATCAGTGTGCTTTGCGCCACCACCGGCAGCCACAGCTGCCAGGGCTGTTCGCCGCGGGTGCTGAGCATGGGCACCAGCGGCAGGAAGGACACCGCCAGCACCACCAGGCTGGCGCCGGCCTGGGCTTCCTTGACGCTGCGGCCGTGGATGCCCAGCACCATCAGCACCGCGGCCAGCAGGCCGGCCAGCGGCAGCAGCAGGGCCAGGAAGGCGGCCACCTCGGGCGGGCCGAAGCGGAACATCGCCGACAGCTGCTCATTGCGCAGCAGCCACTGCCCGGGCATCAGGCTGCCACAGGCCAGCACCGCGATGAACATGCCCAGCAGCGCCACCGCGGCCCATTTGCCGGCCACCAGGGACCAGCCCGGCGTAGGGTTCATCAGCAGCGGCTCGAGCGAGCCGCGTTCGCGCTCGCCCGCGGTGCTGTCCAGCGCGGCGGCCAGCGCGCCCGAGACCATCGCCATCATCACCAGGAAGGGCAGCATGCTGGTGAAGTTGGAGGCCCGCGCGGCCGGGTCGGCCAGGTCCTCGGCGTCCACCGCCAGCGGCTGCAACAGGCCCGGCGCCACACCGCGCGACACCAGCGCCAGCGTGCCGCGTTCGCGCGCAAAGCCGGCCAGCAGCTCCTGCACGCGGCGCTGGCTGGCGCTGGCGCGCGGGTTGGCGCTGTCGAAGATCAGGCGCAGGCGCGGCTGCTCGCCGCTGGCCAGACGCTGCTCGAAATCGGCCGGCAGCACCAGCACCGCGTCGCCCAGGCGCTTGCGGCGCAGCGCGTCTTCGTAGTCGGCCGGCGCGTCGCGGGTGGTCCAGGTCTGGCGGCGCAGGTAGTTGTCCAGCGTGGGCGCGTGGGCCAGACCCACCACCACCAGTTCGCGCGATTCGGCCTGGCGCTCGACATCGCTCACAAGCACCGACAGCAGCACCAGCATCAGCGGGCCGGGCAGCAGCGCGCTGAGCAGCACGGCGCGCAGTGTGCGGCGGTCGCGCAGGGCGTCGCGCAGTTCCTTCAGAAACACCAGCCAAGCTCGGGTCATGGCGGGTCTCCGTAAGCCAGCGCCACGAAGGCGTCTTCCAGGTCGGTGTGGCCGCTCAGCGCGCGCAGGTCATCGACGCTGCCGCTGGCCACGGTGCGGCCGCGGGCCATCACCACCACCGCGTCGCACAGGCGTTCCACCTCCTGCATGATGTGGGTGGAGAAGACGATGCACTTGCCCTGCTCGTCGCGCAGGCGGCGCAGCACCTCGCGCAGCGCGCGGGTGGCCACCACGTCCAGGCCGTTGGTGGGCTCGTCCAGGATGATGTGGCTGGGGTCGTGCACCAGCGCGCGGGCCAGCGCGGTCTTCATGCGCTCGCCCTGGCTGAAGCCGTCGGTGCGGCGGTCCATCAGCGACTGCAGGCCCAGCTGGTCCGACAGCGCTTCGGCGCGCGCCTGCGCGGCCTGGGCCGACAGGCCTTGCAGGCGGCCGTAGTAGACGATGTTCTCTCGCGCGGTCAGGCGCGGGTACAGCCCGCGCGCATCCGACAGCACGCCCAGCCGCGCGCGCGCCTGCAGCGGCTGCGCGGCCACGTCGATGCCGTCGATGTGCAGCGTGCCGGCATCGGGCGGCAGCAGGCCGGCCAGCATGCGCAGCGTGGTGGTCTTGCCGGCGCCATTGGGGCCCAGCAGGCCGGTGATGCGGGCGTCGGCCGCCTGCCAGCTGACGCCGTCCACCGCACGCACCGGTGGCGCGCCCTGGGGGGCGGGGAAGTGCTTGCGCAGGTCCTGCACCTCGATCATGGCGCGGTCTCCGACAGGGCGCGCCAGGGCGTGGGGCGGGGCACGTCCTTCGCGCAATCGGCGCCCTCGCGGGCGGCGGCCAGCGCGGCGGTGTCGTCGTCGGCGTCGATGAAGCGGTGCATCAGCTCGCGCAGGCAGCCCAGGCTGGACACGCCGTGGCCGGCCTGCGGCACCAGCGCATGCACCGCCTTCGGGCCCAGCGCCTGCAGCACGCGCTGGGCGTGGCGCGGCGGTGTGGCCGGGTCCTGGCCGCCGGACATCAGCAGCACCGGCACCGGGCTGAGGGGCAGGCGGTAGAAGTCGGGCGGCACGCTGGCGCGTGGCCAGTCGGCGCAGATGCGGCGGTACAGGGCCTCGGTGCCCGCCGGATCGGGCGAGGGGGCGGCGGGCTGGGTGTCCAGCAGTGGCGCGTCTTCGCTGCACACCACCGAGAAATGCTGGCCCTGCGCCAGCCCCGGCCGGCCGCTGGGGCTGGGGCCGGGCGTGGCCAGCGCCAGCAGCGGGCCCAGGTCACCCGCCGCGGCGCGGTCGATCGCCGAGGGCAGCGCGGCGGCCGCCGCGGGCTGGTACAGCGCCGGGCGCACCAGCGAGGCCAGCAGCGCGCCGTCCACGCGCAGGGTTTCATCGCGGCCGCTGAAGGGGTGGCGCACCGGCCAGTCGCGCGCGGGCGCGGCCAGCAGCGCCTGCCAGCGCTGGGTCAGGCCGGGGCGCTGCGGCTCGGCGCTGGCCAGCAGCGCGTCCAGCGTGGCGCGCTGGTCGGTGGGCATGGAGCGCATCAGCACCATGTCCGGCGGGGCCACGCCGTCCAGCAGCAGGCGGCGCACGCTGCCGGGGTACTGGCGCAGGTAGTCCAGCGCCGCGCGTGTGCCATAGGAGCCGCCAAACAGGTTCAGCGGCCCCAGACCCAGCGCCTGGCGCACGGCTTCCAGATCGGCGCTGGCGACCGTGGTGGTGTAGTGGCGCAGGTCGCCATGCGGCAACTGCTGCAAGCGCTGGCGACACGCCGCCAGCTCCGACGGCAGCCGCCGCGCATCCACCAGCTCGGCCAGCGGCCGCGTGGGCGGCACGCGGTCATCGCAGTACAGCGGCGCACTGCGCCCGGTGCCCCGCTGGTCCACCAGCAGCAACGGCCTCCGGTTCAGCAGCCGCGGAAACAGCGCCATCGCATGCCCCGCCAGATCCACCGCACTCTGCCCCGGCCCGCCCGCCACGAACACCACCGGATCCTGCCGCGCGTTGCGCGCCAGCGCCGGGATCAGGGCCACCTGCAGCGTGATCTGCCGACCCTGCGGCTGCGCCGGGTCCAAGGGACGCTGCAGCGTGCCGCAGCGGGCTTCCTGGGGGACGTTGCTGAGGCGGCAGGGGGTGAGGGGGAGGGAGGGGGCGGCTGAGGCTGTGGTGGCGAGGGTGGCCAGCAGCAGGGGGGCGAGGGTGGGGAGGAGGGCCACGCTGTCAGGATACAAGGGCATGGTAGGCGTTGCTCAGGTGTTGGCCTTCGATCGGCCATCTCTACTCAGCAGAACATCAACAACAGGCCCGAAGCCACCGATTGGTGGACCTGTACAGTTGTCCGACCCAGGCGGGGCTGCGGCCAAATGACGCTTGGTCAAGGCATGCTGTGCCACTCGGCAGCCCGCTGTGGTTCCCGGCCTCATCATTCATCACGATGACCTGTTCGCCTAGACTCGCGTAGTCTGAATGGACTTCTACCGAGGGAGTTCTATGTCGTCCTCTGCGCCGGAATTGGTCGTATTGGTTGATCCCGATGTCGCATCGGCAGTCCGCCAAGAGAGTGGTGCTCGCACTGCCAGCGGGAGTCTTGCTGGGATCCAGCTTCGCTCTCACGCTAGAAACTCAGCAATCGAGGTCGCAAAGCACACCGAAGAGCATCTATCTTCTGAAGTTTGCTTATCAAGCTTGGGCTTTAGCGGTCAAGCACCTGATCTTTCAATTCTTTTCTTCGGAGGTTAGCAATGAGCAAATCCAGCTTGCGTCGTGGCATATTTTTTACGCTCGCCTTTTTCGCGAACTTGCTGTTGATCGGTTGCGCTTCAGTGCCTGATGTTGCCGTGAGCTACCGCCCAGTCAGATGGGCTACTTCGGTCGCCGTGGTTCATACAATCACCTGCAGCCGAGACGACCAAATTGTCGTTATACAACGGGATGCAGCGTTCGTACCGATCTATTCCGCAGATGAGCCGCGCGACGATTTCAGAATTGATCTGAAACAGCTAGACCGTTTTTTTGCTGATTCCGATATTAGCCTTGCCTTCACGGATGACGGTCGGCTCAAGTCAGTCAACCAGTCGACAACGGGGCAAGGCGAGCTGGTTGTCAAGGGCGCAATATCGCTGGGAGCATCCCTACTGTCCGGCCAGAACGTAGGCCCAACCGCTTCTCTTAACCAACCGACGGCTGGCATCCTTTTGTTCGAACGAGACATCTTCAAGAAGCAGCTGAAGGGACCCGCGCCAGCTGCAGTTTGCGGACTGATAAGGAAAAGCACTATTCTTGCACCAGACCAGCTACCACAGGTATCCATTGTGCACACTGCTTCACTCAATTCAGAAGCCATAAGTGCGGTGCCCAAGGCATCTAATGATCAGGAGGTACTTGTTGAGGGTCTTAAGTCCTTGGGTATCGATTTATCGTCAAGTGTGAAGGGTATTTTTGGGACCGAAGAGCTGCAGCCAATTGCCAATCTGAAGAGTAGCGTAGGGGCTGATGAAGTCCCGCTGACACTGCAACGAATGGTTTCACTGTTGGTTTCTGTTGAGGACAGCTCTGGAACTATAGGTGGATCGAAAATAGCCGTTCCGACATCGCGAACATTCGTGCTGCCAATACCTAAGGCCGCACTTTTTGGCAAACAGTCCTTTCAGCTTGTACTTTCTGATTCTGGGCGAATTGCAACTTTGGGTTATGGAAAGTTGACTGGTGTTCCGGCCGCAATGGGCGCTGCTACCGCCACAGTTAATGCGCAGGTCAACGTGGACAATGCTGAAACTGCTGCATTGAAGGCGGCAAGCGATCTGATCGCTCAGCAGCAGCGCTACAACACCTGCAGATTGACGCCGTCGGCCTGCCCTTAGGGGTCGATAATGATGGCGCACTCGGCGATCGTAGCTAGTGCTGTTTCTGGCGACTGACGTCGCCCACGGTTGGCTCTTTTGTCGGCAGATGCTCCACTACCACACCACCCCCGTCACCGGCTTCGCCCAGAACTGCTCCCTGCTCTGGTGCGACCAGACTAACGAAGCTGCCCTGATCGACCCAGGCGGCGACCTTGACTTGCTGAAGGCCGAGGTCGCGCGCCGCGGCGTGAAGCTGGTAGCGCTGTGGCTCACCCACGCCCACATCGACCACGCCGGTGGCACCGGCCAGCTGGCGCGCGAACTGGGCCTGCCGATCATCGGCCCGCACGAGGGCGATCAGTTCTGGATCGACGGCCTTCCGCAGCAGAGCCAGATGTTCGGTTTTCCGAAGGCCGAGCCCTTCACGCCCACGCGCTGGCTGCACGACGGCGACAGCGTCACCCTGGGCCAGTCCACGCTGAACGTGCGCCACTGCCCCGGCCACACGCCCGGCCACGTGGTGTTTCACAGCCCCGACATCCAGCGCTGCTTCGTGGGCGACGTGCTGTTCGCCGGCTCGATCGGCCGCACCGATTTCCCCGGTGGCAGCCACCCGCAGCTGATCGACAGCATCACCCAGCGGCTGTGGCCGATGGGTGATGACACGGTGTTCATCCCGGGGCACGGGCCCGAGAGCACGTTTGGCGAAGAGCGGCGCTACAACCCCTACGTCAAAGGCACCTGATCGGTTCAACTGATCCGCCCTGCGCCGCGGCAAGGTGAATACATCACAAACCGCCGCGGTCAGAGTGCCCGCCTGAAACCGGGCCGGATTTCTACGCTGACTCCCCATGGCTCCCACCCATCTCGGGGGCCTGGATGGAGGACAGCGATGAACACCCACACCCCGTTTCCCGAGCCGGCCCGCCGCCCGCACGCCAGCGGCGCCTGGCACCAGCCTCTGCCCTACAGCGGCCCCGAACGCCGCCAGGCCAGCCTGACCATGGCGCGCCTGTTGGCGCAGGTGCTGGACGAGATCGACTACGGCCTGGTGCTGCTGGCCGATGCGCGCCAGGTGCTGCACGTCAACCACGCCGCCCGGGCCGAGGTGGGCGAGGACCACCCGCTGCAGCTGCTGGGTGGCGAGCTGCGCGCCCGCGACGCCAAGGACGTGGCCGCGCTGTTCGAGGCCGTGAACACGGCGGTGACCAAGGGGCTGCGCCGGATGCTGTCGATCGGCCAGGGCGCGCAGCGCATCAGCGTGTCGGTGGTGCCGCTGGGCGGCCTGGCGCCCGGTGCAGACAGCCCCGCCGGCGCACTGCTGGTGCTGGGCCGCCGACAGGTGTGCGGCGCGCTGAGCATCCACGGCTATGCACGGGCCCACGGCCTGTCGGACCATGAGGAGCGCGTGCTGCGGCAGCTGTGCGATGGTCTGACACCCACCGAGATCGCCGACCGCCATGGCGTGAAGATCGCCACCGTGCGCACCCAGATCGCCTGCATTCGCGCCAAGACCGACACGCCCAGCATCCGCGAGCTGGTGCAGTCGGTGGCGATGCTGCCGCCGATGATGAGTTCGCTGCGTGGCTTCCCGGCCGTGGCGGAAGCGGTGGCCTTGCTCAACGTGCGTGTTGCCTGATCGAAGGGGGAACTGTCATGAATCACCTTGGCCGTCATTTCATCGTCCGACGTCAGCAGCTGGCGCTGGCCGCCCTGGCCCTGTTGTCCGGTTGCGGCGCACTGAGCCCCTACAACCACATGCCGCTGGCGCCCGGCGCGGCGCCGAACTGCCAGTCGGCCGATGCCGCGAGTGGCTGCAGCAATGGCTCGCGGGCGCAGCTTGCCGGCCTGGCGGGCGGCATGGGCGACGCGCTGGTGGAGCTGGAGGAGCGCCGTACCGAGGTATACCGCCAGCTCGACAGCAGCGCCGTGCGGCGCAACCTGGGCGCCCAGTCGTTGTTCGGCTTGATCGGCTGGGCCGCGTACACGGGCCTGAAGCCTGACCCGACGAACGCAGACCAGTTACGAGCCACGCGGCTGGCAGTTACCGCGTCCACGCTGTACATGGGCACCAGCGACAGCCTCAACAGCGACCAGGAATCCGTGCAGGCCCGCAGCTACAGCGCGCTGACCTGCCTGGCGCTGCAGAGTGAGCCGCTGATGTGGCCCGCAGCGCCCACGGCAGGGTCTGCCGGCGCGGCCGCGGTGGTGAAGGACCGCGCCACGCTGCAGGCCCGTCTGGATGAGTTGCAGGCCAGCATCGACGAGGGCTACCTGGCGCTGGGGCTGGCGCGAGGCGGCTATGACGCAAAGCAGATGTCGCCGCGCGCCGCCAAGGTGGTGCAGCGCCTGGAGAGCGCGCTGAACCTGGCGCGCACCGCGCTGCGTGAGGGCCATGTGCTGGCCGACGCCATCGACCAGTCGGGCGCACTGCTGCGCTACCGGACTGCGGCACTGGTGGGGGCCAGCAACGCCGAACTGCAGTCGCGCCAGAAGGCGCTGCCCGAGTTCAACATGGCCACGACCCAGATGAGCGGCATGCTGGCCAGCCTGAATGCCGTGGGCAAGGACACCGAGGCCGAGGAGAAAACAACCGGCTCGGGAACCAAGGACAGCGGTGGGCAGGAGGGTGATGGCTCGCCCGCACCTTCTGCACCAGGCACGTCGGGCACCACGACGGGTGGACAGGCGGCGGCGCCTGCTGCCTCAGCAGCGGCTTCGGCGCCAGCGTCGGCTGGGACATCGTCTGCAGGTGCGCGCAAGTCCGAGGTGGCGGGCAAGTCCACCAAGTCCGCCCCGGCACCGTCCACCGCTGCATCTGCTGCCACGCCCGCGCAGCCGCTGCCCGGCAAGCTGTGTCTGGACGCGGGCGATCAACCCGACCAGGCCGTTTGCAAGCACCGCATCAGCGATCACCTGGCCGCCACACCGGAGGGGCTGTGGCGCCAGGGTGGGCGACCGGCGTCACTGCAGTGGCTGACCGAGCGCATCCACCAGGCGCGTCGGCCGGTGATGCTGACCTTGGTGAAGTTCCGCCAAGCCATGCGCACGGTCCAGGGCATGGACGGTTGCGGCGGACTGGCGCGGGTGGTGGAGATAACCCCGGATCAGCCAGATGCAGTGGTGCCCGGCGGCAGCACCAGCCTGATGATTGCACTGGCGGACGGCCGCCTGCCGCGCGCCGGCCTGCTGGGGGCGCAGCGAGGCGCACTGAAGGCGACCTTGTCTCTGGCGGTGGATGGTGGCGTGGTGGTGGCCACCGTGGAGGTGCCGGCGCAGTTCCCGCCCGGTGATCTGACGCTGTGGGCGACCGACAGCCAGGGGCGCAACCGACGCGAAGTGAAGATCCCCGTGAGCGCCAAGCCCAACTGAGCCCCGCGCGGCGGGCGGCCTGCACCGCCTAGAGGCCGCGCTACCATGGGGCATGGCCGCCGCCCTGCCCGACATACCGCCCGAGCTGCAGCACCTGCCCGAGGTGCTGCAGCCCTTGGCCGTCAAGGGTGTGGTGCGGCAGTACCGGTCTGGCACGCTGCTGATCCAGGAAGGTGATCAGGGCGACACGATCTACCTGATCCTGCAGGGCCAGCTGCGCGTCTTTTCTGAGGATGGGCAGGGCCACGAAATCACCTATGGCACCTATGGCCCCGGCGAGTACATCGGCGAGATGAACCTGGACGGCGGCCCGCGGTCCGCCAGCGTGATCACCGACGGCCGCTGCGTGCTGGTGACCATCACCCGCGAGACCCTGACCCGGCACATTGCGGAGCATCCGGACTTCGCGTTCGAGCTGCTGGCCAAGGTCATCCGCCGCGCGCGGGTGGCCACCTTGAATGCCAAGGCCCTGGCCTTCAACGACGTGTACGGGCGCCTGAAGCGGCTGCTGGAAGAGATGGCGGTGGCCGAAGCCGATGGCACCCGCACCGTGAGCGAGCCGCTGACCCACAAGGCCATTGCCGGCCACATTGGCTGCTCACGCGAGATGGTGAGCCGCGTGATGAAGAGCCTGAGTGACGGCGGCTACCTGCTCAAGGAACGCAAGACGCTGAAGCTCACCCGGCCTCTGCCGGCGCGTTGGTGAGCAGGGGATCGGCGGGGGCTGCGTCGATGGCGGCCACGGCGTAGCAGGTTTCCGGGGCCTGCAAGCCCTTGAGCTGGGCCTGGCGGATGCCTGCCAGATGCAGGCGACCCTGCAGCCGTTCATGGAGCGCCGAGCAGATCAGCACCTCGCCCGCAGCCGCCTCGGCACACAGGCGCGCCGCGCGGTTGGTGACGGTGCCGATGGCCGCGTAGTCCACGCGCGATTCAAAGCCGATCGGGCCGATCGTGGCCTGCCCCAGGCTTAGGCCGATGCCCACGCCACTGGGCCCAGCGCCCTCGGCCTGCCAGCTCTGCATCAGGGCCGCAGCACGATCGCGCAGCCGACAAGCCAGCGCCACGGCGCGGCCGGCATGGTCAGGCATGGGGTCGGGGTCATTGAAGAAGACCATCATGCCGTCGCCCGTGAAGCGCTCCAGCGTGCCTTCGAACTCGAAGATCAGCCGGCCCGCCTCGGCATGAAATTCCCGCAGCACGGCCATCACGCGGTCGGCCGGCGCGGCTTCGGCAAAAGCGGTGAAGCCGCGCAGGTCCACGAACATCACGGTGGCTTCGCGGCGGTGGCTTTGCAGCAGCTGGGCGCGATCCTCGGCCACCAGGCTCTCGGCCAATCGGGGCGAGAAGAAGCGCTTGAGTTCGGAGAGGCGTTCTACTTCGCGCAGCTTGTCAGCCACACGTTGCTCCAGTTCCTTGGACCAGGCGGCGAGCTGGTCGTTGGCTTGGGCGAGGTCCTGTGTGCGTACAGCTACCAGCCCTTCCAGCTCTTCCTGCGAGCGTTGGACCACATCGGCCATGCGGTTGAACTGTTCGGCCAGACGGCCGATTTCGCCCTGGTCCTGCACTTGCACACGTGCCTCCAGGCGCCCAGCGGCGAAGGCCTCGACTCCACGTGATATCTCGCTAATCGGCCGTGAAAGGCGGCGGGCCAATAATATCGAGATTGCCAGCGCCGCCAACCAGCTTAGGCCCAGTGCACCCAATACCGGCCAAACGCTGCGCAAGGTTTCTGCTTTGATCGCTGCGTCGGATTGACGACCCACGACCACCCAATCAGTTTCGGGAACATTGCGCTTTGCATAGATCCAGCCTTCGCCCGAATCAAATTGACTGCCTTGTCCAAGTAGGTAGAGCGAGTCCGCGTGCATGACGGCTCGACCATCGCCTCCAAGAACGACCTGCTGTACGCCATTTCCTCGAGCCAACGACGGCTTCATATGCACACTGACCGCTCGCATATCAAGCCGAAGAGACAAGGTAGCTCTCGGTCCGAACTCGAGGGCTTGCAACGTCACCACGTCCATTGGCCGGTCAGGGTCGCTCCGGTCCACTGAGACCCTTGGGCGGAAGCTTGCCCCGTCGCAATGATCTCTGCTTCTGTCCGATACAGCGCGGCTGCGCTCCCGGATGGCCACCAAACTCCCGTCGCCTCTACAGACTTCGACGGCTGCGGCTTGCGGCACGATCAACAGCAAACGCTCCAGCTCAAGACCAAGATCATTTGCAGTAAGCCAACCCTGCTCATTCCATGGAAGAGTGGCTATGGCCAACATATGTCTGGTTATAGACGCCAAGTAGACACGAACCTCACTAGCGAGATCCTCAACTTGTGAGTTCAAGAGCCTTTCTTGCGACTCAAGTGCAATTTGGTACGTGTGCCTTGCCTGAAGCGCACCTAACCCGATCACACCCAGTGATGATACGGCGGCAACGACCAAGGCCATTCGGACCCAGAATCGCCCAACAGCCCGACCCTTGGGGTCACCTCTGGCTTCGGACATAGAACTCGTCAACTAGTCGCAGAAAGCTTGATGACGGTGCTTTCTTGAGGGACCTTGCGGCCTCACGGTTGAGGACGATCTCGCTCTGCATTGGCTGCTCAACTGGAATACTTGATATATCTCTCCCCAATGAAATCTGCCTTGTTATTTCAGTTAATGCCTCAACTGCATCAGGTATCTTTGGGTTCAGAGCTAGTAGTCCTCCGGATCGCACAAACACGCGCCCTTGATAGATAGCGGGCACGCCCGCCGCTCCAATCGCATTGGTCAAGTCACCTCGTCGCAGGTAGAACGACTCTCTAATTGGAATAACAAAGGCCGTACCGAAGGGCAATAGACCCGCACTAGGAATTGCTATTCTATCCTTCCGACAAAACTGCCAGAAATTCAGCGTGACTGCTAAACGCTGGGCAGCGCGAGCAATGCTCGTTGTTTCTATGAATTGTGCGGCTTCTGCTATATCAATGTTTCTCTTGCCTAAACAGCGGCCCGACCTCCAGCCCCGCCGGTCTTCTATACTCATCAAGCAGTCCATTTGCCCTAATCGATCGTCATCAACTAGTACGACCACCCTTTTTGTGTCTGGATAAGCCCGGACAATTAACTCGATCATCCTGTCACCGACCTCAGGAATGCCATATATTCCTGAGGCCTTATTGCCAGGATTCTCCAGTGACGTCACAAGGCATGATCTTCTCGGGTCATGATAAGAATCAAATAGAACTCCTATTGCCGGATAATAGTCTCGAAGTTCAGCCGCTAGCTCACCGGTAACTCCAACAACTGTCGGGGACCTCCTCTCCGCCTCGCTCAACCACTCCCCAACAGCCTTTATGGAATTGCTGAACTGACCATGGTGCAAGTCTGTAATTCTAATTTCGCATGCAAACCGACTTCTCTCTTGGCATGCCGCTAAGCGTACCCTTAGGGCGTCAAGCCACCCATGCTGCTCCTCCAGCAGAAGAATATGTGTTGGTGATTCGCTCGATATCTCTACCTTTTCTTTCCGATGATATTGTGTAAAGTAGGCAACAAGCCAGATGGCGACCACCACGGCCCCCGTTAACCTTGCTGCCACAAGCAACTTCATATACCCCTTAACTAGTCATAGGGATAGCGAACCAAATTGTTTCTCCGCTGCTGTCTCTCGTTGCTTCGTTCATCCAGGCCTCTGCATATTCCATCGACGCGAATGTCAGAACAAAGCCCTGCCAGCCGGCTTTGAGGCAGACAGTTATATCCACATCTCTGGGATACTTATCAAGCTCAATAATCCCTTCACTGCTGGACTCAGACTGATTGCGACCAGAGAGAGCATTAGATCTTGCCAAGTTGCTTATATTCTTGCCAAGAGCTGCAAGCAATGCAGGGAGGCTGTTGGTCCCATAGCCCGTAGTAGTGCAGCCAACCATAGTCGGCTTACTATCATCTTCGCTAGTCCGATCAACTTTGCTTCCAAAATTCCGGTGCTCTTCAATGGACTTTGAGAATACGACAACGTAGCAGCTTGACATATTAGTCTCTCCGAAGGTTACTTGGACGGCTCTTGAGATGCCAATATCAACGCCTTCTCGAAGCTGAGACTTGGCATCAAATTGGCGGTATCACCTTGACTCCTTGAGACGAGGCGAATCACTGGGTTAAGGATTTTCTGCGTGGCAACTAGCTGCCGTACGGAGATAGAAATCACTAGGTCTGCCGCATCTTGGTTGAGTTCGGCGTCAGATGGCAACTGGAAAAGCCCAATCTCGCCTAGATCAATTCCCGCATCACCAACTGGATCGCTCTCGCCAAGAAACACGCGGATACTCTCGTAGGATCCAGTCATTCGCCACCCAGCAAGAATCAACATAGCGGGACATTCGCGTGTGCGAGCTAGGTGAACTGCCACGTGGTCAGCAAAGTCATCCAAGATGATGGTATCTGCTGAATGCCTGAGGGGAAAAACGCCAATGCCCGGCCCAGTGACTTTGCCGCCCGCCCCATTCAGCAGGGCCATGTAATTGTGCCCGTCTCTATTTGGCTGATATGGACGCTTCCGAGGTGAAGACTCCGCCCATTTCTCATTTGAGGATTGATATCTCGATAGGGTCCCTGATAATCTATTTTCAAAACTTGGATCGTCGTAACGATAGCTAGTCAATCCAATATCTAACAATTCACTCCTTGTCATCGTCACTAGGTCGTCATTATTGGAGTAGAACGGAGCCACCGCTGTGTTCAGCCACTCCTTGGCGTCCCACACTTGGTCCTTTGGAGACCACTCCTTTCCCTCACTGGCGAGCCATTTCGAAAAAATGCGATCAACGTTACAGTGATGCACCCAGAACAAGGGATCAAAGGCTGATGATTGATAAGATTTCAGCCATCCGCCAGAATTATTGTGAACGAGATCATGCGCGCCGTGCTCAATATTTATCTTGCTCGGCTCACTCGAGACAATCAGCTTATTGCTGAGCTGCCTTATGGGCTGCCCAAAGCCGTCCCCCTTTTCAGACGCCAAGAAGTAATTGGCACCCAGGGCTGACATTACTAGGTCTCGCAGTTGCCAAGGCTGGATCTTGGATGATCGGAAATCACGAGATGCGCTACACAGCGGATTGGTATCACATTTTGCTAGCGGGTTTGAAAAGAGTCGTGGCTCCGAGAATATTTCTTTCGAATCCCAATGCCAATATGGGATAGCAAAGGAGTCATCTCGCAGCAGCAATTGTGCGATCTTTTCAAAGTGGTATAAATACGCGCGATGCCAGAACAGGAAGTCTTGTTGGTTGTGCAAGCATGTGGCGCAGGCGAAAACGGATAAGACGCTATCAACTTGCTTCACATCCGATGCCGCGCTGTATTTTTGTCTTATATATCTATACGCTGGCGTCTTTGGGTCGTATGGTATTTTGCCTTCTAGCATCGCCTTGTGAAGGCGCCCGTGCCGAGCGGCCTGAACCAATAGACCGCGAGTTGACTCTGGCTTTTCTAGTCGGAGCTTTCTGAAGAGCTCGATAAACTGTTCTTCGCGCTTTTCCCCGATGAAATTATCGAGCGACAACCTGACCGGCTTGGTTGAGAGGAACTTGTAGCCTATCGCTATGGTGATCCCTCCACTCACTGCGACGGTCAGGAGCTTTCGCCGGGTCAGTGCCATAGGCCATGCTTTTTAGTTTGGGGGCAAAGGATTTGCGGTCCTTTGTAAAGCTAGCACAGATCAAGCTTGGATGCGCATCTTGTTTCTACTACGTTCTTGGGATATCAGGCTGCGCATGGGGTCGGTCCAAGATCTTCTTACGACCTAGCCAAACCACGCCTGAGGTTCCTCCAGATCATTACAGGACCGATATGCCTTGGAGAGGCGCGGCATGGCTTGCAGTCAAGCAATTGACATCCGCCCATTTCAGCGTCGGTTAGATGGGCTTTGTCTACGGCAGACATCACTGGTGACAGACGCAAGTACAGGCATCCGCAGGAACGCGCTCTGAGTCAGCCAAATAGAATTGGCGAATGTGCCAACTTTGATCAGCTGGATGCGCTGACAGCCGGCGGCCCAAACCTCTGCCCCGGCTTCCCCGCCGCCGTGTACAGCGGCATCACCTTCGGCAACGTCCCCTCGATGTCCTTGATCCGCGTCGGCCCCGCCGGGTGGGTGGACATGAATTCGGGCGGGGCGCCTTCGCTGGCCTTGAGCATCTTCTGCCACAGGCTGATGCCGGCGCGGGGGTCGTAGCCGGCGCGGGCGGCCAGGTCCAGGCCGACCAGGTCGGCTTCGCTTTCGTCCTGGCGGCTGAATTTCAGGGTCAGCAGCTGGCCGCCGATGTTCAGCGCGGCGTCGCCCAGGTTGCCCAGGCCCAGCAGCGAACTCAGCAGGCCGGCGCCCACGCGGGTGGCTGCGGTCTTGCCCATGCGTTCGCGGGCGTGTTCGCGCAGTGCGTGGGCCACCTCGTGGCCCATGATCATGGCCACTTCGTCGTCGCTCAGTTGCAGGCGCTGCAGGATGCCGAAGTAGTAGGCGATCTTGCCGCCGGGCATGCAGAAGGCGTTGAGGTCTTTGGAGCCGATCAGGTTGACCTCCCAGCGCCACTGGGCGGCGCGGGGGTTCCAGGGGTTGGTGAAGGGGATGATGCGGTTGGCGATCGCGCGCAGGCGGATGACCTGCGGGTGGTTGTCGGGGGCCAGCGCATTCTTGGCGGCGGCCTGGCGCTTCATCTGGCCGTACTGTTCGGTGGCGGCCTGTTCCACCTGCTCGGCCGACACCAGCTTGGTGAAGCCGCTGGTCTTGCCCACTTCGCTGCGCACGCCGTCCTGGGCCAGCGCGCCCAGCGGCGTGCCCAGCGCGGCGGCGCCGGCCAGGCCGCCGAAGACGCGGCGGCGTCGGTGCAGCGCGCAGCCGCAGCCCCGGGCGTGCGCCATCGGCGGCAAGGCGATGGTGGCGTCGGTCACCAGCAGATCATCCACGCGGTCGTTCATCGGGCTCCCTCGGTCGTCACTCAGCGGTCACTCAGTCGTCCATGGCGGCGGCGGTCGGATCGGCTTCCAGCACCTGGATCTGCGGCCGCAGCCACCACAGCATGCCCAACGCGGGCAGCGCCAGCAAGGTGGACAGCACGAAGAAGTCGGGCCAGCCGATGGATTCGGCCACCACACCGGCCATCGGCCCCACCCAGACCCGGCCCACCGAGGCCAGCGCCGACAGCAGCGCGAACTGGGTGGCCGAAAAGCGCTGGCTGGTCAGGCTCATCAGGAAGGCCACGAAGGCGGCCGTGCCCATGCCGCCGGTCAGGTTTTCCAGCGCCACCACCAGAATCAATCCCCCGTCCATGCGGCTGTCCTGCGCCAGCTTGACGAAGCCCCAGTCGAAGGCCGGCACCGGCACCGCGCCCAGCGCGCCCTGCCCATGCGTGGCCAGCCACCAGAAGCCCAGGTTGCTGGCGGCCTGCAGCACGCCGAACAGCATCAGCGCGCGCCACAGGCCCAGCTTCAGCATCAGCGCGCCGCCGGCCAGCGCGCCCAGGATGGTCAGCCACAGGCCCAGCACCTTGTTGACCAGGCCCACCTCGGCCGCGGCGAAGGCCATGCTCTTGAGCAGGAAGGGCGTCATCAGCGCGCCGGCGAAGGCATCGCCCAGCTTGTACAGCACGATGAACACCAGGAAGGCCACCGCGCCGGACTGGGCGAAGTAGCTGGCCAGGCCGGCGCGCAGGGTCTCGAAGCGGGCCCAACGCGCCGCCGCCACGCCCAGCGGCACGGTCAGCGCGATGCCGGCCAGCAACGCCAGCAGATCGCCCCAGCGCTGTTGCAGCCCGGCGGGCAGCGTGCTGCCCTGCCACAGCGGCGCCAGCAGCGCATGCGCCGCGGGCACCAGCAGGCGGTCGGTCAGCAAGTAGCCCATCGCGGCCGCGGCCAGCACGGCCAGGAAGCCTTTCAGGTCGTGACCGCCCGGCTGGGCCAGCGGCGGCGGGGCCTTCAGCCGGGGCAGCGCCACCGCGCTGAACACCGCTGCGCCGGCCAGGATGGCGGCCATCAGGCGGTAGACCTCGGGCCAGGTCCAGCCGCCGCCCTGCAGCGCGTCGGTCCAGATCAGCGCGATGCCGCCCGAGACGATCATCGCCAGCCGGTAGCCCATGACGTTCAGCGACGCGCCCATGCCGCGCTCGCGCGCCGCCAGCAGATCGGTCTGGTAGCCGCCCACCGCCACATCCTGTGACGCCGACAGAAAGGCCACCGCCACCGCCAGCAGCGCCAGCGTCTGCAGCGCGCCCTGCGGCGGCGTCACCGACATCGCCCACAGGCCGGCCGCCAGCAGCAGCTGCGTCAGCACCAGCCAGCCGCGGCGCCGCCCCAGCCAGGGCGGATCGAAGCGGTCCATCAGCGGCGCCCACAGGAACTTGAAGGTGTAGGGCAGGCCCACCAGGCTGAGAAAGCCGATGGTGGCGATGTCCACCCCCGACTGGCTCAGCCAGGCCTGCAGCGCCTGACCGGTCAGGGCCAGCGGCAGGCCGGAGGCAAAGCCCAGCACCGCCACCGCCAGCAGGCGCCAGGCGGCCTGCAGCCTTTCCTGGGCCGTCAGGGTCGCCGGGGCGGAGGGGTGGGCCTGGGCGGGTGCGGCGGGATCGGGCATCGGTGCGATTCTAGGAGGCGCGGCCGTGCCGCGCCCCGGCCGCGCCGGCCTCAGTAGGTGCCGAAGTCGATGTGCGGCAGCACCTGATCCTTGACCGGCCCGCCGCCGCCGAAGAGCTTGCTGCTGACGATGGTCATCAGCGGGGCGTTGATGCTGTTGGGCCCGCTGAGGAAGGGCGCCTGGCCGGTCAGCACCCGGCCGATCAGCTGGTTGGTCACGCTGTAGTTCAGCGCGGTGCGCCGGATCTCGTAGGTGCAGCCGGCGCTCAGCGGCGTGGGCGTGACCAGCTGGTGGGTGGTGTTGGGAATGCCCAGCGGCGGGAAGGCCAGCGAGGCGGGGTTGAAGACCACGCTCAGCAGCACCCCCGGGCTGCAGTTGATGTCGCGGATCTGGAAGCGGTAGCGGCCCGGCGGCGTGGCGGGGCTGGTGTAGCCGACGCTGCACACCGTCATGTTGATGCGCGGGATGAAACGGTACGAGTGGGTCTCGAGGTCGTAGGTCTCGATGTCACTGCCAAAGCTCAGCTGCTGCGCATAGGCGGCCTGGAAGGGCGTGCCGCTGATCAGGCAGGGGGGCGGTGCGCTCGCGTCGGCCCGGCAGGCCGGAGCCGCCGCCAGGCTGGCCAGCAGGACCATCATGGCGCGGGTGGTGGGTGTGGACATGGCACTTCCTTCGACAAGAGGGGTCGCCCTCCTCGACCGGTGGACGGACGAACGGCCCGCCGGGAGGGTGGGCGGGCCGGATGCGATGGGCGGGATGGCGAAGGGATGGGGCAGTGTGCGCTTTGGCCACCTCCTGGAGAAGCCCCCTGGATGAAGCGCCGAGCGGGCCTGGCGGGCGTGACGGAGTGCCCGGCCCTGTCGCAAGCGGCACGCGGCGGTCACGGTCTGGCACAGCTGCCGGCCGGCCGCGGGTGGTGGCGGTGCGCGTTTGCCCGCACAATCAGGCATGGAAGCGCCGGGACTCGCGGCGCGTGGAGGACTCGCGTGCAGTGGGCGGACATTCCCAGTTGGGCCTGGCAGGTGCTCGGCGCCTTCGGCGGCCTGGGGCTGGGTCTGGGCCTGGGCGCGTGGCACCTGCGGCGCACCAAGGCCCAGCGGCGGCCGCAGCGCCCGGCCAGCCCGCCCGCCAGCGACAGCCGCCTGAGCAAACCCGCCAGCGAGCTGCCCACCTCGGTGCTGCCAGGCGCCAGCCGCTTTGGCAGCCCGGCCGAATCCCCGCAGCAGCGCCTGCTGGAACACCTGCGCCAGAGCAACCTGGACCTGGCCGCGCAGCTCAAGGCCAGTGCCGCCCAGCATGCCAAGCTGCTGCGCACCCAGGATGAAGCATTGGCCGAGGCCAAGGCCGATTACGACGAGCGCGTCGAAACGCTGCGCCAGCAGCACTCCACCGAGCTGCGCCACCTGATGGCGCTGTTGGTGGAGCAGGTGGACGGCATCCACAAGGCCCACGCCAACCATGTGAAGGCGCTGGAGGCCGAGGTCGAGCGTTGGCGCCGCATGGGCCCCCATGACAGCACCGACGAGCCCGCCACCACCACCTTCGCGAGCACCGAGCTGCTGCCCGGCCCGGCGCAGCGCCACTGACACCGCAGGAGAGCTTGCATGGACCCCTTGATCGGCGCAGCCTGGCTGCTCACCGGCGCCGTGATCGGCGCGGTGGTGATGCTGCTGGTGGGCCCGGCCCGCGCCGCACGCGAGAGCCAGCGCGCCCGCGATGCGCTGGCCGATTCGCAGCAGCGCCGCGCGCTGGAAAAGCTGCGTGAGGACAACCGCGAGCTGGAAGCCCGGGTCGAGCGGCAGGAGCAGCGCCACCTGCGCTCGATCGAGGCGCTCAAGCGCTCGCACGCCGGCGAGATCGCCGACCTGGAAGAAGACCTGAAGCAGGAGCGCGCCAAGCTGCGCGCGCTGGTCGAGGCCTCCAGCCAGGGCCACGTGATCAGCGGCACCTCGTTCGAGCCAACGCGCTTCGACGAGAACTGAGCCGCGCCACGGCGCAGCGGCGCGTCAGCCGCCGCCAGGGCGCAGCAGGTTGGCCAGCTCCACGGCCGACTTCACATTCATCTTCTCGAACAGCCGGGCGCGGTGCACTTCCACCGTGCGCACGCTGATGTCCAGCGCATCGGCGATCAGCTTGTTCGGCTTGCCTTCCACCACCAGCTGCATCACCTCGCGCTCGCGCTCGGTCAGCTCGGCCAGCGCACGCGCCAGCGCGCGGGCATCCTCGCGCTCGGTCAGGGCCTGCAGGCTCAAGGCCAGCGCCTGCTCCACGCGGTCGACCAGGGCGTTGTCGGAGAAAGGCTTCTCGACGAAGTCAAAGGCGCCGCGCTTGACCGAGGCCACCGCGGTGGGCACGTCGGCATGGCCGGTCAGGAAGATCACCGGCAGCAGCCGGGTCAGGCCCAGCTCCACCAGGCGGTCGAACAGCGCCAGGCCGCTCATGCCGGGCATGCGCACGTCCAGCAGCAGGCAACTGGGCGCGCTGGGCCAGGCGCCGGCGGCCAGGCGCTGGCGCAGCATGGTCTCAAACGCCTCGGCGCTGCCATGCGCTTCCGACAGCAGGCGGCGCGAGCGCAGCAGCCAGGCCAACGCGTCGCGCACCACGTCCTCGTCGTCAACCAGATAGACCATCGGCAGGCCGAAGCGGGCGGAGTTCATGGCGGGGTGTCGGTGGGCTTGCGAACGGGCGTCTCGGGCACCGGCAGGGTAAACCGGAACTCGGTGCCGCGGCCAGCGGGTTCGCCCGGCGGGGGGCCGAAATCCAGCGCGCCGCCATGCTGCTCGATCACCGTGCGGCACAGCGACAGGCCCAGGCCCATGCCCTCGGTCTTGGTGGTGAAGAAGGGCGTGAACAGGCGCGCCGCCACCTCGGGCGGGATGCCGGGGCCGGCGTCGCGCACGGTGAAGCGCACCCAGCGCGGGTGGGTCTGCACCACCTCGATGTGCAGCACCCGCTCGGCGGCGGGCGTGGCCTCGTCCATCGCCTGGATGCCGTTGCGGGTGAGGTTCAGCAGCACCTGCTCCACCATCGTGCGGTCGGCCCAGACGCGCGGCACCGGCCTGGCCAGCGTCACCTCGATGCGGGTGCCGCTCTTGCGGGCCTGCAGGCGCACCAGCGGCAGCACGGCCTCGATGAGCTGGTCGGCGGCCAGGGCCTCGCGCGCGCCGTCGCGCCGCCGCACGAAGCCGTGCACGCTCTTGATCACCCGGCCGGCGCGCTCGGCCTGCTCGGCAATGCGCGTGAGGGCCTGGCGCAGCAGGTCCTTCAGTTCGGCCGGGTCCTCGTCGGGCGCGTCCATCAGGTTCAGCGAGCCGGTGGCGTAGCTGGCGATCGCGGCCAGCGGCTGGTTCAGCTCGTGGCTCAGCAGCGAGGCCATCTCGCCCACCGTGGCCAGGCGCGCGCTGGCCTGCAGGCGCTCCTGCTGCTGGCGCGAGAGCTCCTCCATGCGGCGCTCGCCGCTGACATCCACCGCGGCGCTCATCCAGCCGGTGTGGTGGCCCTCGCGGTCGCGCAGCGGGGCCTCGTAGATCATCACCGGGAAGCGCTCGCCATTGCGGCGCATGAACTGGGTCTCGAAGCCCTGGCGCTGGGCGTTGTCGTCGGCGCCCAGCTGCAGGCGCTCGGCCTGGCGGCGGCGGTAGTCGTCCACCCGCTCGGGCGGCCAGTAGGGCGGCGTGTCCTGGCCCACCAGTGCCTCGGCCTCCCAGCCCACCATCGCGCAGAAGGCCGGGTTGACATAGGTGATGCGGCCGTCGCGGTCGCGCGCGCGCAGGCCGGTGACCAGCGAGTCCTCCATCGCGCGGCGAAAGGCCAGCGCCTCGGCCACCGCGTGTTCGGCGGCGCTGCGGCGGCGGATGTCGCGCACCAGCAGGCCCACCACGCCCAGCAGGCTCAGCGACAGGCCCAGCACCAGCGCGATCGCCAGGTTGGGAATCAGGCCCGGGCGGCCGGTCACCGCGTCGGCACGCAGCAGCAGCGACAGGCCCGGCAGGCTGACCAGCCGCGTGGCCTGGTAGACGCCCTGGCCGCGCAGGTTGCCCGCGCGCGCCAGGCGGGTGCCGTCAGGTTCGACCAGCGACAGCTCGTGCTCGCCGCGGGTGCCGGCCGCCACCCTCTCCAGCAGCTCGGGCAGCGAGACGGTGGCCACCACGAAGCGCGCGCCGCCCTCGGCCGCGAAGCACAGGTCCACCACCTCCTGGCCCTGGCCGCCGGGCAGCGGCATGAAGTAGCTGCGCGAGAAGGTGGGCGTGGAGGTGCGCACCGCCTGCGCGCAGGTGGGCGCCAGCTCCAGCTCCAGCGCGCGCCGGCTCATCGCCGAGAAGGGCGTGGGGCCGTAGGGGGTGTCGGTGGCCGACAGCAGGTGCAGCTGGTCGTCGCGGCGCTCCAGGCGCAGCAGCGCGTGGCGCTCGCGCAGCAGGGCCTGGGTCTCGGTGCGCCAGGCGGCATCGGAGCCATGCGTCCAGACCAGCACCTGCACCGACTCCAGCACCTGCTGGGCCTGGCGGCGCAGCTCGCCGGCCGACTGCGCAGCCACCTCGGCGGCGCGGTCCTGCGCGCGGCCGGATTCGTAGTCCAGCGTCAGCCACACCAGCAGCGACTGCGCCACCAGCAGCATCAGCACCAGTGCCCCCCACAGCACGCGCGCGCGCAGCGCTGGGGTGGGCGTGGAGCCGGTGGCGGGTGGCATGGCGGAAGTATCCAGCCGGACCGGGGGCAGGGCCTACGCAGTTCCCGCAGGGCTGGGGCGCGGGGTGACTCCTACAATCCGACCCCCGATCCGCTGCGCCGAGGCTCCTGCATGACCACCTCCGAAGAGAAGCAATCCGAACTGCGCCGAGCCGCGCTGGAGTACCACGAGTTCCCGACCCCGGGCAAGGTGGCCATCACCGCGACCAAGCAGCTGATCAACCAGCGCGACCTGGCGCTGGCCTACTCGCCCGGCGTGGCCGCGGCCTGCGAGGAGATCGTCGAGGATCCGGCCAATGCCTTCCGCTACACCAGCCGGGGCAACCTGGTGGCGGTGGTCACCAACGGCACCGCGGTGCTGGGCCTGGGCAACATCGGTCCGCTGGCCTCCAAGCCGGTGATGGAGGGCAAGGGCGTCCTGTTCAAGAAGTTCGCCGGCATCGACGTGTTCGACCTGGAGATCGCCGAGAACGACCTGGACAAGCTGGTCGACATCATCGCCGCGCTGGAGCCCACCTTCGGCGGCATCAACCTCGAGGACATCAAGGCGCCCGACTGCTTCTATGTCGAGCGCAAGCTGCGCGAGCGCCTGTCCATCCCGGTCTTCCACGACGACCAGCACGGCACCGCCATCGTGGTGGGCGCGGCGCTGCTCAACGGCCTGAAGGTGGTGGGCAAGGACATCAAGGACGTGCGCCTGGTGTCCAGCGGCGCCGGCGCCGCCGCGCTGGCCTGCCTGAACCTGCTGGTCAAGCTGGGCCTGCCGCGCGAGAACATCATCGCCACCGACCTGGCCGGCGTGGTCTGGAAGGGCCGCACCGAGCTGATGGACCCGGACAAGGCCGAGTTCGCCAACGACACGCCACACCGCACGCTGGCGCAGGCGATTGCCGGGGCCGACATCTTCCTGGGCCTGTCCGCCGGCGGCGTGCTCAAGCCCGAGATGGTGGCCAGCATGGCCGAGCGGCCGCTGATCTTCGCGCTGGCCAACCCCACGCCCGAGATCATGCCGGAGGCGGTCAAGGCGGTGCGCGACGACGCCATCATGGCCACCGGCCGGACGGATTATCCGAACCAGGTCAACAACGTCCTGTGCTTCCCGTACATCTTCCGCGGCGCGCTGGACTGCGGCGCCAGGACGATCACCGACGAGATGGAGATCGCCGCGGTCCACGCGATCGCCACGCTGGCCCAGGCCGAGCAGAACGACGCGGTGGCCGCCGCCTACTCGGGCGCCACGCTGAGCTTCGGCCCCGAGTACCTGATCCCCAAGCCCTTTGATCCGCGGCTGATGATGATCATCGCCCCGGCCGTGGCCCAGGCCGCCGCCGAGTGCGGCGTGGCCACGCGCCCGATCACCGACCTGCAGGCCTACCGCGACAAGCTGCAGACCTTTGTCTATGCCTCGGGCACGCTGATGAAGCCGATCTTCGCGGTGGCCAAGCGCGCGAAGAACCGTCGCGTGGCCTTCGCCGAGGGCGAGGACCGCCGCGTGCTGCGCGCACTGCAGGTGATCGTCGATGAGAACCTGGCCCGCCCGGTGCTGGTGGGCCGCGCCAGCGTCATCAAGACGCGCATCGAGAAGCTGGGCCTGCGCATTGAAGAGGGCCGCGACTTCGAGATCGTCAACATCGACGAGGACACCCGCTACCGCGACTACTGGCAGACCTACCACCGCCTGATGGAGCGCCGCGGCGTGACCGAGCAGTTCGCCAAGATCGAGATGCGCCGCCGGCTCACCCTGATCGCCAGCATGCTGCTGCACAAGGGCGAGGTCGACGGCATGATCTGCGGCACCTGGGGCACCACCGCGATGCACATCCACCACGTGGACGCGCTGATCGGCAAGCGCCCGGGCGTGAAGACCTACGCCTGCATGAACGGCCTGGTGCTGCCGGGGCGCCAGGTCTTCGTGGTCGACACCCACATCAACTACGACCCCAGCGCCGAGCAGCTGGCCGAGATCACCATCCTGGCTGCCGAGGAGATGCGCCGCTTCGGCATCGCGCCCAAGGCCGCGCTGCTGTCGCACAGCAACTTCGGCTCGAGCGACCAGCCCTCGGCGGTGAAGATGCGCCAGACGCTGGCGCTGGTGCGCGAGCAGGCGCCCTGGCTGGAGATCGACGGCGAGATGCACGGCGACACCGCGCTGGACGCCGCCTACCGCACCGAGCTGATGCCGCGCAGCACGCTCACCGGCGAGGCCAACCTGCTGGTGATGCCCAACATCGACGCCGCCAACATCAGCTACAACCTGCTGAAAACCGCCTCGGGTGGGGGCATCGCGATCGGCCCGGTGCTGCTGGGTGCGGCCAAACCGGTGCATATCCTGACGCCGTCCGCCACGGTGCGCCGCATCGTGAACATGACGGCACTCACGGTGGTTGACGCCAACGCCGCCCGCCATTGACAACGTAAAGCAGGTAAGCAAATGCTTACTTGAAAGGCCTTGCGCTGCGCCGCCATGGTGCAGTGCACTTGTGGTTTTCGCGCCAATCCGGTAGCATGACTGTTTAAGTCTTCAGGGTAAACCCGTGGTCTCGTGCGATCCGCTGCTGGTGGGCAGAACCTTACGCAAGTGGGGGCTCACCATCGCATCTGCGGCGGTCGTCGGTGTGGCCGCAGTGGGTGTCCTGGGGGCTGCCGCGACGGCGGCGCAGGCCCGTGAAACGAGCCCTGCGACCGACTCGGCGATGGCCACGGTCCGGCTGAGCGATCTGCCGGTCGAGGCCCGCCGCACCGACAGCCTGATCCGCGCCGGCGGTCCGTTCCCGTATGCCAAGGATGGCACGGTGTTCGGCAACCGCGAGCGACTGCTACCGCGCCAGCCCCGGGGTCACTACCGCGAATACACCGTGCCCACGCCAGGCTCGCGCGACCGGGGTGCCCGGCGCATCGTCTGCGGCGGCAAGCAACCCAGGGAACCTGAGGCCTGTTATTACACCCAAGACCATTACGCGAGCTTCCGGCGCATCGTGCCCTGAAGCCCGCGCAAGACGAACGACAGACATTTGATCAACGGAGGAACGAGACCATGCTCTTGCAGACCGTCCGTCCCAACATCGTGCAGGCGATACGCGCGTACCGGGTCGATGACCTGATGCGCGCGGCACAGGAGTCGGGCCAGCATTTCCTGTATGCCAACCTCACCGAGGCACAGTCCAAGCAGGACGTGCTGGAAGGCATCGCGAGCGCGTTCCTGTTCCCATCGCACTTCGGCAAGAACCTCGACGCCCTGTACGACTGCATGACCGACCTGGTCCACAAGTCGGGCCAGCAGCCGGGCTTCGTGGTCGTGCTCGAGCAGATCCCCGACAACACGCGCTTCGACCGCGAGTCGCGCGAGCAATTGCTCGACGTCTTCCGCGATGCCGCCGACTTCTGGGGTGATCGAAAAATACCCTTCAGATGTTTCTATTCTTTTCAGTAGCCCGCTCCCAGGAAAACGGGTCATGGGAGCGGGCTGCTGAGACGGCCCAGGAAGCTACGAAGCCTGCCGCGAAGGCGGCAGCCAAGAACGGCATCAATCCAAACTTCGGCATGAACATGCCGATGATGAGCAGCGCCTTCGACACGGCGATGTGGCTCAGCGCCGCCTGACCTTCTAGTCTGGCGCACAAGGCAAAGCCCGCTTCGGCGGGCTTTGTTGCGTCTGGAGGGCTGATTTCTGCCCTTGGAAGTCATTGCCCCCGGAGGTGGTTGAGGCGAGGTGGGGGAAAGGGGTCTCTCTCATGTCCCCCGGCCTGCGGCCTCCTCCTTGACTTCGT
>NZ_JAGQDD010000025.1:0-82352 GCF_018069845.1 Ideonella alba
GCCTGCCTGCCCAGCCCTTGGCGGCACGGTTGGCGTAGCGCGTTGGCCCACAGCGGCCTACGGCCGCTGTGGGCAGCCAGCCGACTTCCCGAAGTCCGTCAGGCCCCCGGGAACCCCGGCGGCATCATGCCCTTCATGCCGCCGAGCTTCTTCATCATCTTCATCAGGCCGCCGCCCTTCATCTTCTTCATCATCCCCTGCATCTGGTCGAACTGGTTGAGCAGGCGGTTGACCTCCTGGATCTGCACGCCGGCACCGGCGGCGATCCGGCGCTTGCGGCTGGCCTTGGACTTGCCGTCCATCAGCAGCGCGGGCTGGCGGCGCTCCTTGGCGGTCATCGCGTTGAGGATGCCTTCCATGCGCTTCATGTCGCGCTCGGCGCGGTCCAGGTCGGCCTGACCAGCCTTGGCGGCCATCTGGGTGGGCAGCTTGTCCATCAGGTTGCCCAGGCCGCCCATCTTCTTCATCTGGCTGATCTGGGCCAGGAAGTCGTTCAGGTCGAAGCCACTGCCGGACTTGACCTTCTCGGCCAGCTTCTGGGCGGCGGCGATGTCGACACCCTTGGTCACCTCCTCGACCAGCGCGACGATGTCGCCCATGCCCAGCACGCGGCCGGCGTGGCGTTCGGCGTCGAAGACCTCCAGACCGTCGATCTTCTCGGACACGCCGGCGAACTTGATCGGCGCGCCGGTGACCTGGCGCACCGACAGCGCCGCGCCGCCGCGTGAATCGCCGTCGAGCTTGGTCAGCACCACGCCGGTCAGCGGCAGCGCCTCCTTGAAGGCGCGGGCGGTGTTGACCGCATCCTGGCCCTGCATCGCATCGACCACGAAGAGCGTCTCGACCGGGTGGATCGTCGCGTGCAGCTCGCGGATCTCGGCCATCAGCGCCTCATCGATCGCCAGCCGGCCGGCGGTGTCGACCAGCAGCACATCGAAGTAGTGGCGCTTGGCGTGGTCCAGCGCGGCCAGCGCGATGTCACGCGGCTTCTGATCGGGGGCGGACGGGAACCACTCGGCGCCCGCCTGCTTGGTCACCGTCTTGAGCTGCTCGATGGCGGCGGGGCGGTAGACGTCGGCCGAGACGGTCAGCACCTTCTTCTTGCGCCGCTCGATCAGGTGCTTGGCCAGCTTGGCGGTGGTGGTGGTCTTGCCGGCGCCTTGCAGACCGGCCATCAGGATCACCGCAGGGGGCTGGGCGGCGAGGTTGATGTCCGAGATGCCCTCGCCCATCGTCGCGGCGAGTTCCTTCTGGACGATGGACACCAGCACCTGGCCGGGGTTGAGCGAGCCCACCACCTCCTGGCCGAGGGCCTTGTCCTTGACGCGGGCGATGAAGTCGCGCACCACCGGGAGCGCGACGTCGGCCTCGAGCAGGGCCATGCGCACCTCGCGCAGCATGTCCTGCACGTTGGATTCGGTGATGCGGGCCTGGCCGCGCATGGTCTTGACCAGGTGCGACAGGCGATCGGTGAGGGTGGAAGCCATGGGCAGCAAGCGCTCCGCGAAGGTGACAGACCGTGCGTCGGGCGTGCGGGGGCGCCGGTACACTCTGCCCATGATTTTATCCGCCGCCTCCGCGACCTGGCTGGCGCTGCCCGCCGTGCTGGCCTACGTGGTCGCCAGCCTGCCCGCGGCCGAGGGCCAGCGCTGGCCGGCCCAGGCCCTGATGGCGGCCTGGCTGCTGCACGGCCTGGTGCTGCTGGCCGGGGCGGACTTCCAGGGCAGCCATGGCGGCCTGCGGCTGGGCTTTGCGCCGGTGCTGTCGTTCACGCTGTGGCTGGTGCTGCTGGTGCATGGCATCGAGAGCCGTCTGATGCCGGTGGGTCAGTTGCGTCGCCTGCTGGCCTGGGGTGGTGTGGCCGCCGTGGCGCTGGCCTGGCTGTTTCCGGGCGAGGTGCGCGCCGTGGCCCACTCGCGCTGGGCCCCGCTGCACTGGGTGCTGGGCCTGACCTCCTATGGCCTGTTCGGCGCGGCGGTGCTGCATGCACTGATGCTGGACTCGGCCGACCAGCGCCTGCGCGGCAAGGGCCCGGGGCCGGCCACGGCGCTGGGGCTGCCGCTGCTGAAGCTGGAGCGCTTGACCTTCCGCTTCGTCGAGGCGGGCTTCGTCGTGCTGACGCTGGCTCTGGTGCTGGGCCTGGCCTCGCCGAACTGGAGCTGGCGCGACCACAAGACCGTGCTGTCGCTGCTGGGCTGGGCCACCTTCGCGGCCCTGATCGCCGGGCGCCTGTGGCGCGGCTGGCGCGGCCGCCAGGCCACGCGCTGGCTGTATGCCGGCACGCTGCTGCTGCTGCTGGCCTACGTGGGCTCGCGCTTCGTGCTGGAGGTGCTGCTGCACCGCCCGGTGACATGAAGTTCCTGCTGACACTGGCGGTCC
The DNA here is from genome assembly GCF_018069845.1 of Ideonella alba. Taxonomy (NCBI): domain Bacteria; kingdom Pseudomonadati; phylum Pseudomonadota; class Betaproteobacteria; order Burkholderiales; family Sphaerotilaceae; genus Ideonella; species Ideonella alba. Next base: position 2,380 of record NZ_JAGQDD010000025.1, read on the forward strand.
TGGTGATCGCGCTGAAATGGTGGTTGTCGCGCCAGAAGCGCTCGGCGCGGCCGGTGCCGCCCCCCGCGCCCGCCGCGCCGACGCCGGCGCCAGCGCCCACGCCGATGTGCGCCTGCGCGCATTGCGGCCTGATGCTGCCGGTGGGCGAGGCCTGGCGCGACGAGCAGGGCCGCGCCTTCTGCGGTGCCGAGCACCGCCACCTGGGCCCGCGCCCATGACCGCTTGGCCGCCCGGCCGCCCCGGGAGCGCGTGGTGAGCCATTCGCGCAGCGCGCCGGTCAACCGCGACGACTCTCGCCTGGGCGCGCTGGGCCTGGGCCCGGACCTGGCCGAGGATGGGCTGACGGGCTTCGGCCCGGGTTTCGGCGACAGCAGCCAGCTCAGCGGACTGGCCCAGGCCGGCGATCCTGGCGCGGGCGCCGACCTGCAACAGGCCGGCACGCGCCTGCGGGTGCTGCGCAGCTACACCGCGGCCCGCGTGGTGATTGGCGTGGCGCTGCTGCTCACGCAGATCGCGGTGATCGACAACGGCTCCTTGCGCTACCTGCCGCTGGTGCTGGTGCTGGCCAACCTGCTGGAGGCGGCGCTGTGCTGGCAATGGCTGCGCTCGCGCGTGCGCAGCCTGACCCATGTGGTCAACAACCGCTGGCTGTGGTGGGCCACGGTGGCCTGGGACCTGGCGGCCTTCGGCGCGATGCACTGGCTGGCGCCGGTCGGCAGTCTCAGCCACGCGGCGCTGCTGGTGCTGCCCGCGCTGATGTCGGGCATTCTCAGCAGCCGCACCACGGCGCTGGCCACGGCCGCGCTGGCCGCGCTGGGTCTGCTGGCGGCCACGGCGCTGAAGGCGCCGGTCGGGGAACTGCCGGGGCTGCTGTCGCAGGCGGGCCTGGTGGGCATCGGCCTGTTCATGATCGTCATCCTGGCGGGCGAACTGGCCACCCGGCTGGCGCGCCAGGAACGTTCGGCGCGCCACAACCTGTCGCTGGCGCTGCAGCAGGCCGAGCTGAACCGCCTGGTGATCGACGAGATGGCCGATGGCGTGCTGGTGGTCGACGGCCGCGGCGGCGTGCGCGCGGCCAACCCGGCTGCGCGGGCCCTGCTGGCCGAGGGCGACCGCTGCCCGCGCGCGCCGTTCTCGCTGCACGGCCAGCGGGGCTGGCTGCCGCTGCTGGGGGCGATCGAATCGGCCTACGAGAACGGCCAGTGGCCGGCCGGCGGCATGGACCTGACGCTGGCCTTCGACCGCGAGTCGCCGCGCTCGGTGCGGGTGCGCGCGCGTTTCACCCGCCGCGCCGGCGACGGCCATGGGGGCTCCGAGGAAGTGCTGGCGGTGCTCTTCGTCGAGGAGCTGAAGAACGTGCTGGCGCGCCAGCGCCAGGAGCGCCTGGTGGCCATGGGCCGCATCTCGGCCGGCATTGCGCACGAGATCCGCAACCCGCTGGCGGCGATCTCGCAGGCCAATGCGCTGCTGCAGGAGGACAACCTGCCGCCCGACCAGCAGCGCCTGGCGCGCATCGTCAGCGACAACGTCGAGCGCCTCAAGCGCATCGTCGATGACGTCATGGAGGTGGCGCCGTCGGCGCCGGTGCCCTCGCGCGTGATCGACCTGTGCGCCGAGGTGGCCGCCATCTGTGGCGAATGGGCGCGCACCGCCGGCGTGGTGCTGGGCAGCGACAGCCGGCTGCAGGTGCGCCTGCCGGGTGAGCCGATGGGCGGCATGTTCGATTCCGACCACCTGCGCCGCGTGCTGATCAACCTGCTGGAGAACGCGCTGCGCCACGCCAGCCGCGAGCCCGGCGCGGTGCGCCTGAGCCTGGAGCCGCTGGGCGACGCGCTGGTGCGCATCAGCGTGGCCAGCGATGGCGAGCCGATCGCGCCCGAGGTCGAGGCGCACCTGTTCGAACCCTTCCACAGCACACGCAGCCGCGGCACCGGGCTGGGCCTGTATATTTGCCGCGAACTCTGCGAGCGCCACGGCGCCAGCATCGACTACCTGCGCCGCGCCGGTGACCGCCACGCCAATGTGTTCCAGGTGGTGATGCGCAGCGCGCCGATCGATGCCGGCGGCCGCCTCTACCTATGAACGATGCCGCTGCCGGGCGGGTGCTGGTGGTCGACGACGAGCCGGACCTGCTGACCCTCTACGAACTGACGCTGCTGCGCGAAGGCCACAGCGTCGAGACCGCGTCCACCGTGGCTGAGGCCCTGGAGGCGCTGACCCAGTCGACCTTCCGCCTGGTGATCACCGACATGCGCCTGCCCGACGGCAGCGGCATGGACCTGCTGCGCTGGCTGGACAAGCAACGGCGCAACGAGAAGGCGATCGTCGTCACCGCCTTCGGCTCGGCCGAGAACGCGGTCGAGGCCCTGAAGGTGGGCGCCTTCGACTACCTCACCAAGCCGGTGGACCTGCGGCAGTTCCGCACCGTCGTGGCCTCGGCCATGGGTCGCGTCGCGCCCACCGCCGCCGGGGCGGCGCCGTCGCGCGGCGGACCGCTGCATCGCCTGGCAGGCCGCTCCAGCGGCATGCAGCAGGTGCGCGAACTGGTCGAGAAGGTGGCGCGCAGCATGGCGCCGGTGCTGGTCCACGGCGAGTCGGGCACCGGCAAGGAGCTGGTGGCCCGCGGCATCCACGAGGTCAGCGCGCGCGCCGCCGGGCCCTTTGTCGCGGTCAACTGCGGCGCCATCCCCGAGGCCCTGCTGGAGGCCGAATTCTTCGGCTACCGCAAGGGCGCCTTCACCGGCGCCACCGAAGACCGCGAAGGCTTCTTCCAGGCGGCTGCAGGCGGCACGCTGTTCCTGGACGAGATCGGTGACCTGCCGCTGGCGATGCAGAGCAAGCTGCTGCGCGTGATCCAGGAGCGCGCGGTGCGGCCGGTGGGCGCCACCGCCGAGCAACCCACCAATGTGCGCCTGGTCAGCGCCACCCACAAGGACCTGGCGCAGGAGGTGGCGCAGGGCCGCTTCCGGCAGGACCTGTTCTACCGGCTGAACGTGATCCGCATCCCGGTGCCGCCGCTGCGCGAGCGCATGGAGGACCTGGTGCTGATCTGCGACGTGCTGCTCGAGCGCATCGCCAACGAGGCCGGCGTCAGCCCGCCTCCGGTGCTGGCGCTGGCGGCGCGTGAGCGCCTGGCCAGCTACGCCTTCCCGGGCAATGTGCGCGAGCTGGAGAACCTGCTGCACCGCGCGGTGGCGCTGTCGGCCGGTGACGAGATCACGCCGCAGGACCTGGGCCTGCCCGAGCAGCTGGTGGGCCGCTCGCTGCTGGACGACGAGGCCGAGGCCAGCCTGCCCCCGGGCGCCGCCGCGGCTGCAGCCACCCATGATGAGTCGCTGCCCAGCGATCTGGCGCGTCACCTGGACGAGGTCGAGCGGCGCATCCTCGAGCGCGCGCTGCACCAGCACGGCTTCAACCGCACCGCGGCCGGCGCGCGCCTGGGCCTGTCGCTGCGGCAGATGCGCTACCGCATGGCCCGGCTGGGCATCTCCGAAGGCGCCTCGGGCGACGAGGCCGGCGAGCGGTGAGCGCCGGCCGCTGGCGGGACGGCTGGTGGGGCGGGGCGCGCCGCGTCGACTCACCCAATTTCGGACCCCGGCCGGCCGAGGTCGCCCCGAGCCTGCTGGTGCTGCATTCGATCAGCCTGCCGCCGGGCCAGTACGGCGGCGACGCGATCGAGCGCCTGTTCACCAACCGCCTGGACTGCGACGCCCACCCGTATTTCGACGCGCTGCGCGGCCTGCAGGTGTCGGCGCACTTCCTGCTGCGGCGCGACGGTGAGTTGCTGCAGTTCGTGGCCACCACCGAGCGCGCCTGGCATGCCGGCCGATCGAGCTGGCGTGGGCGCGAGAACTGCAACGACTGGTCGATCGGCATCGAGCTCGAGGGCCTCGAGGGAGAGTGTTTCGAAACGTACCAGTACACGGTTCTGGCGACCTTGATCAGGACTTTGGCGCGGCATCACCCGATTGCCGACGTGGTCGGCCATGAACATGTGGCGCCGGGCCGCAAGGCGGACCCGGGTCCGGGCTTCGACTGGGTCCGCCTGAACGCAAGCCTGGCGGGCTGCCGCGCGCAGGTTGCGCCGGAGATCCTTGGCCAGGCTTGACGCGGCCGTCGCAGACCCGCGTGGCGCAAGGCTCGGCGCCGCATTTCGCGGTGCAGGCCGCGCCGGGACTGGCTGCGTGAGCGCTGCACCGCAGACGGTGCGCGCGAGACGCCGATGCGCGGTGTGAGCACCCGGATGCGGCGATCGCAAGGGCATTTCGCGCCCGTCGTCAAGGGCGAGGAAGCACGCTATCGGTAGTGCTTGAGGTGCTCTGGGGCCCCAGATATAGTGTCTGCTTGTGCTAACCTTCGGCCTCTAGCCAAACGTCGATGAGCCACCTCGCCCTGCCTGTCCACCCTGTCGCCGCGTGCCCCGCACGTCGCCCGGGGGTCCCACAGGACAGCGCGCCGCCCCCTGCGGGCGCCCGTGGCCTTCGACGACGATGAGACGCCGGCACCGACGCCTCGGGTCACCGACCTGAGCGATTGGCGGCCTCGCCGGCGGCCTCCCAACGGCTCCTTCCAAGCGCGACCTCGCGCCCTCCACACCGACACATCCAACTGAGGGGAATCCATGCAAGCTGTCCCGTCCAGCCTGACCGACACCGGCGCCGCCGCGCGCCTGGCCACGCCTGCCGCCACCAGCAGCCAGGCCGCCGCCAGCGCCTACCAGGGCTACCAGATCATCCGCCGCAACGGCGCGGTGGTCTCGTTCGAGCCCAACAAGATCGCGATCGCGCTGATGAAGGCCTTCCTGGCGGTGCATGGCACCCAGGGCGCCGCGTCGGCCAGCGTGCGCGAGACGGTGGACGGCCTGACCGAGCTGGTGGTGCGCGGCCTGCTGCGCTCGCGCCCGGGCGGCGGCACCTTCCACATCGAGGACGTGCAGGACCAGGTCGAGCTGGGCCTGATGCGCGGTGGCCACCACGAAGTGGCGCGCGCCTATGTGCTCTACCGTGAGCGCCGCTCGCAGGAGCGCCTGAAGCAGGGGCAGGTGGCCGAGGCCGCGATCTCGCACCAGCTCAGCGTCACCGACAAGGGCCAGCGCGTGCCGCTGGACGAGGCCGCACTGCAGTCGCTGGTCGAATCCGCCTGTGCCGGCCTGGGCGCCGATGTGCGCCCCGAGCCCATCCTGGCCGAGACCCGCCGCAACCTGTATGACGGCGTGCCGATCGACGAGGTCTACAAGGCCGCCATTCTGGCCGCCCGCACGCTGATCGAGCAGGAGCCCGCCTACACCCGGGCCACCGCGCGCCTGCTGATGCACACCATCCGCCGTGAGATCCTGGGCGAGGAAGTCACCCAGGCCGAGATGGCCACCCGCTACGCCGAGTACTTCCCCAAGTTCATCAAGCGCGGCGTGCAGGCCGAACTGCTGGACGACAAGCTGCTGCAGTACGACCTGGCCAAGCTGGGTGCGGCGCTGGACGCCAGCCGCGACCTGCAGTTCGACTACCTGGGCCTGCAGACCCTGTTCGACCGCTACTTCCTGCACATCGACGAGCAGCGCATCGAGATGCCGCAGGCCTTCTTCATGCGCGTGGCCATGGGCCTGGCGCTGGGCGAGATCGACCGCGAAGCCCGCGCCATCGAGTTCTACCAGGTGCTCTCCAGCTTCGACTTCATGTCGAGCACGCCCACGCTGTTCAACGCCGGCACCCGCCGCTCGCAGCTCAGCAGCTGCTACCTGACCACCGTGGCCGATGACCTGGACGGCATCTACGAGGCGCTGAAGGAAAACGCGCTGCTGTCCAAGTTCGCCGGCGGCCTGGGCAACGACTGGACCAATGTGCGTGCGCTGGGCTCCTACATCAAGGGCACCAACGGCAAGAGCCAGGGTGTCGTGCCCTTCCTGAAGGTGGTCAACGACACCGCGGTGGCGGTCAACCAGGGCGGCAAGCGCAAGGGCGCGGTCTGCGCCTACCTGGAGACCTGGCACCTGGACCTGGAAGAGTTCCTGGAGCTGCGCAAGAACACCGGCGACGACCGCCGCCGCACCCACGACATGAACACCGCGAACTGGATTCCGGACCTGTTCATGAAGCGCGTCATCGAGGGCGGCGACTGGACCCTGTTCAGCCCCAGCACCTGCCCCGACCTGCATGACCTGGTCGGTGCCGAGTTCGAACGCGCCTACACCGCCTACGAGGCCAAGGTCGACCGCGGCGAGATCAAGCTCTTCAAGCGCATGCCGGCCAAGGACCTGTGGCGCAAGATGCTCTCGATGCTGTTCGAGACCGGCCACCCCTGGATCACCTTCAAGGACGCCTGCAACGTGCGCTCGCCGCAGCAGCACGTGGGCGTGGTGCATTCGTCCAACCTGTGCACCGAGATCACGCTGAACACCGGCGACGACGAGATCGCGGTGTGCAACCTCGGCTCGGTCAACCTGGCGCAGCACCTGAAGGACGGCCAGATCGACCACGAGAAGCTGAAGAAGACGATCAGCGTGGCGATGCGCATGCTCGACAACGTCATCGACATCAACTACTACGCGGTCAAGAAGGCGCGTGACGCCAACCTGCGCCACCGCCCGGTGGGCCTGGGCATCATGGGCTTCCAGGACGCGCTCTACCAGCTGCGCACGCCCTATGCCAGCCAGGCGGCGGTCGAGTTCGCCGACCGCTCGATGGAAGCGGTCTGCTACTACGCCTACTGGGCCTCGACCGAGCTGGCCGCCGAGCGCGGCCGCTACAGCAGCTACCGCGGCTCGCTGTGGGACCGCGGCATCCTGCCGATCGACTCGCTGGACCTGCTGGCCGAGCAGCGCGGCGGCTACGTCGATGTCGACCGCAGCATGACGATGGACTGGGACGCACTGCGCCAGCGCATCGCCGCCCACGGCATGCGCAACAGCAACTGCGTGGCGATCGCGCCCACCGCCACCATCTCCAACATCATCGGTGTCGACGCCTCGATCGAGCCGGCCTTCGGCAACCTGTCAGTCAAGTCCAACCTGTCGGGCGAGTTCACCGTGGTCAACGAGTACCTGGTGCGCGACCTGAAGAAGCTGGGCCTGTGGGACTCGGTGATGGTGATGGACCTCAAGCACTATGACGGTTCGCTGCGCCGCATCGACCGCGTGCCCGAGGAGCTGAAGTCGCTCTATGCCACCGCCTTCGAGGTCGAGGCGCAGTGGCTGGTCGAGGCTGCGTCGCGCCGCCAGAAGTGGATCGACCAGGCCCAGTCGCTGAACATCTACATCGCTGGTGCGTCGGGCAAGAAGCTCGACGACACCTACAAGCTGGCCTGGGTGCGCGGTCTGAAGACCACCTACTACCTGCGCACGATGGCGGCCACGCACGCCGAGAAGTCGACCATCAGCGCCGGTGCGCTCAACGCCGTGCCCAGCAGTGGCGGCGTGGGCGGACTCTCCGCGCTCGAGGCGGCAGCGCAGCAGGCGCAGGCCATGCTCGCGGCCGATGCATCGCCGGCCACCGACATCAAGTTCTGCGGCGTCGACGATCCGACCTGCGAGGCCTGTCAGTGACCATGCGTGCGTGCATCGACCGGGTCGATGCACGCATCGCGATGCAGCGCATCGCGTGAACAGACACCGAGCACGATGCACATCGGCAACAACGATGTCGCGACGATGTCAATAAGTGCTTGGTGTTTGAACACAACACTCCGATAATTCGCACCCATAGGAAACACGCACATGCTGGTCTGGGAAGACGACTCTCGCACCGTCCCGACACCTGTCCCTCGCACCGCGCCCGAACAAGCTCTCGGCAGCGCGCGGGCCGCGGTCTCCTCTCCTTCTGTTCAAGCCCCCGCGGTCACGGCCACTGCGGCGCTGCACGGCGAACCCTCGGCGGCCTCGTCGGTGGTCGCGCGCAGCGAGCGCCGCGTCAACGTGGCCGAGAAGCGCATCATCAACGGCCAGACCGATGTCAATCAGCTGGTGCCGTTCAAGTACAAGTGGGCCTGGGAGAAGTACCTCGCCACCTGTGCCAACCACTGGATGCCGCAAGAGGTGAACATGTCGCGTGACATCGCGACCTGGAAGGACCCCAACGGCCTGACCGAAGACGAGCGCCGCATCATCAAGCGCAACCTCGGCTTCTTCGTCACCGCCGATTCGCTGGCCGCCAACAACATCGTGCTGGGCACCTACCGCCACATCACGGCCCCCGAGGCGCGCCAGTTCCTGCTGCGCCAGGCCTTCGAAGAGGCGATCCACACCCACGCCTACCAGTACATCGTCGAGTCGCTGGGTCTGGACGAGGGCGAGATCTTCAATGCGTACCACGAGGTCGCGTCCATCCGCGAGAAGGACGAGTTCCTGATCCCGTTCATCGACGCGATCATGGACCCGAACTTCAAGACCGGCACGCTCGAAGCCGATCAGACGCTGCTGCGCTCGATCATCGTCTTCGCCTGTCTGATGGAAGGCCTGTTCTTCTACGTCGGCTTCACGCAGATCCTGGCACTGGGTCGGCAGAACAAGATGACCGGCGCGGCCGAGCAGTACCAGTACATCCTGCGCGACGAGTCGATGCACTGCAACTTCGGCATCGACCTGATCAACCAGATCAAGCTCGAGAACCCGCAGCTGTGGACGCCCGAGTTCAAGGCCGAGATCCGCGCCCTGTTCGAGAAGGCCGTCGAGCTGGAGTACCGCTACGCCGAGGACACCATGCCGCGTGGCGTGCTGGGCCTGAACGCCTCGATGTTCAAGGGCTACCTGCGCTACATCGCCAACCGGCGGGCCACGCAGATCGGCCTGGAGCCGCTCTTCCCGAACGAGGAAAACCCGTTCCCCTGGATGAGCGAAATGATCGACCTGAAGAAGGAGCGCAATTTCTTTGAGACGCGCGTCATCGAATACCAATCCGGTGGCGCGCTGAGCTGGGACTGAGTGGCATGCGGCCTTCGGTGGCCGCAGTCCCGGGCTCCAGCAGGTGATGGATCGAGATTCCCGGCGCGGGATCAGGCTGCCAAGCGAAGCAGCTGTCCGTGCCAAACCCCATTCATCGGTACGGGGGACGGTCGGTGGTTCAGCCACCTCCCCACCTCCGGTCGGTGAATCGCCGGGCTGTATCGAGCGGTCCGGTGTTCTTGCAACTTGATCAAGGAGTTTGATATGGCAACTGCGAAGAAGGCCGCCCCGAAGAAGGCTGCCGCCCCGAAGAAGGCCGCCGCCCCGAAGAAGGCCGCTGCGAAGAAGGCTGCTCCGGCGAAGAAGGCCGCTGCCCCGAAGAAGGCGGCACCGGCCAAGAAGGCCGCTCCGGCGAAGAAGGCTGCCCCGAAGAAGGCGGCACCGGCCAAGAAGGCCGCTCCGGCGAAGAAGGCCGCTCCGGCCAAGAAGGCTGCTCCGGCGAAGAAGGCCGCTCCGGCGAAGAAGGCCGCGGCCCCGAAGAAGGCTGCTGCCCCGAAGAAGGCTGCCGCGCCGAAGAAGGCCGCTGCTGCCAAGAAGGCCGCGCCGAAGAAGGCCGCTGCCAAGCCTGCGGCGAAGAAGCCGGCGGCGAAGAAGGCGGCCAAGAAGGCCGCTGCGCCTGCCCCTGCTGCTGCGCCTGCGCCTGCGCCTGCGGCGAAAACCGCGCTGAGCCCGGCGGCCGCCTGGCCGTTCCCGACGGGCAACAAGCCCTGAGTCTGACGGCCGCGGATGACCGCGGCCCGACGATCGCAGCCCGGCCCCGGCCGGGCTTTTTTCTGCCTGCTGTCCGAGTGAACGCCTGCGCGCCATGAGCCCTGATCCCTGGCCCTGTGCCCGCGCCGATGGCGCGACGCGCTGCCTGCTTGATGCCTCGGTCGTGCCCAACGCGAAGAAGACCGAGGCGGTGGGTCTGCACGATGGCGCGCTGCGCGTGCGCCTGGCCGCGCCACCGGTGGATGGCAAGGCCAATGACACGCTGGTGGCCTGGGTGGCCGCCGAGCTGGGCCTGCCGCGGCGCGCGGTGCGCCTCAAGCGCGGGCCGGCCTCGCGCAGCAAGCAGCTCGAGATCGACCTGCCGCTGACCGACGTTCAGGCGTGGCTGGTGCGCTGCCTGGGCAGCGCCTGACTCACAGGCCCAGTGCGGCGCGGTCGATCTGGTGGTTCTGGCCGCCGCGCTGGGCGATCTTCAGCGCCCCCAGCTTGTTGCCCAGCGTGACGCAGCGCACCAGGTCCCAGCCGGCCTCCAGGCCGTAGAGCAGGCCGCCGCGGAAGGCGTCGCCGCAGCCGGTGGGGTCGACCACCGCGCTGGCCGGCACGCCGCTCACGCGGGTGCATTCGCCACCCACCCACACATCGCAGCCCTCGTGACCCAGCGTCACGACCACGCCCTTCAGGTGCGAGCGCGACAGCTCGGCCAGGCTCTGGCCGGTGCGGTCGCACAGCATGCGCCCTTCGTAGTCGTTGACCGCCACCCAGCTCGCCTGGGCGATGAAGGCGCGCAGCTCGGCGCCGTCGAACATCGGCAGGCCCTGGCCCGGGTCGAAGACGAAGGGAATGCCGGCCGCGGCCAGGTCGCGCGCGCGCTTGATCATCGCCTCGCGGCCGTCGGGGCCGATGATGGCCAGGCGCAGGTCGCTGCGCGCCGGCAGCTCGATCTGGTGCGCCTGCTGCATCGCGCCGGGGTGGAAGGCGGTGATCTGGTTGTTGTCGGCGTCGGTGATGATGATCGCCTGCGCGGTGTAGGTGTCTTCCACCTGCAGCACGCAGGAGGTGTCGATGCCCAGCTGCTGGAAGCGCGCCAGGTAGTCGGCGCCGTCGTTGCCCAGGGCGGCCATCACCACCGGCTCGCCGCCCAGGGCCTTGAGGGTGTAGGCGATGTTGCCGGCGCAGCCGCCCCATTCGCGGCGCAGCGTGGGCACCAGGAAGGACACGTTCAGGATGTGCACCTGCTCGGGCAGGATCTGTTCGGCGAAGCGGCCGCCGAAGGTGGTGATGGTGTCGAAGGCAAGAGAGCCGCAGACGAGACTGGCCATGGCGGTGCGGGCTCTCAGGCCCGTGTCAGGGGTAGAACAATTCGGCGCTGAAGCCGGTCACGGGCAGGTCGCGCACGCGCAGTTCGGCGCGCACCGACCAGTGCGCGTCGGCCGCGATGCCGGCGGCCGGTGCGTCCAGCGATGCGGCCGGCAGCACGCGCCGCGCCAGCAGGCGGCCCTGATTGTCGGTGAAGCTGAGCTCCAGATCCGGCGCGCGCACCGGGTGGGCGGCCTGGTTGCGCAGTTCGGCCTCGAAGCGCAGCACGTCGGGCGCGGCGGTGCGCTGCAGGGTGCTGCTGTCGATCGCCAGCTGGTCGATCGCGCGGATGGGTTCGAGCCGGCAGCGCGCCAGCTCGCACCAGGCCTGCAGCACGGGCACGCTGGCGGGCCAGTGGGCGGCCAGGCGGTCGCGTTCATGGTGGGCCACCTGCAGCAGCAGCACGCCGCCCAGCAGGGCAGCGGTGCCGCCCAGCACCGCCCGCATCGCGGGGGTGCGCCACTGGGCTTCACGCTCGGCCTGGCGCACAAAGCCGGGCTTGCGGCGCCGCCGCCGGCCCGAGGGCGGTGGGTCGACGCGCAGGTCCTTGGGTGGCCGGGTCACCGGCTGGCGCTGGGCGGTGGCGGCGGTGACCTCGCCAAAGGTGCTGATGCCGCTGTGACCGGGCGGCAGCGTGACGCCGCGCAGCACCGGATCGAAATCCGACGGGGGCAGCGAGGGCGCCGACAGGCTGTCACCGGCGGCCGTGCCGGTGGCACCGACCCCCACGCCGGGGCCGAACATCGACCACCCGGCGTCGGCCTCCCAGGCCTCGCCGGTGGGGATCACGCTGCGCATGGGCTCAGGGGCCGGCTCAGTGCGCGGTTGCGGCGCCGGTGCGGGGGCGATCGCAGGCGGGGCTGCCACTGCGGCGGGCGGCTGAGCCACAGGCGGCCGGGGGGGCGCCTGCGGTGGCGCGGATTCCGGCGGCTCGGCGATCAAGGCCTCCAGGCCGTTGAAGACCTGCTGGCACATGCCGCAACGAACCCACCCGCCGGACACCCGCAACTGGTCCTGCACCACGCGGAAGGCCGTGCCGCACGCGGGGCAACGGGTGGCGAGACTCATGTCGGACGATGATGCCACAGCCGCCGCAGCGGCGGACTCAGGCGCGGCGGCCGGTCATCAGGATCCAGCCGTCGTCCTCGTCGCTGACCTCCAGTGCCAGCCAGGGCGCGTAGGCCGCGCGCAGCTCGTCAGCCTGCCGGGCCAGGATGCCGGCCAGCACCAGATGGGCCCCCGGCGCCAGGTGGGCGCACAGCAGCGGCGCCAGCAGCTTCAGCGGCGTGGCCAGGATGTTGGCGAGCACCAGCGGGTAGCTGCCCTGGGCGGCCTCAGGCAGGCCGGCGTTCAGGCTCACCCCGTTGGCGGTGGCATTGGCGCGGGTGGACTCCACCGCGGCCGGGTCGATGTCGACCGCGTCGATCGCCTGGGCACCGTGCAGCGCAGCACCGATCGCCAGGATGCCCGAGCCGCAGCCATAGTCCAGCACGCGCGACCAGGGCGTGGCGTGCTGGGCGATCCAGCGCAGGCACATCCGGGTGGTCGGGTGGGTGCCGGTGCCGAAGGCCAGGCCCGGGTCCAGCCGCATCACGCGGGTGGCGCCGGCGGGCACCTCGTGCCAGGTGGGCACGATCCAGAACTGCTCGGTCACCGGCACCGGGGCGAACTGTGACTGCGTCAGCCGCACCCAGTCCTGATCTTCCATGGCGGTCAGGCCCTGCGGGTGCAGGCCGGTCGTCCAGTCCTGGGCCAGCAGCAGCGTCAGCGCCTGCTGGGCGGCGGGCTCATCGGCGAACAGGGCCTTGATCACCGAGCGGTCCCAGCCCGGCCGCGGCGCCGGCATGCCGGGCTCGCCGAACAGCGCGTGCTCGGCCTCGGTGTCAGCGTCGGCGTCCTCGACCGAGACCGACAGCGCGTCAAGCCCGTCCATCAGCGCCTCGGACACCGGCTCGACCAGCGCCTGCGGTGCGGTCAGCACCAGCTCGTACAGGGCCATCGGGGGATCCTCAGCGGCGGTGGTGTTCCAGCCAGCCTTCCAGGTAATGGATGCTGGTGCCGCCGCTGCAGAAACCCTTGTCCACCATCAGCTCGCGGTGCAGCGGGATGTTGGTCTGGATGCCCTCGACCACGGTCTCGGCCAGCGCGGTGCGCATGCGCGCCAGCGCCTGCTCGCGGGTGTCGCCGTGGACGATGATCTTGCCGATCATCGAGTCGTAGTTGGGCGGCACGAAGTAGTTGGTGTAGGCGTGGCTGTCCACGCGCACGCCCGGGCCGCCCGGCGGGTGCCACATGGTGATGCGGCCCGGCGAGGGGGTGAACTTCCAGGGGTCCTCAGCGTTGACGCGGCACTCGATCGCATGGCCGCGCATCGCGATCTGGCGCTGCGAGAAGGGCAGCTTCTCGCCGGCGGCGATGCGGATCTGCATCTGCACGATGTCGATGCCGGTGACCAGTTCGGTCACCGGATGCTCCACCTGCACCCGGGTGTTCATCTCGATGAAGTAGAACTCGCCGTTCTCATAGAGGAACTCGAAGGTGCCGGCACCGCGGTAGCCGATCTTCTTGCAGGCGGCGGCGCAGCGGTCGCCGATCTTCTCGATCACGCGGCGCGGGATGCCCGGCGCCGGCGCTTCCTCGATGATCTTCTGGTGGCGCCGCTGCATCGAGCAGTCGCGCTCGCCCAGCCAGACGGCATTGCGGTGCTCGTCGGCCAGGATCTGGATCTCCACATGGCGCGGGTTCTCGAGGAACTTCTCCATGTAGACGGCCGGGTTGCCGAAGGCCGCACCGGCCTCGGCCTTGGTCATCTGCACCGCGTTGATCAGGGCCGCCTCGGTGTGGACCACGCGCATGCCGCGGCCACCGCCGCCGCCAGCGGCCTTGATGATCACCGGGTAGCCGATGGCCCGGGCCTGGCGGATGATCTCCTTCGGGTCGTCCGGCAGCGCGCCTTCGGAGCCCGGCACGCAGGGCACGCCCGACTTGATCATGGCCTGCTTGGCCGAGACCTTGTCGCCCATGATGCGGATCGACTCGGGCGTCGGGCCGATGAAGGTGAAGCCGCTCTGCTCCACCCGCTCGGCGAAGTCGGCGTTCTCGCTGAGAAAGCCGTAGCCGGGGTGGATGGCCTCGGCATCGGTCACCTCCGCGGTGGAGATGATGGCCGGCATGCTGAGGTAGCTGTGGCTGGACTGGGCCGGGCCGATGCACACCGCCTCGTCGGCCAGCTTCACGTACTTGGCGTCGCGGTCGGCCTCGGAATAGACCACCACGGCCTTGATGCCCATCTCGCGACAGGCTCGCTGGATCCGCAGGGCGATTTCGCCTCGGTTGGCAATGAGAATTTTCTTGAACATGGGTGCCTCGGCTCAATCGCCCTGGCGGGCTGCGCCCGCGGGGCAAAGTGGCTGCGCCGCCAGGCCTGCGGCCTGGTCCTCCCGGTTCGCGATCAGGATTTTCTTGAACATCGCAAGCCGCCGATCACTCGATGACGTACAGCGGCTGGCCGAACTCGACCGGCTGGCCGTTCTCGACCAGCACCTTGGTGACCGTGCCGGACTTGTCGGCCTCGATCTCGTTCATGATCTTCATGGCCTCGATGATGCACAGGGCCTCGCCCTCCTTGACCACGCTGCCGACGTCGACGAAGGGCTTGCCGCCCGGGGTGGACGAGGCGTAGAAGGTACCGACCATCGGCGACTTGACGACATGACCCGTCGGCTCGGCGGCGGGCGCGGCGGCTGCTTCGGCGGCCGGGGCGGCGGCCGCGGCGGGCGCCGGGGCGGCCATCATCGTGGGGGCGGCCTGCATGGCCATCATCGGCGCGGTCATGGCCACGCCAGCCGATTTGACGATGCGCACCTTGCCCTCGTTCTCAGTGATCTCGAGCTCGGAAATGTTCGACTCCGACACCAGGTCGATCAGGGTCTTCAGCTTGCGCAGGTCCATGGCTTCTCCTCGTCTGGACAGTGGAAGCGCCTGGATCAGGCGCCTCCGCGCCAGTCGAACGACTGGCAGGGAACTCTCCTGCGGATGTGCGGCGTTTTGCCGGCATCGTGTCGTATCTAGCGACTATCCGCAGGAACCAACGACCGGGTGCCGTCCCTTCTGGCTGGGGAGCGGCTGCCCCGCCACACCCCAAGGCGAGGCTGGCTTCATCAGGTCAGGGGCGCACTTTACGACGAAATGCGTCAAGATCGAAACCTTTTCGCGACAACTTCGCGTAGGTCAAGTCGCCTTGACATCTTTCGGCCAGGCTGGCAAGCGTCCGGGCCTGGACGCCCCCCCTCAGGCCACCCAGCCGCGCAGTTCCTCCAGCGAGGTGGCGCCCAGGCGGCGCTGGCGGATGCGGCCGTCGGCGCCGGCCAGCAGGGTGAAGGGCAGGGCGCCGCCGCCGTTGCCCAGGCGGCTGAGCCAGGGCATGGCGGCAAAGCCCGGCACCACCATCGGGAACTCGACCGGCGTGCGGACCAGAAAGTCACGCACCGCGGCGTCGCGGTCCACCGCCACGCCCAGCACGCGTCCGCCCGCATTCGACCACTCCTTGGCGAATCGGTCCAGTTCGGGCAGTTCCCGCACGCACGGAGGGCACCAGGTGGCCCAGAAGTTCAGCAGCAGCGGCTGGCCGGCGAATGCCGCCAGCGATCGGGGCTGGCCGTCCGGCCCCGGCCACTGGCCTTGCAGGAACTCGGCCAGCGCCAGGTCGGCCGGGTCCTGCCGCTGGCGCCACCACCAGCCGGCGCCGGCCACGGCAGCCAGGCCCAGGCCACCCCCGGCCAGCCAGGCGGTGCGGCGGTTCATGCCGGCTCCTCCAGGCGGGCACGCAGCGCCCGCGCATCGCCGCGCCAGGACTGGCCGCGGCTGTCGGGTTTGAGCGCGCCACGCAGCGCGTCGTGGTCGTGCACCACCAGGTGCAGCGTGATCCAGTCGTCCGGTCGCGGGCCGGGCAGGGCCAGGCCGGGACAGCGGTCGGCCAGTGACAGCACCTGGGCATCCTCGTCGCCGGCGCTGTCGTAGTCGATGCCGCGGTTGAGCAGGCTGATCTCGGGCGCCTTGGGGTCGTCGGCGTAGAGGTCGATGACGATCGGCGACAGCCGCGTGGCGGTGCCGCGCCAGACCGCGCCGCCCAGGTGCGGGCGGAACTCGGCCAGGCGCTCCAGCCAGGTCAGCGCGTGGCGGCGCAGCGCGCGCAGCTCCTGCGGCTGGGTGTCGGCGTGGAACAGCGCCAGGTGCTCGCGCACCGCGTCCTCGACCAGCTCGTTGCTGGGCAGCTCGGCCCGGCCCACGCCGTGGCGCGCCAGGTCGGCGGCGGCACGGCGCTTGGCGCCGGGGTAGTCCAGGCCCTCGTCCACCACCAGCCGGGCGGCGGCCTGGGCGATCTCGTCGGTCAATGCGCTCACGGGGTGGCAGTGTGCCTGATCAGGGCAGTTCCACAGCGCCCATGCGGGCTTGGATGGTGGCCGAGCGCCCGGCCACATAGGCCGATCCCGGGTTCTTCTCGAAGCGCTTGGGCGCCGGCAGCATCACCGCCAGCCGGGCCGCCTGGGCCGGGCCCAGCTGCGCCGCATCGACGCGGAAATAGTGCCGTGCGGCCGCCTGGGCGCCGAACACGCCCTCGCCCCACTCCACGCTGTTGAGGTAGATCGCCAGGATGCGCTGCTTGCCCAGCAGGGCTTCGAGCATGAAGGTGATCAGGAACTCCTGCGCCTTGCGTGGCGCGGTGCGCTCGCCCGACAGGAACAGGTTCTTGGCCAGCTGCTGGCTGATGGTGGAGCCGCCCACCACCTTGGCCTCGACCTTGCGCGGCGGCGTGGCCACCTTGCCGTTGGCGGCGCGTTTCTCGGCCTGCTCATTGAGCTTCTCGGCGCGCGCCTCGGACTTCTGGTTGCGCTCCCAGGCCTTCTCGATCGCGTCCCATTCCACGCCGCCGTGCTCGGCAAAGCCGGCGTCCTCGCTGGCGATCACCGCCCGGCCCAGGTGGGGCGAGACCCGGTCCGACCACTCCTGGCTCCA
The DNA here is from genome assembly GCF_018069845.1 of Ideonella alba. Taxonomy (NCBI): domain Bacteria; kingdom Pseudomonadati; phylum Pseudomonadota; class Betaproteobacteria; order Burkholderiales; family Sphaerotilaceae; genus Ideonella; species Ideonella alba. Next base: position 19,394 of record NZ_JAGQDD010000025.1, read on the forward strand.
GGCCAGCTCATGCTTCTCGACCAGCAGCCGCCAGGCTTCCGAGCGCTGGAAGGCGGTGGACTGCGGGTCGACCACCCCCATCAGCGCGATGCGCGCCAGGAAGAACAGCTGCAGCGACAGGGCCGACAGCAGCAGCAGCGCCAGCAGGCGCCCGACCAGGCGCTTCATGCCGCGCGCGCCAGGCTGGCGCGCAGCGCGGCCAGCACCGGCGCGGTCTCGGGACGGCGGCCGCGCCACAGCGCAAAGGCCTCGGCCGCCTGCTCGACCAGCATGCCCAGGCCGTCGCGGCCCTCGGCGCCGTGGGCCCTGGCCCAGTCCAGGAAGGGACGGGCGGCGGCGCCATACATCAGGTCCACCGCCAGTGCGCCTGGCCGCAGCGTGGCGGCCGGCACCGGTGCGGCCGCACCGCCCAGGCTGGAGGCGCTGGCGTTGATCACCAGGTCGAAGGCCTCGCCCGGGGCCTCCAGGCCGCTGGCCGACAGCGCCACCCCCTGGGCCTGCGCCAGCGCCGCATGGCGCTTCACCAGTTCCTCGGCCCGCTGCGGCGTGCGATTGGCCAGCACCACCTGGGCGGGCCGGGCCTCCAGCAGCGGGCCCAGCACGCCGGCGCCGGCGCCGCCGGCACCCACCAGCAGCACGCGCTGCCCGGCCAGTGGCCGGCCGGCGCCCTGCGCGATGTCGCGCATCAGGCCGATGCCGTCGGTGTTGTCGGCCAGCCAGCCGTCGGCATCGAAGCGCAGCGTGTTGGCCGCGCCGGCCAGCGTGGCCCGCGGCGTGGCCCGGGCGGCCAGCGCCAGCGCCTCGAATTTGAAGGGCACGGTGACATTGCAGCCGCGCGCGCCCTCGGCGGCAAAGCGGCGCACGGTGTCGGCAAAGCCGTCCAGCGGCGCCAGCAGGCGCTCGTAGGTCAGCACCTCGCCGGTCTGGGCCGCAAAGGCGGCGTGGATCGTTGGCGAGCGGCTGTGCTCGACGGGGTGGCCGACCACGGCATAACGGTCAGGGGAACTCATGCAAGGGCAGGTCAGGGAGCGTTGTTGCTGAGGCTGGTCTCCAGGCCATCGCTGCGCGTGAAGCGAAAGCGCGAGGTGACCACGATCTGGTCGGCCTGGCGCCGCATCGCCTCGTTGAACGCGCCGAACGGGCCGGCCGCATGGACGATGGCCAGCGCCCGCCGGTTGAGCACCGGCGACTTGGCGGGACGGACGATCTCGGCCTCGATCACCCGGCCGGTGGCGTCGATGGTGATGTTCATCGTCAGCTCGCCGTACAGCTTCTTGCCGGCGATCTCGGGGAAGTCGCGGGTGCCACGGTCCTCGATGCGGCGGCGCAGGTTGTCGTAGTAGATCGCGTAGACCTCTTCGCGCGTGGCCGGGCTGATGTAGCGCTTCTTGGGCCGCGCGTTCTCCTCGTTGATGCGCTTCTCGATCTCGGCAAGCATGCGCAGCATCTGGCGCCGGCGCTCCTCGCGCTGCTGCTCTTCGGGCGAGGTGGCGGCTTTGCTGGGGTCGGGCGGCGGCAGCAGGGCGATCTCGCGGCGGATCTGCGCCAGCAGTTGCTGCTGGATGTCCTGCATCGCATTGACCTGGCGCCGCGCCTCTTCCAGGTCGTCGCCCGGCTGCTGGAAGGCCGAGGGCGGCAGCGGCGTGGTGGCACGGCCCTCCTCGTTGTCGCCGCCGCCGGCCAGGTTGGCCTGGGCGATCGCCTGGGCCTTCTGCGGCTTCTCGTCGGAGCGCGCGTTGACCAGGATGACTTCCAGCGGCGTGTCCTCGAACAGGCGGTTGAAGCCCTCGGGGTCGACGAAGCGCACGGTCAGCAGCGCGCCGTGCACGGCCAGCGAGCACAGCAGCGCCCATTGCAGCGCGCTCAGGCGCCGTGTCCAGCCGGGCAGGGCGATCCGCCGCATCGTGTTCAGGCGGCGGCGGGCGGCGGTTCGGCGTCGGCCAGGTCGATCGCCAGTGACAGGCTGGCGGCGGGGGCCTCGTCCTCGTCGCTGTCGTCACTCTCCGCAGCCTGGTCGGCACCGGCGGTGGCGTCCAGGCGGGTCAGCAGGCTGGCGTGCACCTCCAGCGTCAGCAGGTCCAGCCCGGTGACGCGCACCCGCACGCGGGTGCCGCGCGGCAGGGGTTCGCAGCCCAGGGCCTTGAACACCAGCGGCAGCGTCTCGGCACGCACCAGGCCGTCCTTCATCACCGCCGCGTCCAGCTCGGTGACGCCGTTCTGGGTCAGCCAGCGCATCGTCCAGAAGCGCTCGATCGCCTGCTGGAAGCCGTTGTAGGCGGCGTAGGCACCGTCAAACGCCGAGATCACCGAGAACAGCGTGGCGTCCTTGGGCTTGAAGGGCGCGGCCAGCGCCGCGGTGCGGCCGTGGCGTGCGCAGGCAATGATCTGCCACTGGTTGACCAGATCGGTGTAGCGGCGCAGCGGCGAGGTGGCCCAGGTGTACTGCGCCACGCCCATGCCGGCGTGCGGCGCCGGCTTGGTGCCCATGCGCACCTTCACGCCGGGGGCCAGGCTGGCCTGGCTGCGGTAGATGCCGGGCACGCCCAGCTCGGCCAGCCAGCCGCCCCAGGTGCTGTTGGCCAGGATCATGGCTTCCGACACCACCAGGTCCAGCGGCGCGCCGCGGCGGCGCTCGGTGATGCGCACCGTCTCGTCGCCCTGCGGTTCACGGCCCGCACCGTCGAGCTTGAAGCTGTAGTCGGGGCGGTTGAACAGCTCGGGCTTGCCGCGCACCACCTCGCGCGCCGCCTTCAGGTGGCGCGCCAGCCGGAAGCAGAAGGCCAGCTCGGGGGCGAACGGGTACTCGGCCAGCGCCTCGCCGGTCAGGCTGGCCTCGGTGATGACCTCGTCGAGCTGGTCGTGGCGCAGGTTGGCGGCAATGGGCACGCGCTCCAGGCGCGTCTCGGTGGCGGTGACGGCCAGCGTGGCCTCGTCCAGCGTCACGTACAGGCTCACCGCCGGGCAGTCGCGGCCCTCGTCCAGCGTGTAGGCCTGCACCACCGCGTCGGGCAGCATGGTGATCTTCCAGCCCGGCATGTAGACGGTGGACAGGCGTTCGCGGGCTACCTTGTCGACCGCCGAATCGGGCGTGATCGCCAGGCCCGGCGCGGCGATGTGGATGCCCAGCACCACGCTGCCGCTGCCCAGGCCGGTGACCGACAGCGCGTCGTCGATCTCGGTGGTCTGCGAGTCATCGATCGAGAAGGCCTGCACCGCGGCCAGCGGCAGCTCGTCCTTGATCTGCGGCGCCTCCAGCGGCGGGAAGCCGTGGCCCTTGGGGAACTGCTCGAACAGGAAGCGGCGCCAGTGGAACTGGTAGGGGCTGGTGATCGCGCCGGCCTCCTTCAGCAGGTCCAGCGGGGCGCGCTGGCTGCGGCGCGCGGCCTCGACCACCGCCTTGTACTCGGGCGCGTTCTTGTCGGGGCGGAACAGGATCCGGTAGAGCTGCTCGGCGATCGGCGGCGGGCAGCTGCCGGCGGCCAGCTCGGTGGCCCAGGCCTCGATCTGCGCGGCCTGCTGGGCCTTGCGCTCGATCGCCAGCAGGGCGGCCTTGACCGTTTCTTCAGGGGCCTTCTTGAACTGGCCCTTGCCGGCGCGGCGGAAGTAGTGCGGCGCCTCGAAGAGCTTGAACAGCATCGCCGCCTGCAGTTCCGGGCCGGCGCTGGCCGAGAAATAGTCGCGCGCCAGGTCGGCGAAGCCGAACTCGCCCTCGGGGGCGAACTCCCAGGCCAGGTCCAGGTCGATGCCGGCGGCCTGCGCCTGGCCGGACGCGACCAGCTCGGCCGGCTGCGGCTTGTCGAAGCGCAGCAGCACATTGGCAGACTTGACCTTGACGCGCTTGCCCGAATCCAGCTCGATCTGCATCGAGCTGTCGGCCTCGGACATCACACGGCCGGCGAGGAACTTGCCGGCATCATCGAACAGGGCATACATCACCGGCGGATTGTCGCCGATGGCGGGCTCACTCCTCGGGCTGGTTCAGGCCCCGGGCGTGGTCGATCAGGCGGTCGAACAGGTCGCCCAGCAGCCGGCGCTCCTCCAGGCTCAGGCAGCCGAAGATCTCGTGGTTGCGCCGGTTGATCAGGTCCATGACCTGGGTCCAGCGCTGGCGGCCCGCCTCGGTCAGCTTGAGGTCGACGCTGCGGGCGTCGTTCTCGCTGGGACTCTTGCTGATCAGCCCCTGGTCGACCAGCGACTGCGCCGCCCGGCTGGCCTGGCCCTTGTCCAGGTTGGCCTCGAAGGCCAGGCGGTTCACCGACAGCGCGTCGAACGACCCCACCGCGGCCAGGCAGCGCGCCTCGCCCAGGCCCAGCCCGCTCTCGGCCAGGTAGAGCTCATGGCTGGCCCGGTCGCTGAGCTTGTGCAGCATGTGCAGCCGGTAGGTCAGGAACCGGTCCAGCGTGGGCAGGTTCCCGGCGGTCCGGTTGAAGCGGCCGCTGTTCATGCGCTGCTCAGCCCGCCATCGTGTGGACCAGCCACAGCGACAGCGCCGGGAAGGCCACCAGGAAGCCGATGCGGATGAAGTCGGAGGCCAGGAAGGGCATCACCCCCTTGGCGGTCTCCAGGTAGGGCACGTCCTTGGCCATCTTCTGGATGATGAACAGGTTCATGCCCACGGGAGGGTGCACCAGGCCGATCTCCACCACCATCAGCGCCAGGATGCCGAACCACACCGACTTGTCACCCGCCGACATGCCGTAGAAGTCCAGGCCCATGATCATCGGGTAGAAGATCGGGATGGTCAGCAGGATCATCGCCAGCGAATCCATCACGCAGCCCAGCAGCACATAGACCACCAGGATCGCGATCAGCACCAGCAGCGGCGGCAGGCCGCTGTTCTTGACCCAGTCGGCCAGCTCGGTGGGCAGCTGGGTGATGGCCAGGCCGGAGTTCAGCAGGTCGGCGCCCAGCAGCACCAGGAAGATCATCGCGGTGGCGTGGGCGGTGCCGATCAGGCTGGCCTTGATGCCCGCCCAGCGCATGCCGCCCTTGACGACGGCCAGCGCGCCGCAGGCGGCGGCGCCGATCGAGGCCGCTTCGGTGGGGTTGGCCCAGCCGCCGTAGATGCCGACGATCACCACCACGAACACGCCCATCACCGGCAGCACCGCCACGGTGGCCGCCAGCCGCTCGGACCAGCTGGCCTGGTCGCCCGCCGGACCGGCCTGCGGGTTGAGTGTCACCAGGATGCGGATCACCACCATGTAGCCCAGCATCGCGATGAGGCCGGGGATCATCGCCGCAACGAAGAGCTTGCCGATCGACTCCTGCGTCAGCACCGCATAGATCACCAGGGGCACCGACGGCGGGATCATGATGCCCAGCGTGCCGGCGGCGGCCAGCGTGCCGGTGGACAGCCGGCCCGAATAGCCGTGGCGGCGCAGCTCGGGCAGTGCCACCTGGGCCATCGTGGCCGCGGTGGCCAGCGAGGAGCCGCAGATCGCCCCGAAGCCCGCGCAGGCGCCGGTGGCGGCCATCGCCAGGCCGCCGCGCCAGTGGCCCAGGAAGGCCGCGGCGAAGCGGAACAGCGCCTTGCTCAGCCCGCCATGCGTGGCGAACTGGCCCATCAGCATGAACAGCGGGATCACCGCCAGGTCGTAGTTCGAGAAGCGCGCATAGGCCAGGTGGTTCATCGTGAACAGCAGCGCATTCGGGTCGCCGGCGTTCATCGCCAGGAAACCCGCCGCACCGCCGATCAGCATGCCCACGCCCACATGCACGCGGATCGCCAGCAGGGCCAGCAGCCCCGCAAAGATCCACAGCCCAATGGCCATGCCGCTCATGCTTTCACCCCCATCGCGATATTCAGCGAGTGCATCGTGCGGTGCAGCGCCGTCAGCGCCAGCAGCACGAAGCTGGGCACGATCAGCAGCACGCACCACCAGATCGGGATCAGCAGCAGCGGCGACACCTCCATGCTCTCCTTGGCCTCTTCCACGTACAGGCCGGTGCGCCAGGTCAGCAGCACCGCGGCGCCCAGCAGCAGGCCGTGGCCCAGCGCATCCAGCGCGGCGCGGGCGCGCTCGCTCATCCAGGTGGTCAGGGCGTCGACCTTGATGTGGTGGTCATGCAGTTCGCACACCGGCAGAAACGCCGCCGAGCCGATCGCCGCGCCCATCATCAGGATCTCCATGTCGCCCTGGATCGGCGTGGCAAAGAGCTTGCGGCCGACGATGGAGACGATGGACATGACCACCAGCGCGCAGAACACCATGCCGCCGGCCATGGCCCAGCCGGTGACCACGGTGCTCAGCAGGCCCAGCACGCCGCCGGTGGGCGGTGTGTCGACGTGGGCGTCGTCGGGAACCAGTTCAGCCATCTCAGGTGCTCACTTGGGCAGGTACTTGGCGCCGATGGCGCGCGCGTCGGCGGCCAGCTGCTTGGCCGGCAGGCCCTTGGCGGCGGCCTGCTGGATCCACTCGGCCTCGACGCCGGCCGAGGCCTTTTGCATCGCCGCGTAGTCCTCGGGCTTGATGACCAGGATCTTGTTGCCCTGGGCGGTCATCTTCTTGCGCGCGGCCTCGTTGCCCTGGTCCCAGACCGAGCCAGCCAGCTCGGACAGCACCTTGCCGCTGTTCTTGTCGATCGCGGCCTTCAGGTCGGCCGGCAGCGACTCGTACTTCTGCTTGTTCATCAGGATGGCCATCGGCGTCTGGGTGAAGCCGGGCTGGTTCTGCAGGCCTTCCATGTGGTACTTCGTGACCTCGTCGACCTTGGTGGTCGGCAGGATCTCCCAGGGCGCCATCGCGCCGTCGATCACGCCCTTGCTGATCGATTCGGTGATGGCCGCCACCGGCAGGTTCACCGGCGTGGCGCCCAGCGACTGCAGGAACAGCGACGAGAAGCGCGAGGGGCTGCGCAGCTTCAGGCCCTTGAAGCCGTCCACCGTCAGCACCGGCTTGCTGGCGGTGCTGATCACCACGTTCGAGGCGCTGAAGATGGCCAGCACCTTGAAGTCCTTGAAGTCCTCCTGGCCGTTCTTCAGGTAGTACTCCCACATCGCCTTCGAGCCCGCCAGGCCCTGCGGCGGCATCGTGAAGGGCAGCTCCAGCGCCTCGGTGCGCGGGAAGCGGCCGGTGGCGAAGGACGGCGAGGTCCAGATGACGTCGGCCACGCCGTTCTTCACCTGGTCGATCAGCTGCGCCGGCGTGCCGCCCAGCTGCAGCGACGGGTAGATCTGGCACTTGAGCTTGCCGCCCGAGTCCTTCTCGATGCTGGCGCACCAGGGCTCGGCGATGAAGCGCTGGAAGTTGCCGGTGGAGGGCAGGAAGTGCGAGAACTTGATCGTCGTGACCTGGGCGCTGGCGGTGGCGGCGGCCAGGGCCAGCGGCAGCGCGGCAAGGAGGTGGGCGGGCTTCATGGGCAGACCTTTCAGGGAAGACAAGGCCCCTCGCGGCGTCCTCGTACAGGCGCGCGGCAAGGGGCCGGAGCGGGCCGTGGAAGCGGCTTACTTGCTCATGTACTTGGCGCCGATGGCGTGCACTTCGGCCGCCAGCTTCTTGCCGTCCAGGCCCTTGTCGGTGGCCTGCTTGATCCAGTCGGCCTCGACCGAGGCGGCGGCCTTCTGCATTGCGGCGTAGTCGGCGTCCTTGATCACCAGGACCTTGTTGCCCTGGGCGGTCATCTTCTTGCGGGCGTCGTCGTTGCCCTGGTCCCAGACCTTGCCGGTCAGCTCCACCAGGGCGGCGCCGCTGTGTTTGTCGATCACCGCCTTCAGCTCGGGCGACAGCGATTCGAATTTGGCCTTGTTCATCAGCACGGCCATCGGGGTCTGGGTGAAGCCGGGCTGGTTGGGCTGGCCTTCCATGTGGTACTTGGTGACCTCGTCGATCTTGGTCGCGGGCAGCACTTCCCACGGCGCCATGGCGCCGTCGATCACGCCCTTGCTGACCGATTCGGTCACCTGGGCGATCGGCATGTTCACCGGCGTGCCGCCCAGCGCGGTCAGGAACAGCGACGAAAAGCGCGAGGGGCTGCGCAGCTTCACGCCCTTGAAGCCATCCACCGTCAGGATCGGCTTGCTGGCGGTGCTCATCACCACGTTGGAGGCGCTGAAGATGGCCAGCACCTTGAAGTCCTTGAAGTCTTCCTGGCCGTGCTTCTGGTAGTACTCCCACATGGCCTTGGAGCCGGCCAGGCCGCCCGGCGGCAGCGAGAAGGGCAGCTCCAGCGCCTCGGTGCGCGGGAAGCGGCCGGTGGAGTAGCTCGGCGAGGTCCAGACCACGTCGGCCACGCCGTTCTTCACCTGGTCGGCCAGCTGAGGCGGCGTGCCGCCCAGCTGCAGCGCCGGGTAGATCTGGCACTTGAGCTTGCCGCCCGAGTCCTTCTCGATCGCCGCGCACCAGGGCTCGGCCACGTTCTTGTGGAAGTTCGAGTTGGGTGCCAGGAAGTGCGAGAACTTGATCGTCGTGACCTGGGCCTGCGCGGGCAGGGCGCCGATCAGCAGGGTGGCAGCGGCACAGGCGAGGGCGCCAAGGCGGATCTTCATCGTTGTCTCCAGACGGGTGGCCAGGGGGCGGGGCGGGTGTGCCTGAATTCATCAGCACACTTTCTGTTGCGACTGCAACCATATAGATCAACGGTTGCGCGCTCAACTATCGGAAACCCCATTGCCGGGATCGGGGGTGGGTGGCAACAATGGTTGCGCGTGCAACCAAATGCGCCCGCACCCACACCATGCACCAGCCCGACACCACCCCACGCCGCTCCATCTACTACGACTACCGCGTCCACCCGGCCTGGACGCCGCCGTCGCTGGGCAGCCCGCCGGCGCGCGTGGTGGTGGTGGGCGCCGGGCCGATCGGCATGGCGCTGGCGCTGGACCTGGCGCGCCATGGCGTGCCGGTGCTGCTGCTCGAGGCGCAGCAGCAGGTCTCCGAAGGCAGCCGGGCGATCGTCTTCACCCGGCGCTCGATGGAGATCCTGCAGCAGGTGGGCGCCGACCGCGCGATCACCGCTGCCGGCCTGCCCTGGCGCAGCGGCAACTCCTTCTTCCGCGGCCAGCGGGTCTTCCGCATGGAGGCGCCGCACGACGACAACGACCGCTTCCACCCGATGATCAACCTGCAGCAGCCCTACCTGGAGGAGGCGCTGCTCGACCAGATCGCCGCGCAGCCGCTGGTGGAGATGCGCTGGGGCCAGAAGGTCACGCGCATCCTGCGCAACGAGGACGGCATCGGGGCGCGCCTGGAGGTCGACACCCCGGGCGGCGTCTATGAGCAGGACGCCGAGTGGGTGGTGGCCTGCGATGGCGCGCGCTCCGAACTGCGCCAGATGTGCGGCCTGCGCATGGAAGGCGCTTCGTACGAAGGCCGCTTCGTCATCGCCGACATCCGTGTCGACCTGCCGCTGCCCACCGAGCGCCTGGCCTTCTTCGACCCGCCCTGGAACCCCGGCAACACCGTGCTGATGCACCGCGAGCCGCACGGCATCTGGCGCATCGACTACCAGCTGCCCGCCGACGAGACGCCCGAGCAGGCGCTGTCGCCCGAGTCGCTGAAGGCCCGCATCGACGCCCAGCTGGCGATGATCGGACACGCCGGCACCTCCTGGGAGATGGACTGGTGTTCGGTCTACTCGGCCCGCGCGATGACCCTGCCCGACTACCGCCACCACCGCCTGCTGTTCTGCGGCGACGCGGCGCACATGCTGCCGATCTTCGGCGTGCGCGGCGCCAACACCGGCTGGCAGGACGCGCACGACCTGGGCTGGAAGCTGGCCTTCGTGCTCAAGGGCCTGAGCGGCCCGGCGCTGCTGGACAGCTACAGCCACGAACGGGTGGCCGCGGCGCGCGAGATCATCGACGAGGCCAGCAAGAGCACCCGCTTCATGACGCCGCCCAGCCGGGGCTTCCGGCTGCTGCGCGACGCGGTGCTGAGCCTGTCGCTGTCCCAGCCTTTCGTGGGCCCGCTGTTCCACTGGCGCACCTCGCGGCCGCACGACTACGCCGACTCGCCGCTGAACAGCCACGACGATGACGACGCGCTGTTCCAGACAGGCCCGCGTGATGGCGCGCCCATGCCCAATGTCCGCCTGGGCCCCGACGAGCACCTGATGGACCACTTCGGCCCGGCCTTCTGGCTGCTGCACTTCCACCGCGAGGGCGGCGTTCCGCCGGCCCTGCAGGCCGAGGCGCAACGCTGGCGCGAACGTGGCGTGCCGCTGCAGATCGTGGCGGTGCGCAGCGGCGGCGGCGCCGCCGAAGGCGCCGACCGGGTGATCGACGACCGCGCGGGCCAGGTGCATGGCCGCTACGGTGTGCGCCAGTCCGGCAGCTGCTACCTGCTGCGCCCCGACCAGCATGTCTGTGCGCGCTGGCTGTCGCTGGACGCCCGCCGCCTGGAGCGCGCGCTGTGCCGCGCCACCGCCCGATGAACCCCGCCCGCGGAGAAGCACCGATGTCCGAACTCAGTACCGCCGACCTGGAGCAGGTCTACGACCGGCTGGCCGAGGCGATCGACCAGGCCGAGGGCCACAGCGAACTGATGCTGGTGAAGCTGGCGCTGCTGATGGCGCGCGAGCTGGGCCAGCGCGAGCGGGTCGAGGCGCTGATTGGCGACGCGCTGCGCGACCTCGCGCCCGCCTGATCAGGCCGGCGGCAGCGGCAGCCACAGGCTGGCGCGCGTGCCTTCGCCCGGCGCCGACTGCACCTCCAGCCGGCCGCCATGGCGCTGGGCGATGCGCTGGCAGGTCACCAGGCCCAGGCCGGAGCCCTGGAACTGCGCCTGGGTGTGGAAGCGCTGGAATGGACGGAACACGCCGCCCTCGACCCGCGCGGCGTCGAAGCCCGAGCCGTTGTCGGTCACCGTCAGTTCCGTGCCCTGGTCGGTGGATTGCCAAGCCACGGTGATGCGGGCCGGCTCGCGGCGCGCGCTGTACTTCCAGGCGTTGCCCAGCAGGTTGGCCAGCACCGAGCGCATCAGGCCGGCGTCGCACCAGGCGGGCATCTCGGGCGGCAGCTGCAGCGTCACCTGCCGCCAGGGCTCCAGTCGCTGCAGATCGTCCAGCACCTGGCTGGCCAGCGGGGCCAGGTCGTTCCACTGGCAGGCCAGCGGCACGCTGCCGGCGCGCGACAGCACCAGCAGGTCATTGACCAGCTCCGACATGTCACGTGCCGAGCGCTCGATCTGCTCCAGGAAGGCCAGGCCAGCGGGGTCCATGCCCTGGGCATGCCGGGTCCTCAGCAGCTGAGACAGCCCGGCGATGCCCGACAGCGGACTCTTCAGGTCGTGCGCCGCGGTGCGCGAAAAGGCCTCCAGCTCCAGGTTGGTGGCCTGCAACTCGGCGGTGCGCTCATCCACCAGGCGTTGCAGCTCGCTGCGCAGCGTGTCCTGGACAGCGTCGCGCTCCCGCCGGGCGGTGATGTCCTCCGCAATGCCGCCCATCAGCACCGGCTGCCCGCGGGCGTCCAGGATCATGCGCTTGCGGTCCTCGACCCAGCGCACGCTGCCGTCAGGCCGCACGATGCGGTACTCGCAGCTGACCATCTGGCCATCGGCCAGGCGCGGATCCAGCGCCCAGGCCGCGGCCAGATCGTCAGGATGCACCGATTCACGCCACAACGCCGGGCGGCGCAGGATCTCGGGCACCGACCGGCCATAGATCTGCTCGAAGGCCGGGCTCACATAGTGCAGCCGGCTCCCGTCCGGGCTGCCGATCCACAGCACCTCGCCCAGGCTCTCGTGCAACTGGCGGAACTGCCGCTGCTGCAGCGCCAGCGCGTCGCGCATGCGGCGGTACTCGTGGCGCTGGAACAGGAACAGGCCGACACCGGTCAGCGCGATGAAGGCCAGGCCCTTGAGCTGCTGCGCCGTGTCCAGCCAGTCGGGGTCGCCGGAGACGGCGTGGACGAGGGCGTCCGAGCCCATGATCCAGGCCACGCCGAACAGCACATAGGCCAGGCTCACGCGCCACGCGGCACGGGCGCTGGACAAGGCATCGTCGACCTGGTGAGGCATGCGGACGGCTACCGCTGAAAGGGCCCCGATTGCACCAGCCCGCGGCCCTTCACGCCTTGATTCGCATCAATCTGCGAACGCAACTCACTCCCAACCAGGAATGTCGGGCACCACCAGCTGCTGCACCTCGGGCAAGTCGATGCCGAACTGCCGCCGCAGCAGCGCCTGCAGCGCGGCGCGGTGGCGCAGCGTCCAGCGCTGGACCACCCGGCCCTGGCGCAGCGTGACCTCGCGGTTGAGCACCGAGACCCGGCCGCCATCGATCAGCGCACGCATCGACAGCCGGCGCCGGAACGGTGAGCTGGGGTGGGTGGCGGTGAAGTGGTTGCCCATCTCGAAATCAGGCGGGCAGCATTCCTCCAGCGCGGTGGTCCACATCGGGCGCTCGCCCGCCAGGTCCGGGGCCTGGGCCGACAGCGTCCACCAGCGACCCTCGCGGCGCAGGTGGTGGGTCACACCGCCGCCGCGGACCCGCGCGCCGTCGACCAGCGGCACCGGCACCTGGGGCGCCAGGCCGCCGAAGCCGGCATCCACGATCACCGGCCCGCTGGTCAGCGACACCACCAGGAAGTGGTGGGTGCGTCCGGCCTGCTCGCGCGGGCGCTCGACGATCACCCGTGCCAGGTGGTCACGCACCGCGAAGCCGTAGTAGCGCAGCGCCGCGCCCAGCAGCGCGCTGTGCTCGAAGCAGTAGCCGCCGCGGCGGCGGGTCACCAGCTTGTCCTGCAAGGAGGGCAGATCCAGCCGCGGCGGGCGGCCCAGCAGCACGTCCAGGTTCTCGAAGGGGATGCTGCGCATGTGGGCCAGCAGCAGCTGCGCCAGCGTGCCCAGCGAGCAGTCCTGCGGCGGCTCGACGCCCAGCCGCGCCTGGTAGGCCGGCGCGTCGAAGCTGGTCGGGCTGTCGAGCAGAGTGCTGAGGGTCTTGTCCATCGGTGACGCCATGTTGGTCCTCGCACACTAACATGGGCCATCCCTCGAACCGGAGTGCCCCCTGATGCACCTGTGGACCCACGTCCTGCCGCCACTGGCGGTGGCCCTGCTGGCGCTGCCCGCCGCGTGGCTGAGCGGCGGCTGGCTGCTGCTGCCCACCGTGGCGCTGATGGGCGCGGTGCTGGCTGCGGTGCACCACGCCGAGGTCGTGGCCCACCGCGTGGGCGAGCCGCTGGGCACGCTGGTGCTGGCGCTGGCGGTGACGGTGATCGAGGCGGCACTGATCGTGACGATGATGCTGGCCGGCGGCGGCGCCGAGGCCGAGCTGCCGCGCGACACCATCTTCTCGGCGGTGATGATCATCTGCAACGGCGTGGTGGGCCTGTGTCTGCTGGCCGGCGGCTGGCGCCACCACGAGCAGCAGTTCCGCATCGAGGGCGCCAACGCCGGCCTGGCGGCGCTGATCGCGCTGTGCACGCTGACCCTGGTGCTGCCCACCTTCACCACCAGTTCGGCCGGCGCCACCTACACCGCCTCGCAGCTGGGCTTTGCGGCGGTGGCCTCGCTGGTGCTGTGGCTGGTCTGGGTCTTCGTGCAGACGATCAGCCACCGCGACTACTTCCTGCCGCCCGGCGATGTGCGCGACGACCCCCATGCCCATGCCGAGCCGCCTGGCACGCGCGCCGCCTGGCTCAGCTTTGCGCTGCTGCTGGTGGCGCTGGTGGGCGTGGTGGGTCTGGCCAAACAGCTCTCGCCGGCCATCGAATCGGCGGTGCGCGCCGCCGGCGCCCCGCGGGCGGTGATCGGCATCGTCATCGCGATGCTGGTGCTGCTGCCTGAAACCGTGGCCGCGCTGCGCGCCGCACTGGCCAACCGCCTGCAGACCAGCATGAACCTGGCGTTCGGCTCGGCACTGGCCAGCATCGGCCTGACCATCCCGGTGGTGGCGGTGGCCTCGCTGTGGCTGGGTCTGCCGCTGACCCTGGGCCTGGGCCCGAAGGACCTGGCGCTGCTGGTGCTGACCTTCCTGGTCTCGGCGGTCACGCTGGCTTCGGGCCGCAGCCACCTGATGCTGGGCGCGGTGCACCTGGTGATCTTCGCGGCCTTCCTGTTCCTGGCGCTGGTGCCTTGAGGACGCCTCAAGCCCCGCTGCGGGCCAGCGCGTCGCGCAGTTCGCTGCGCAGCGCCCGCAGCGCCGCCAGCTCGGCCTCGGGCGCGGCGATCGCGCTCCAGGCCATCTCGCCCACGGCGCGCGCGGTGGCGGCCAGGTCCAGCGGCTTGTCGGGCTGGCCCACCACCTCCCACAGGATGTGCTCCATCGGGCCCAGCACCATCGGCCGCAGCAGGCGCAGCGGCACGTCGGCGCGGACCTCGCCGCTGGCCTGGCCGCGCGCCAGCAGGTCCATCAGCGGCGCGGTGTAGCGGCGCTGCAGCGGCAGGAAGCTCTCGCCCAGCGCCTGGCCGCGGCTGCGGCCCTCGCTCAGCACCAGCGCGCACAGGCCGGTGCCGTGGATCAGGAACAGGCGCAGGTGGGTCTCGACAAAGACCATCAGCTGCTCGCGCACGCTGCGTTCGCGCGGCAGGTTGGCCTGCATCGCGGCGATGATCTCGTCGTACCAGTCGCCCAGCACGCGCACGCACAGCTCGCGCTTGCCGCTGAAGTAGGTGAACACCGTGGCCTCGGAGATGCCCAGGCGCTGGGCGATCTCGATCGTGGTGGCCCGCTCATAGCCCTTCTCGGCGAAGACCTCGCGGCCCACGCGCAGGATGTCGCGGATGCGCTGTTCGCTCTTGGCGCTGGCGGCGGCACGGCGTGCGGGAGCGGCGGCGGTGTTCATGAAATTGAGTATGACTCAAAAATTGCTTGCGAGGCAAGTCGCCGGCTGGTAGATTTCGCCGGTTTGCTGCTGGCGGGCGGTTCGCCCACGGCGGCTCAGGGTTTGTATTGAGTAAGGCTCAAGCCAGAGCCTCCACCGCGGAGACAGCGATGTTCGAATCCACCTTCCAATTCCCCCTGGGCGAGGACATCGCCGCGCTGCGCGAGGCGGTCCGCGTGTTCGCGCAGGAGCAGATCGCGCCGCGCGCCGCGCAGGTCGACAAGGACAACCTCTTTCCGGCCGACCTGTGGCGCAAGCTGGGTGAGCTGGGCGTGCACGGCCTGACCGTGCCCGAGGAATACGGCGGCATGGCCATGGGCTATGTGGCCCACATGGTGGCCATGGAAGAGATCTCGCGCGCCAGCGCCTCGGTGGGCCTGAGCTACGGCGCCCACTCCAACCTGTGCATCAACCAGATCAAGCGCAACGGCAGCGAGGCCCAGAAGCAGAAGTACCTGCCCAAGCTGATCAGCGGCGAGCACGTCGGTGCGCTGGCGATGAGCGAGCCGGGCGCCGGCTCCGATGTGGTCAGCATGAAGCTGCGTGCCGACAAGCAGGGCGACCGCTACGTGCTCAACGGCAGCAAGATGTGGATCACCAATGGCGGCGACGCCGACACCCTGGTGGTCTACGCCAAGACCGAGCCCGCCATGGGCGCGCGCGGCATGACCGCCTTCATCATCGAGAAGGGCTTCAAGGGCTTCTCCAAGGGCGAGCACCTCGACAAGCTGGGCATGCGTGGCTCCAACACCTACCCGCTGTTCTTCGACAACTGCGAGGTGCCCGAGGAGAACGTGCTGGGCGGCGAGGGCAACGGCGCCAAGGTGCTGATGAGCGGCCTGGACTACGAGCGCGTGGTGCTGTCGGGCGGCCCGCTGGGCATCATGGCGGCGTGCCTGGACGTGGTCGTGCCCTTCATCCACGAGCGCAAGCAGTTCGGCCAGAGCATCGGCGAGTTCCAGCTGATGCAGGGCAAGCTGGCCGACATGTACTCCACCTTCCAGGCCTGCCGCGCCTATGGCTACGCGGTGGCCCAGGCCTGCGACCGCGGCGACCACAGCCGCACGCTGCGCAAGGACGCCGCCGGCGTGATCCTCTACACCGCCGAGAAGGCCACCTGGATGGCCGGCGAGGCGATCCAGGCGCTGGGCGGCGTGGGCTACACCAACGAATACCCCACCGGCCGCCTGTGGCGCGACGCCAAGCTCTACGAGATCGGCGCCGGCACCAGCGAGATCCGCCGCATGCTGATCGGCCGCGAGCTGTTCTCCGAAACCTGCTGAGGCAGCGGCACCATGGCCATCATCCAGACCAAGCTCAACGCCCGCAGCGCCGACGCGCAGGCCAATGCCGCCGCGATGCGCGCGCTGGTCGACGACCTCAACGCCAGGCTCGCCAAAATCGCCGAAGGCGGCGGAGAGGCCGCTCGCGCCAAGCACCTGGGCCGCGGCAAGCTGCTGCCGCGCGAGCGGGTGGAGATGCTGCTCGACCCCGACACGCCCTTCCTGGAGATCGCGCCACTGGCCGCGCTGGGCATGTACCCCGAGAAGGACGGCAGCGATGCGGCGCCCTGCGCCGGCATGATCGCCGGCATCGGCCGGGTGGGTGGCGTGGAATGCGTGATCGTCTGCAACGACGCCACCGTCAAGGGCGGCACCTACTACCCGCTGACCGTCAAGAAGCACCTGCGGGCGCAGGAGATCGCGCAGCAGAACCGCCTGCCCTGCGTCTACCTGGTGGATTCGGGCGGCGCCAACCTGCCCAACCAGGACGAGGTCTTCCCCGACCGCGACCACTTCGGCCGCATCTTCTACAACCAGGCCAACATGAGCGCCCAGGGCATTCCGCAGATCGCGGTGGTCATGGGCTCGTGCACGGCCGGCGGCGCCTACGTGCCGGCCATGAGCGACGAGACCATCATCGTCAAGAACCAGGGCACGATCTTCCTGGGCGGCCCGCCGCTGGTGAAGGCCGCCACCGGCGAGGTGGTCAGCGCCGAGGACCTGGGCGGCGGCGACGTGCACACGCGGCTGTCCGGCGTGGCCGACCACCTGGCCGAGAACGACCTGCACGCGCTGGCGCTGGCGCGCCAGGTGGTGGGCACGCTGAACTGGCGCAAGGAGGTGCCGGTGAAGCTGCAGCCGGCGCAGCCGCCGAAGTACCCATCTGAGGAACTGCTGGCGGTGATCCCCACCGACACCCGCAAGCCCTTCGATGTGCGCGAGATCATCGCCCGCATCGTCGACGGCTCCGACTTCGACGAGTTCAAGGCGCGCTACGGCAGCACCCTGGTCTGCGGCTTCGCCCACATCGAGGGCATGCCGGTGGGCATCGTCGCCAACAACGGCATCCTGTTCACCGAGAGCGCGCAAAAGGGCGCGCACTTCATCGAGCTGTGCTGCCAGCGCAAGGTGCCGCTGGTCTTCCTGCAGAACATCACCGGCTTCATGGTCGGCCGCAAGGTCGAGAACGAGGGCATCGCCCGCGCCGGCGCCAAGATGGTGACCGCGGTGGCCTGCGCCAACGTGCCCAAGTTCACCGTCATCATCGGCGGCAGCTTCGGCGCCGGCAACTACGGCATGTGCGGCCGCGCCTACAGCCCGCGCTTCCTGTGGATGTGGCCCAACGCGCGCATCAGCGTGATGGGCGGCGAGCAGGCGGCCAGCGTGCTGGCCACGGTGCGCCGCGACGGCATCGAGGCCAAGGGCGGCGCCTGGAGCGCCGACGATGAAGAGGCCTTCAAGGCGCCGATCCGCCAGCAGTACGAGGTCCAGGGCCATCCGTACTACGCCAGCGCCCGGCTGTGGGACGACGGCGTGATCGACCCGCAGGACACCCGCCGCGTGCTGGCGCTGGGCCTGTCGGCGTCGCTGAACGCGCCCATCCCTGACGCCAAGTTCGGCGTCTTCAGAATGTGAACGAAGCCCCCACGCTCCCTGCCGGTCGCTGCCCCCCGAGGGGGCTTTGGCAGCGGACCGGCGGAGCCGGATCCGCGCCAATCCCTTGACATTCACTGCTGAGCACGTGCCCATGAATACGCTGGAGATCCGCAGGCCGTCGCCCCACGTGGCCGAGGTCTGGCTCGACCGCCCGGACGTGCGCAACGCCTTCAACGACGGCGTGATCGCCGAGCTCACCGCGGCGTTTGCCGGCTTCACGCAGGACACCGAACTGCGCGTGGTCGTCCTGGGCGGCCGCGGGAAGGCCTTCTGCGCGGGCGCCGACCTGAACTGGATGCGCGCCATGGCCGACTACAGCTGGGAGCAGAACAAGGCCGACGCCCAGGCCCTGGCCGACATGCTGTGGACCGTCTACCGCTGCCCGGTGCCGGTGATCGGCCGCGTCCAGGGCGACTGCTATGCCGGTGGCGTGGGCCTGGCCGCGGTGTGCGATGTGCTGGTGGCCTCTGACAACGTGGGCTTCTGCCTCAGCGAGGCCAAGCTGGGCCTGCTGCCCGCCACCATCGGTCCGTATGTGATCCGGGCGCTGGGCGAGCCCGCGGCGCGCCGCTACTTCACCACCGCCGAGCGTTTCAGTGCCGCCGAGGCGCACCGCCTGGGCTTCGTGCATGAGCTGTGCACCGCCGAGCAGCTGGATGAGCGGGTGGCCGCGCTGGTCGCGGCCATCAGCGCCAACGGCCCCGCCGCCGTGAAGGCCTGCAAGCGCCTGGTGCAGGACCTGGCGGGGGCGCCCATCACGCCCGCGCTGCGCGAGGACACCGCGCGCCGCATTGCCGACATCCGCTCCAGCCCCGAGGGCAAGGAAGGTGTCTCGTCCTTCCTGCAGCGCCGCGCCCCCGCATGGACCTGAGTCCGGTCACCGCCGCGGCCTCGGCCGTCGCCTCCGGCGTCGGTCAGGCCACCGCCACCTGGGATACCAGCCACCTGGTGGCCCTGGCTGCGGCGCTGGGCTGGGCCAGCGGACTGCGCCTGTACGCCGTGGTCTTCCTGACCGGCCTGGCCGGCCGCCTGGGCTGGGTGCCGCTGCCGGAAGGGCTGCAGCTGCTGCAGCAGCCGCTGGTGCTGGGCGTGGCCGGCGTGCTGCTGGTGGTCGAGTTCCTGGCCGACAAGATTCCCTGGGTCGACTCGGCCTGGGACGCGGTGCATACGGTGATCCGCATTCCCGCCGGTGCCGCGCTGGCGGCCGGGGTGATCGGTGCCGACGCCGGGCAGTGGCAGCTCATCGCCGCGCTGCTGGGCGGCACGCTGGCCGCCACCGCCCATGTCGCCAAGGCCACCACCCGCGCCGCGGTGAACACCTCGCCCGAGCCCTTTTCCAACATCGCCCTGTCGCTGCTGGGCGACGCCGCGGTGCCGGCCATGCTGTGGCTGGCCTGGAGCCACCCCGGCGCCTTCCTGATCGTGCTGACGCTGGTGGTGCTGGTGATGGCCGTGATGACCGTGCTGCTGATGCGATTCGCCCGCCGCGCCTTCGGCCGCGTGCGCCAGATGCTGAGCCCGCCTGCTGCGCGGGCCTGAGGAGAGAGCTGTGTTCAAGAAGATCCTGATTGCCAACCGGGGAGAGATTGCTTGCCGGGTGGCGCAGACCGCGCGTCGCCTGGGCGTGCGCACCGTGGCCGTTTACTCGGACGCCGACGCCAACGCCGCCCATGTGCGCGCCTGCGACGAGGCCGTGCACATCGGCGGCAACGCCGCCAAGGACAGCTACCTGCAGTGGCAGCGCATCCTGGATGCCGCCCAGGCCACCGGCGCGCAGGCGGTGCACCCTGGCTACGGTTTCCTGAGCGAGAACGAGGACTTCGCCCGCGCCTGTGCAGCGGCCGGCCTGGTGTTCATCGGCCCGCCGCCCGAGGCGATCGCCGCGATGGGCTCCAAATCGGCCGCCAAGGCGCTGATGGAGCAGGCCGGCGTGCCGCTGGTGCCGGGCTACCACGGCCGTGACAACGACCCCGCGCTGCTGGCGCGCGAGGCCCAGCGCATCGGCTACCCGGTGCTGATCAAGGCCAGCGCCGGCGGCGGTGGCCGCGGCATGCGCCGGGTGGACCGCGCCGAGGACTTCCTCGAGTCGCTGGCCAGCTGCCAGCGCGAGGCGAAGGCCAGCTTCGGGGACGACCATGTGCTGGTCGAGCGCTACGTCACCCGCCCGCGCCACATCGAGATCCAGCTCTTCGCCGACGCCCACGGGAACTGCGTCTACCTGTTCGAGCGCGACTGCTCGGTGCAGCGCCGCCACCAGAAGGTGCTGGAAGAAGCCCCCGCGCCCGGCATGAGCGCCGCGCGCCGCGCCGAGATGGGCCAGGCCGCGGTGGCGGCGGCCCAGGCGGTGGGCTATGTCGGCGCTGGCACGGTGGAGTTCATCGCCGAGGAACTGGACGATGGTGATCTTCGCTTCTACTTCATGGAGATGAACACCCGGCTGCAGGTGGAGCACCCGGTGACCGAGGCCATCACCGGCCACGACCTGGTGGAGTGGCAGCTGCGCGTGGCCGACGGCCAGCCCCTGCCGGCGCGGCAAGACGAGCTGCGCATCCACGGCCATGCCATCGAAGCGCGCATCTGTGCCGAAAACCCCGACGCTGGCTTCCTGCCCGCCACCGGCCGCCTGGCCGTGCTGCGCTGGCCGGCCCATGCGGCCTTCCAGCGCAACGCGCAGCAGGACGGCGGAGCGCCCGCCGCGGTGCGCGTGGACGCCGGCGTGCGCGAGGGCGACGCGATCAGCCCTTTCTACGACTCGATGATCGCCAAGCTGATCGTCTGGGGCGAGGACCGCGCGCAGGCGCTGGCCCGGCTGGATGCGGCCTTGCAAGCCACCCACATCGTCGGCCCGGCCACCAACGTGGCCTTCCTGCGCCGGGTGGTGAACAGCACGGCCTTTGCCACCGCCGATCTGGACACCGCGCTGATCGAGCGCGAACGCGCCCAGGTGCTGAACCAGCCCGGGCTGGCGCTGCCGCTGGCGGCCGCCGGCGTGGCCGCGCAGGCGCTGGCCACCGAGGTGGCCGCCGAGGACGCCGACCCCTGGAGCCAGCGCAACGGCTGGCGTCTGCACGGCGGCGCGCGCCGGCGCTTCGACCTGCTGGTGGGCAAGACCGCCCACCGCGCCACGCTGGAGCGCCTGCACGACGGCGCACTGCGCCTGGGCGTGGGCGGCGAATTCTGGTCCTTCAGCGCCCAGCCGCTGGGCGAGCACCGCTACGACGTGCTGCTGGGCGGCCAGCGCCACACGCTGACCGTCTACCGCCAGGGCGAGCGCGCCACCGTGTTCGCCGACAGCGGCCACCTGGAGCTGCTGGACATCGACCCGATCGCCCATGCCGGCGACCACGCGGGCGAAGGCGGCCGCCTGACCGCGCCGATGCCAGGCAAGGTGATTGCGCTGCACGCGAAGGCGGGCGACACCGTCAAGGCCGGCCAGGCGCTGGCGGTGATGGAGGCCATGAAGATGGAACACACGCTGGCCGCGCCGCGCGACGGTGTGGTGGCCGAGCTGCTCTACGCGGTGGGCGACCAGGTCGCCGAAGGCGCCGAGTTGCTGAAGCTGGCCGAGGAGTGAGCACGATGAGCCTGCCCAGCCATGTGACGATCGTCGAGGTCGGCCCGCGCGACGGCCTGCAGAACGAGAAGCAGGCGGTCGACACGGCCGTCAAGGTCGAGCTGATCCACCGCCTGCAGGCCGCCGGCCTGAAGGAGATCGAGGCCACCAGCTTCGTCAGCCCCAAGTGGGTGCCGCAGATGGCCGACAACGCCGCGGTGATGGCCGGCATCACCCGCCAGAGCGGCGTGCGCTACAGCGTGCTGACGCCCAACCTCAAGGGCTGGGAAGCGGCGGCCGTCACGCGGCCTGACGAGATCGTCGTCTTCGGCGCCGCCTCCGAGGCCTTCAGCCAGAAGAACATCAACTGCAGCATCGCCGAGTCGATCGAGCGCTTCGCGCCGGTGGTCGATGCCGCGCGGGCGGCGGGCGTCAAGGTGCGCGGCGCCATCTCCTGCGCGGTGGGCTGCCCCTACGAGGGCGAGATCGCGCCTGAGCGGGTGGCCCTGGTGGCGCGGCTGATGGCGCAGATCGGCGTGCAGCATGTGGGCGTGGCCGACACCATCGGTGTGGGCACGCCGCTGAAGGTGCAGCGTGCGCTCGAAGCGGCACTGCAGCACTACCCGCTGCACGAGGTCAGCGGTCATTTCCACGACACCTACGGCATGGCGCTGGCCAACGTGCACGCCAGCCTGCAGCTGGGCATCCGCACCTTTGACACCAGCGTCAGCGGCCTGGGTGGCTGCCCCTATGCCAAGGGCGCCACCGGCAATGTGGCCACCGAGGACGTGGTGTACCTGCTGCATGGACTGGGCATCGACACCGGCATCGACCTGGATGCGCTGATCGACGCCGGGCAGTTCATCCGCGGCGCGCTGGGCCAGCCCAATGGCTCGCGGGTGGCCCGGGCGCTGCTGGCCAGGCGGGCGGCCTGAGGCCGCCCGGCTCGCCGCTCAGATGCCCTTGCGGCAGACCTGGTGGTACACGCCGTCGTTGCCCATCACCCAGTAGCACTTGATGCCGTGGCCCATGCTGTTGCCCTCGCGGGCGTGGACGGTGGGGGCGCTCAGCAGGCCGACGAGGGTGGCGGACACGGCCAGCAGGCCGACGATGCGTTGGAACATGGCAAGAACTCCAGGTGGGTGATCGGTCCACCGGGCTGGTGGTCCGTGCCAAAGACAATGCAGAAGATGTGCCAAATGCACATTCACTGGAGAATCAAGCACTTGCATCGATGTGTGGGCTTGCATCGGGGCATTTGCCCCACCGGGCCGGGGCGCATCCCCCACCGGCCCGCCTGAGACAATCCGCGCCATGCGCTTCCCCCGCCTGGTCCTCGCCTGTGCCGCCGTGCTGCTCACGGCCGGCGCCGCCACCGCGGCCGACGACGCCAGCTCGCCCACGCTGCGCAAGATCCGCGACACCGGTCTGATCACGCTGGGCTACCGCGATGCGTCGGTGCCGTTCTCGTACCTGGACGCCAAGCGTCGCCCGGTGGGTTACTCGCTGGACCTGTGCCACCACGTGGTGGCGGCGGTGCGCCAGCGCCTGAAGCTGCCCGACCTGGAGGTGCGCCACATGCTGGTCAGCTCGGCCACCCGCTTTCCGCTGGTGGCCAACGGCACGGTGGACATCGAATGCGGCGTCACCACCAACACCGCCGAGCGCCAGC
Organism: Ideonella alba; assembly: GCF_018069845.1. NCBI lineage: Bacteria > Pseudomonadati > Pseudomonadota > Betaproteobacteria > Burkholderiales > Sphaerotilaceae > Ideonella > Ideonella alba. The sequence continues at coordinate 42,322 of NZ_JAGQDD010000025.1, forward strand.
GCAGCGTGGCCTTTTCGCTGACCACCTTCGTCGCCGCCAGCCGGCTGCTGGTGCGCGAGGACTCGTCGATCAGCAGCATCGAGGACCTGCGCGAACAGCCGGTGGCCTCGACGCTGGCCACCACCAGCATCCAGTTCCTGCACCAGCTCAACCAGTCGCGCCAGCTGGAGATGCGCATCCTGGCCGGCCTGGACGATGTCGAGGGCATGCGCATGGTGCTCAATGGCCGCGCCGTGGCCTATGCGATGGACGATGTGCTGCTCTACAGCATGAAGGCCACCCACCCCGCCGCCGCCAGCCTGCGCATTGCGCCGCTGGCCCTCACCACCGAGCCCTATGCGCTGGTGCTGCGCAAGGACGACCCGGCCTTCAAGCAACTGGTGGACGGCGTGCTGGCGCGCCTGTACCGCAGTGGCGAGATCGAGGCCATCTACCAGCGCTGGTTCGAGCAGCCGATCGAGCCGCGCGGCATCACGCTGAAGATGCCGATGAGCGAGGCCTTGCGCCGCGTCGTGCGCCATCCCACCGACACCGCCGACGCGGCGGCCTACCAATGAGCCCCGACACGCCGATCGCCGTGGTCGACTTCGAGACCACCGGCATGGGCCCCGCCCAGGGCGCGCGCGCCACCGAGATCGCGGTGGTGCTGGTGCAGGATGGCCGCATCGTCGACCGCTACCAGAGCCTGATGTACACCGGCGTCTACATCCCCTCGTTCATCGTGCAGCTGACCGGCATCACCAACGCCATGCTGCAGGACGCGCCGCCCGCCGAGCAGGTGATGCGCGAGGTGGCCGATTTCACCCGCGGCCTGCCGCTGGTGGCCCACAACGCCGCCTTCGACCGCGGCTTCTGGCAGGCCGAGATGGCGCGCGCTGACGTGCCGCCCGACCCGGCCCACGCCTTCGCCTGCACCGTGCTGCTGTCGCGCCGCCTGTACCCCGAGGCGCCCAGCCGCAAGCTGGGGGCGCTGGGCGACTGGCTGGGGCTGGAGCGCGACGGCCGCGCCCACCGCGCGATGTCCGACGCCGACCTCACCGCGCAGCTGCTGATCCGCCTGCAGCGCGACGTGGAGCGCCGCTTTGCCGCCGAGCTGGGCGAGCGCGCGGTGGACCACGCGCTGCTGGAGCGCCTGCAGCGCGCCCAGCGCCAGCAGCTGGCCCGCTGCATCGCCCAGGCATGACACCCGCCGCACTGCGCGCCAGCCGGGTGCAGTTCCTGGCGCTGGGCGGCTTCATGGGCGCCTGGGGGGCGCACGTGCCCAGCCTGAAGAGCGCGCACGCGCTGAGCGACGGTCAGCTGGGCGCGGTGCTGCTGTGCGCGGCGCTGGGCTCAGCCGCGATGCTGCCCTTTACCGCGCCGCTGGTGCACCGCCTGGGCCCGCGCCAGATGGCACGGGTCAGCGCCAGCGTCATCGCAGGGGCCATGGCGCTTCTGCTGCATGCGCCCGGCATGGTGCCGCTGGCGCTGCTGGCGGCGGCGCTGGGCGCCGGGGCCTCGCTGCTGGACGTGTCGGTCAACGCCGAGGCGGTGCTGATCGAGGAGCGCCTGGGCCGCCCCTGCCTGATCGGCCTGCACGCCATGTTCAGCGTGGGCGGCATGGCCGCCGCCGGCGCGGTGGCGCTGCTGCTGCGCGCCGCCGTGTCGCCCGGCGCGCAGTTGCTGCTGTTGCCGGCGCTGCTGTGGGCGGCGATGGCCTGGGCCTGTGGCGCCATGCTCTCGCAGCCTGGCCACGGCAGCGCCGAGCACGCGCGCTGGCAGTGGCCGCGCGGGCGCCTGCTGGCGCTGGGCCTGCTGGCCGGCGCCGGCTTCCTGGCCGAGGGCGCGATGTACGACTGGAGCGTGGTGCTGATGCGCGACGTGATGCAGGCCCCGCCCGACATCGCCGCGCTGGGCTACGCCGCCTTTGCCGGCGCCATGGCCGCGGCCCGCTTCGGCGGCGACTGGCTGCGCCAGCGCTGGCCGGCGCACCGGCTGCTGGCCGCGCATGGCCTGCTGGCCGCGGTGGCCATGGCCGCGGTGCTGACCATGCAGTCGCCGTGGCCGGCGCTGCTGGGCCTGGCGCTGGTGGGCCTGGGCCTGGCCAACATCGCGCCGCTGATCTACCGCGTGGCCAGTCAGCAGCCGGGGGTGACGCCGGCCGCCGGCATCTCGGCGGTGGTGGCGGTCAGCTTCATCGGCTTTGTCGGCGGCCCGCCGCTGATCGGTGCGCTGGCCGAGGCCTGGGGGCTGCGGCTGGCGCTGGTCGCGGTGGTGCTGGCGGCGCTGGCGCTGGTGCCGGGCGCGCGGGCCGCCCGGTGAACCAGGCAACGCTGAACAAGTCCCTCGCGGCGTGCGCATCCCTGCTTCAGGCGGTCTGCTGCGTTACACATCCTCGCCATAGCCCAGGCTATGGCTGTGGTGTGCGCCTTGCAGCCCATCCCGAATCAGGGCGCGCCCATCCGCGGCGACTTGTTCAGCGTCGCCTCAGGCCGGTCCGATCGCCGGCCGCTCGGCCAGCCGGGCGCGCCAGCGCAGCAGGTGCGGGTGGCGCTCGTCGGGCCGCTGTTTCGCCGCCCGCGCAAAGTCCACCGCCACCACCGCGGTGATGTCAGCCACGCTGAAGGATTCACCCGCCAGCCAGGGCCGGTCGGCCAGGCGCGTGTCCAGAGCGGTGAAGAACTGCTGCAGGCGCAGCACGCCGCGTTCGGCCAGTTCGGGGATCTGCGCGTAGTCCACCGGGCCCGGCAGGGCGCGGCCGCGCATCGCGGGCGAGCTGTTGCGCAGCACCTCGGCCACCGCCAGCAGGCCCTCGAACTCGGCGCGCCAGTGCCAGTGCGCCACCTCGGCCTTCTCCTCGGGCGTGCGGCCGGTCAGCGGCGGCTCGGGGAAGCGCGCCTCCAGGTAGGCCAGGATCGCGGCGTTGTCGGTCAGCACCGGTCCGCCCTCGATGCGCAGCGCAGGCACCGTGCACAGCGGGTTGACGGCGCGGAAGGCCTCGGTGAACTGCTCACCCTGGCGCAGGTCCACCGCCACCGTGGTGTGCGGCACGCCCTTCTCGGCCAGCAGGATGCGCGCCCGGCGCGGGCTGGGCGCGGTGAGGCAGTCGTACAGCGTCAGGTCACCCTGGCTCATGTGGCGCTGCCCGGGTGACGCGCGCGGTCGATGTCGGCCGCCTCGTGCCGCTCGGCCAGTTGCGCATCGGCCGCGCCCCAGGTGCGGTTGACGATGCGCCCGCGCTGCACCGCTGGCCGTTGCGCGATCTCGTCGGCCCAGCGGACCACGTGCGTGTACTCGTGCACCGACAAAAACTCGCCCGCTTCGTAGAGCTGGCCCTTGGCCAGCGCGCCGTACCACGGCCAGACCGCGATGTCGGCGATGCTGTAGTCGTCGCCGGCCAGGTAGCGGCTCTCGGCCAGGCGGCGGTCCAGCACGTCCATCTGCCGCTTGGCCTCCATCGCGAAACGGTTGATCGCGTACTCGAACTTCTCCGGCGCGTAGGCGTAGAAATGGCCAAAGCCGCCGCCCAGGTAGGGCGCACTGCCCATCTGCCAGAACAGCCAGGACAGGCACTCGGCGCGCTGCGCACCGGTGGGCAGCAGCGCGCCGAACTTCTCGGCCAGGTACAGCAGGATCGCACCCGACTCGAACACCCGCACCGGCTGCGGCCCACTGCGGTCCATCAGCGCCGGGATCTTCGAATTGGGGTTGACCTCGACGAAGCCGCTGCCGAACTGGTCGCCCTCCTGGATGCGGATCAGCCAGGCGTCGTACTCGGCGCCGGTGTGCCCCAGGGCCAGCAGTTCCTCCAGCATCACCGTCACCTTCACGCCATTGGGCGTGGCCAGCGAATACAGCTGCAGCGGGTGCCGGCCCACCGGCAGGTCTTTGTCGTGCGTGGGCCCGGCGATCGGGCGGTTGATGCTGGCAAAGCGACCGCCGTTGGCGCGGTCCCAGGTCCAGACCTTGGGAGGGGTGTAGGGCTCACTCATGCGGGCCAGTGTAGGCAGTGACGCCGCCTGGCGCCGCCCCCCCGCGGGAAGACCCTGGCGCCGGGCCGCCCCCGGGAACTGGGGGGCTGACCCGCGGCGCGGCACGCCACAGAATCGGGCACGCCCCGGTTCCTCAGGAGTCGCCGATGAGCCCCACCCCGTCTGATCTGCCCTGGTACGCCCGCCGCCGCGTGCCCCTGGCCGTGCTGGCCTTGCTGTGGAACGCGGTGGGTGCGCTGGACTTCACGATGACCCAGACGCGCAACGCCAGCTACCTGGCCGACTTCCCGCCCGAGATGATGGCCTACATCGACGGCCTGCCCGGCTGGGTGCATGTGGCCTGGGGCGTGGGCACCTGGGGTGGCCTGATTGGCGCGCTGCTGATGCTGATCGGCCGGCGCGCGGCGCTGTGGCCCTACGCCGCCTCGCTGGCCGGGTCGGCCGCGGTCTTCGTGCAGAACCACCTGCTGACCCAGCCGCCGGCCGGCATGGGCGGCACCGGGCCAATGCTGTTCTCGCTGCTGATCGTGGTGCTGGCGGGGCTGCAGTGGGTGTGGGCGCGTCGGGGGGCATTGGCAGGCTGGTTGCGTTGATGTCCGGAACGTAGGCGTCGAGGGCGGTTCGGCAACGGCTTCAGCCGGTCGGTCCAGGTGGTCGACGGGTCTGCTGGCGCCGCCCGGAGCGGTCTGTCTCGAGACGCAGCCATCGGCACCTCCGTGGACTGGGCAGAGATTCACATGCTCACCGCCCAACAGCCACTGCAGGCCTATCGAGTGGCACGGCTTGTCGGCCATTGCCCATGTCGGGCAGAGCCGGCGAAGACCGAAGGACGTTGATACCGAGGCCTTTTCACGGGACGTCTCTTCGCTGCTGACCCAGGCCAAGGTCTCCCAGCTGTCACGGAACACGGCCCTGCGTCGTCTCGCGGCACGCTCAGCGTAGACCCGGGCTCAGCCAAGCTCAGTCGACCATGGTCGGCAGGCATGCCTTGAAGCCGTCGTTCCGCGACGGTGTGTGAAAGCTTGCCGTGCGGGCGGCCCTCCGTCCGCGCGGTCGATGAACGCCGACGATCGGTCCCTGGTGTCAGCCCCCCTCCTGTCTGGCGCAGAGCACCCTGCCAAACGCCGGTTCCGCCTGGTGCGGCGCGGTTCTGCCAGCACAAGGGGCGCACGGGCTTGGCGCGTCTCGAATACGTCGGGTTGGTCTTCCATCGGCCAAGCGCCCGACCCAGGCGATGGATCGGCAAGAATGGCCAGCCATGACCCCGATTCACCATTGGCAGGCCACCCGCCGCCTGCGCCTGCTGCTCCAGACGCTGCGCGACCTGTTGGTGTCGCTGGGCCCGCTGCTGCTGCTCGGCGGAGGCCTGCTGGTGGCGGCCTATTGGTGGCTTGATCCGCAGCCGCCGCGTCAGGTGAAGCTGGCCACCGGCCCGGCCGGAAGTGCCTATGCCGGCTTCGGTGAGGGCTACGCGAAAGCGCTGGCGCGCGAGCACATCCAGGTGGATCTGATCGCCAGCGAAGGCGCACAGGACGATCTGGCCCTTTTGCGCGCGGGGACGGCCGATGTGGGCTTTGTCCGTGGCGGCATGGCCGATCCGGTGGCCGACACCGAGGCCGGCATCGTCTCGCTGGGCAGCCTGTTCTACGAGCCGATCTGGATCTTCTATCGCCGCGATCTCGACATCGCGCGCCGCCAGCCCGGCGGCGAACTGCAGCGCCTGGCCCAGCTGCGCGGCCTGCGCGTCAGTGTGGATCAGGACGGCAGCGGTGTGCCCCAGATTGTCGAGAAGCTGCTGGCGCTCAACCAGCTCAAGCCGACCGATCTGCGGCTGTCCCATCTGGCGCCCGACGCCGCCGGCCTGGCCCTGCGCCAGGGCCGCTTGGACGCCGCGGTGCTGATTTCGGCGCCGCAGGCCGGCCTGATCCGCGCGCTGCTGCGCGATCCGGCCATCGCGCTGATGGCCTTCGAGCAGAACGAGGCCTATTCGCGCCACCTGCCCTTCCTGTCCACCGTGACGCTGCCGCGCGGTGTGGTGGACCTGGGGGCCGACGTGCCGCGTCACGACGTGCCCCTGCTGGCCACCACGACCGCACTGCTGGCGCGCGAGCAGACGCACCCTGCGCTGCGCCAGCTGTTCGCGCAGGCGGCCCTGAGCCTGCACAGCGAGGCTGGCTGGTTCAATGGCACGCGCGATTTCCCCAACACCCGCACCAGCGAGCTGCCGGTCAGCGCCGAGGGCGACCGCGCGATCAACGGCACGCCGCCGGCCTGGGCGCGCTACCTGCCCTTCTGGGCCGGCAATCTGCTGGAACGCATGTGGCTGGTGGTCGGCGGCCTGCTGGTGCTGATGCTTCCGCTGTCGCGCGTCGTGCCGCCGCTCTACACCTTCCGCGTGCGCTCGCGGGTGTTCCGCTGGTATGCGCGACTGCGCGAGGTGGAAGCCAAACTGGAAGCCGGCACCGGCGAGCGCGATGCTTTGCTCGACGAGCTGGACGAACTGGACCGTGTCACCCACCGCATTGCGGTGCCGCTGTCCTATGCCGACGAGCTGTACGCGCTGCGCAACAACATCCATGCGGTGCGCAAGCGCCTGCTGGCCCAGCGATCCCGGCCAACGGAGGTGCCTGCTGACGGATCAAGTTGACGGCCGCCCGATCAGCCGGCGCCGCGTCCATGGTGGCGGCCCGCCATCAACCGCGCCGTGTGGCTGCTCCGGGCCGATAACGGCCGGCCAGAGTCGCAGGGCGACCTTCTGAGTTCAGGCTGAAGCCGCCTGGTTTCCCCGGTCACTCACGACTTCGTCTTCACCCCCGCTGGCAGGGGCTTGGCCGCCAGCGTGCGCAGCTGGCCCACCAGCGCGTTGTGCGCATCCAGGAAGGCCGCGGCGATCACCTTGCCTTCGTTGGTGTTGCTCCAGCCCAGCGCGCCGATGCCGCCGCCCTGGCCGCCGACCAGTCCCCCCAGGCCCAGGTCGGTGGTGCGGGCCGACCCGGTGGCGGCGGAGAGTTGCTCGGTGGTCTCGTTGTCGGTCAGCAGCAGCACGACCTGGGCTTCCTTGATGCGCACCTGCTCGGCGGCGCCGGCCAGCCTGTTGAGCACCGGGATCATGGCCAGGATGCCGCCGATCTGGCGGCCGGCGTCCTGCTCAGAGAAGACCAGGCTGGGCACCACGCTGTACTGGGCCATCAGGCCGCGGCCCTTCTGGACGTCGCCGTCGGCGCGCAGCACGCCGGCGTCCTTCAGTTCCTGCTCGCGCCGGGTGGCCTTCAGACCGGCGTTGCGGTCGACGATGCGAAAGCAGCCGCTTTGCTGCATCACCACGCGCACCAGCGGCAGCGGCGACTCGGGCAGGCCGCCGCGGCCGATGCCGGTGTAGCCGTTCTGGTTCTCCTCCAGCGCGACCACGGCGATCGGCGCGTCGCAGGTCTGCAAGGCGCGCGCCGCGTTCTGCGCGCCCGTGGGCCCGCCGCTGCCGGTGACGACCGAGCCACCCTGGCCCAGCTCGACGCCCTGCTTGCCGCAGCCGGCCAGCGCGATGATGACAAGGGCGGCGCCTGCGGCGCGCCCCCAGTGGGGTGATGACATGTCGGCTCCCTGGTGTGCGCGGGCGCCTGTGGCGGCACCTCTCACGAACGGTCATGAATGTAGCAGTCCGCCCGGCGGGGCCGCTGCATCGCGCCGCTTAACTGTGGCTCCGAACGGCCGAAAGAACCGGCTGACGCCGGCGGCCTTCGGCCGGTTGCGCCATGCCTGATCGCTTCACTCCATCACACATGCCCACGGGCCTTCTCGATCCCGGACAGGGTCTGAACAGCATCCGCTGGCGCTTTGCGCTGGCGGGCGGCGTGCTGGGCGCGCTGGCCGCCCTGGGCAGCGTCACGGCGCTGGGCGGCGCTGCGTTGGGCCAGCCACGGGCCTGGGCGGTCGTGGCCGGCGCGGCGGTCGGCGTCGGGGCGGCGATCTTCTGGATGGCCAGTCGACTGACAGGCCTGGTCGACGCCCTGCGGCGCAGCACCGACGCGATCGCCGACGGCGACTTCGGCGCCCCTGTCGAGGTGGACTGCGCCTGCGAGATCGGCGGCCTGGCCAACAGCTTCCGCCGCATGCGCAGCCGGCTCAACGACAACGTGCTGCGCATCAACCTGCTGGCCTACACCGACCCGATCACCCGCCTGCCCAATCGCAGCGTGGTCGACCGGCTGCTGAACTTCGCGCTGGATCCGTCGCGCAGCGAGACCTACCGCGCGGCGATCATCTTCATCGACCTGGACGGCTTCAAGCGGGTCAACGACACCCTGGGCCACGCCGGTGGCGACGCCCTGCTGGCCCAGGCCGCCGAGCGCCTGCTGCAGCAGGGCCTGGAGCGCGACCTGCACACCATCGACACCTGCCTGGACGCCTTCGGCACACCCTGCGACCGGCTGCCGCGCGATGTCGTCTTCGCCCGCTTCGCCGGTGATGAGTTCGTGGCCATCCTGCCGGGCACGACCGACCGGGCCGAACTGGCCGAGATCGGCGAGCGCATCGTGCGCTCACTGGCCGCGCCCTTCAGCGTCCAGGGCCAGGAGGTGACGGTGGGCGCCAGCCTGGGCATTGCGATCACGCCCGACGACTCCGTGGACCCGAAGGAGATCCTGGCCTTCGCCGACCTGGCGATGTACGGCTCCAAGCAGGCCGGCAAGTCGCGCTACCAGTTCTTCGACCAGCAGGCCCGCCAGGCGCTGCTGGACGCCACCCGCATCGAGGCCGAGTTGCGTATGGCGCTGGAGCAGGGGCAGCTGCGCCTGCACTTCCAGCCCAAGTTCCAGCTGCGCGATGGCCAGCTCAGCGGCGTCGAGGCGCTGGTGCGCTGGGCCCATCCCACCCGCGGCCTGTTGCCGCCCGGCGCCTTCATCGACATTGCCGAGCGCAGCGGCCTGATGGGCGAGCTCGGGCGCCAGGTGCTGACGATGGCGGTGGCGCAATGCCGGCAGTGGATGGTCCAGGGCCGGCCGCTGAACGTGGCGGTCAATGTGTCGCCGTCGCAGTTCAGCGATCCGCACTTCTGCGCCGAGGTCCTCGAGGCGATCGAGCAGGCCGGCATTCCCGCCGAGCTGCTGTCGATCGAGATCACCGAGTCGATGGCGATGACCGACTTTGCCGCCACCGCGGCCCGTCTGGCGCGCCTGCGCGCGGCCGGCGTGATGATCGCGCTGGATGACTTCGGCATCGGGTTCTCGAACCTGTCGCAGCTGTCCCGTCTGCCGCTGGACATCCTGAAGGTCGACCGCTCGCTGGTCAGCGCGCTGGGCACCGACCCGCGTGCCGACGCGATCGTGCGCGCCATCATCGGCATGGCGCATGCGCTGAGCTGCCGGGTGATCGCCGAAGGCATCGAGACCGAGCCCCAGCGCGCGCATGTGCGTGACCTGGGCTGCGACTGCGGCCAGGGCTTCCTGCTGGGTCGTCCGGTCCCGGCCGATGCCGTGGTGCTGCTGCCGGGGGCGGCGGTCGAACCTGCGCTGGCGTCCTGACGGGCGGGCGCGCGATGCCGGGCGACGGGCACAGCCGCCACAATCGGGCGATGCACATTGCCATCCTCACCTTCCAGGGCTTCAACGAGCTGGACTCGCTGATTGCGCTGGGCCTGCTCAACCGCATCCGGCGGCCCGACTGGCGCGTCAGCCTGTGCTGTCCCGAGGCCAGCGTCACTTCGATGAACGGGGTGACGGTGCAGGCGCAGTCGATGCTGGAGGAAGCGGCCGACGCCGAGGTGGTGCTGGTCGGCAGCGGCCTGCGCACCCGCGAGGTCTGCGCCGACCCAGTGCTGCTGGCCCGCCTGCGGCTGGACCCGGCGCGGCAGCTGATCGGCGCGCAGTGCTCGGGCACGCTGCTGCTGGCGCGGCTGGGCCTGCTGGGCGCGGTGCCGGCCTGCACCGACCTGACCACCAGGCCCTGGGTGCAGGAGGCGGGCGTGCAGGTGCTGGAGCAGCCTTTCTACGCCGCCGGCAACCTGGCCACCGCGGGCGGCTGCCTGGCCTCGGTCTACCTGGCGGCCTGGGTGCTGGCGCGCACCGAAGGCCTGGACGCCGCACGCCAGGCGCTGCACTACGTGGCGCCGGTGGGCGAGAAGGAGGCCAGCGTCGAGCGGGCGATGGCGGCGATCGGGCCCTACCTGCTCTGAGAGCCTCTCAGCCTCTGAACCGCTGGCCGGCCGCTCAGCCCGCCACCACCGCAATGCCCTTGAGCTGCCCGGCCTGCGCCGGTCCCTGCGGCCGCGGGTAGCGCTGCGGATCCCAGCGGTGCATCAGCTCGGCCTCGCGCGCGCGCGCCAGCGCCAGGTTGGCCAGCTTCACATGGCCGAAGCCGCGCACCTGCTGCGGCAGAGCGGCGATCTGCTGCGCCAGCGGCAGGCGATCGGCGTTCAGGCCCGCGGCCAGTTCGTCCAGTCGCTGCTCGAAGGCGCTGATCAACGCCCGTTCCAGGCGACGCTCCTCGGTGCGGCCGAACACATCCAGCACGCTGCCGCGCAGACCGCGCAAACCGGCCAGCACCCGCATCGCGCTGCGCAGCCAGGGGCCCATGACGATCTTGCGCGGCGCCACGCCACCGCGCGGCGGTCGCAGCAGCGGCGGGGCCATGTGGAAGGCCAGCCGCAGATCGCCGTCGAACTGCTCGCGCAGTGCGGCCTCGAAGCCGGGGTCGCTGTACAGGCGCGCCACCTCGTACTCGTCCTTGTAGCTCATCAGCCGGGCCAGGCTGGTGGCGGCGGTGCGGGTCAGCGGCAGCGAGGGGTCGCGGCCCAGGCCCGCCTCGGCGGCGCGCAGCCGGGCGATGCGGTCGCGGAAGCGCTCGGCCCAGGCGGGGTTCTGCCAGGCACTCAGCTGCGCTTGCAGACGGGTCAGCAGCGCGTCCAGCGAGTCGTCCAGCGGCGCGGCGGCAGGTGCAGCACGCAGCGCCGCCAGCGCCGCGGGATCGGCGGCGGCCAGGCGACCCAGGCCGAAGGCGCGCAGGTTGGCCTCCACCGCCACGCCGTTCAGGCGGATCGCCTGCGTCAGCGCGCCCAGGCTCACCGGCACCAGGCCGCGCTGCCAGGCCCAGCCCATCGCCAGGATGTTGCTGGTGACGGTGTCGCCCAGGAACTCCTCGGCCAGGCTTTGCGCGTCGAAGGTCTCGACGCGCTCGTCGCCGGCCGCGAAGCGCATCTTCTCGAGCAGCGCGTCGATCTGCAGTGACGCATCGGGCACGCGCAGCGATTCGGCCACCGGCACCGGGTGGGTGTTGGCCAGAATGCGGGTGCGGCCGTGGCGCACGGTCTGCAGCGCGTCGGCGCTGGCGCCCACCACCAGGTCGCAGGCCAGCAGGGCGTCGGCCTGCTGGGTGTCGATGCGGACCTGGTTCAGGCGCTCAGGCGTGTCGGCCAGGCGCACGAAGCTCAGCACCGAGCCGCCCTTCTGCGCAAAGCCCATGAAGTCGAGCACGCTGGCGCGGTGGCCCTGCAGGTGCGCGGCCATGGCGATGACAGCGCCCACCGTGACCACGCCGGTGCCTCCGACCCCGGTGACCAGCAGGTCCCAGGGGCCGGTCCATGTGTGGGGGGTGGGCTGCGGCAGCGCGGCCAAGCGCGCATCAAAGGCGGCGGGGTCTGAGGCGATCGCGCCGCTGCGTTTTCTCAGCGTGCCGCCAGTCACGCTGACGAAGCTGGGGCAGAAGCCCTTGGCGCAGCTGTAGTCCTTGTTGCAGGCGGTCTGGTCGATGCGGCGCTTGCGGCCCAGCGGCGTTTCGTGCGGCAGCACCGCCACGCAGTTGCTCTGCACGGTGCAGTCGCCGCAGCCTTCGCAGACCGCGTCGTAGATGAACAGGCGCTTGGGCGGGTCGGCGAGTTTGCCCTGCTTGCGGCGGCGGCGCTTCTCGGCGGCGCAGGTCTGCTCGTAGATAAGCACGGTGACGCCGGCGATCTCGCGCAGCTCGCGCTGCACCGCGTCCAGCGCCTCGCGCGGGTGGAACTGCGTGCCCGCGGGGAAGCGGTCGTGGATGGCGTCGTACTTGGCGATGTCGTCACTGACCACCACCACGCGCTTGACGCCTTCGCTTTCGACCTGACGGGCGATGGCGTCGACACTGATGATGCCGTCCACCGGCTGGCCGCCGGTCATCGCCACCGCGTCGTTGAAGAGGATCTTGTAGGTCAGCGTGGCCTTGGCGGCCACCGCCTGGCGGATCGCCAGATAGCCGGAGTGGTGGTAGGTGCCGTCGCCCAGGTTCTGGAAGACATGCGGCGTCTTGGTGAACATCGCATGCGAGACCCAGTCCACGCCCTCGCCACCCATCTGGATCAGGCCGGCGGTGCTGCGGTCCATCCAGTTGGCCATGAAGTGGCAGCCGATGCCGGCGCGGGCGGTGCTGCCTTCAGGCACCTTGGTGCTGGTGTTGTGCGGGCAGCCGGCGCAGAAGTAGGGCAGACGCTTGACGCTGTCGCCCACGTTGGACAGCAGCGCCGGCGGCGTGAAGTCATGGACGTGCGGCATCAGGTGGCGCAGGTGGTTGCGGAAGGTCTCCTGGCGCGGGAAGTGTTCGGCAAACCAGTGCGCGACGATCTCGATCAGGCGCGAGGGGCGCAACTCGCCCAGCGCCGACACCAGCGGCTTGCCCTGGCGGTCGTGCTTGCCCACGATCACCGGGCGGGCGTGGGTGGGCGCGTTGTAGAACAGCTCTTTCAGCTGCTGCTCGACGATCGCGCCCTTCTCCTCGATGACCAGGATCTCCTTCAGGCCACGCGCGAAGTGGCGCAGGCGCGTGGTTTCCAGCGGCCAGGACAGGCCCACCTTGTACAGGCGCACGCCGGCCTCGGCCAGCATCGCCGGCGTGATCTCCAGCCGGCGCAGCACCTCCATCAGGTCGTGGTGCGCCTTGCCGCAGGTGACGATGCCCACGGTGGCGTCGACGCTGGCGATGACCTCGCGGTCGATGGTGTTGACGCGCGCGAAGGCGGCCACCGCGGCCAGCTTGTCGGCCAGGCGCGACTCGATGCGCAGCGAGGGCAGGTCGGGCCAGCGGTAGTGCAGACCGTCGGGCGGCGGCTGGTGGCCGGTCAGCGCGCGCACGGTGTCGGCGTCCACCCAGGCGGCGCGGCGCGCGGCGATCAGGTCCAGGTCCACCGTGCCGGCGCTTTCCACCACCTCGGACAGCGCGGTCAGCCCCACCCAGGCGCCGCTGTAGCGCGACAGCGCCCAGCCATACAGGCCGAACTCGACGATCTCGGCCACATCGGCGGGTGCCACGATCGGCATCTGCCAGCCGATCATCGCGTGCTCGCTCTGGTGCGGCATGCTCGACGAGACGCAGCCGTGGTCGTCGCCCGCCACCACCAGCACGCCGCCCAGCGGCGATGAGCCGTAGGCGTTGCCGTGCTTGAGCGCATCGGCCGCGCGGTCCACGCCCGGGCCCTTGCCGTACCACAGCGCGAACACGCCCTCCACGGTGCGCTCCGGGTCGCTCTGCACCCGCTGCGTGCCCAGCACCTGGGTGGCGGCCAGTTCCTCGTTGATGGCGGGCACGAAGCGGATGCCCGCGTCCTCCAGCCGCCGGCCGGCCTTCCACACCGCCTGGTCGACCATGCCCAGCGGCGAGCCGCGGTAGCCGCTGATGAAGCCCGCGGTGTTCAGCCCGGCGGCCGCGTCGGCCTGGCGCTGCATGTGCAACAGCCGCACCAGGGCCTGGGTGCCGCTGAAGAAGACGGTGCCACGCTCGGCCCACAGGCCGTCGGCGAGCTGGTAGTCGGGGCGGGCGAGGGCGGGGGTGGGCATCGGGTGGTCCATGGCGTGATCCTCGGGCCTGGGCAGAGGAATGATCTTCCTGGCTGGTTCGGGGTCAACCCTGGGAAATCGCTGATCCGTTCTCCATTTCCAGCGAATGGAGAACAGATGTTCTTCATGCTGGGGTCCTGAGCGGTCTGGATTCCGAATGTGCAGCGCTTCAGGGTAATCCCGATCTGGCAGTGAATTACATTGGTACCAATGTATTTGACTCATCGGACAGGCCAGCAAAGCCTGGGGACGGAAGCACATGGACGCGATACCACTGCTGTCATCGCTGACCTGGCCCGTGGCCATCGGGCTGGGCTGGGTCGTGGGCGAACTGGCCTACCGCGCCTGGGGCGTGCCACGGGTGGCGGCCTACGGCCTGTTGGGATTCCTGCTGGGCGGCACGCAGTTGGGCTGGCTGGGTGATGTGCACCAGCGCGAACTGCTGTGGCTGGTGCATGTGGCCTTCGGCCTGACGCTGTTCGAGTTCGGCTACCGCATCAACCTGAACTGGCTGCTGCGCAACCCCGGCTTCACCGCGCAGGGCGTGATCGAGTCGCTGCTGATCTTTCTGCTGGTGTGGCTGGCCTGCGGCTGGCTGGGCATGGAGCCGCTGCTGTCCTGGATGGTGGCCGCGCTGGCGGCCAGTGGCTCGCCGGCCGGGCTGATGCGGGTGATCAACGAAGGCCGGGCCTCGGGCATCGTCACCGAACGCGCGCTGCACGGCTCGGCGCTGCAGTGCGTGATCGCGGTGCTGTTGTTCAAGCTGGCTGCCGGTGCGTGGACGCTCAGCAGCCTGGGCGACTGGGGGCAGGCGCTGTGGAACAGCGGTGCGATGCTGCTGGGCTCGGCGGCGCTGGGTCTGGGCTTCGGGGTGCTGCTGCCCTGGCTGATCGACCGCCTGGGCCCGCCGGTGCCCGACACCACGCTGCCCTATGCGATCGCCGTGATGCTGCTGGTGTCGGTGACGCTGGCCTGGACGCTGTCGCCGGTGCTGGCCACGCTGGTCTTCGGGCTGACCGCGCGCCATCGGCGGATCGGCCTGACCAGCGCACAGCGCAACTTCGGCGCGCTGGGCGACGTGATGGCGGTGCTGCTGTTCATCTTCGCCGGGGCCGCGCTGGACATCGCCCTGGTGCTGCAGGGTTGGTGGGTGGGCGTGCTGATCGTGCTGCTGCGCCTGGGCGTGAAGCTGGGCGTGGCCTGGGTGGCCGCGCGTGGGGACGGCCTGGGGCGCCACAAGGCGATGCTGGCAGGCGTGGCGTCCACACCGATCTCGGTCTTCGTGATCCTGCTGCTGGAGCAGGCGCGGGTGATGGGCCTGGACGTGCTGGGCACGATCGCCCCGCTGGCCGCGGCCACCTGGCTGCTCGAGATCGCCGGCCCCGCGCTGACCCGCTGGGCCCTCAAGCGTGCCCATGAACTGGCCCCGCCCGAGGGCCGCTGAACCGGAGCCTGCTCATGCCCCTGCCCCCCTTCGCTGCCTCGCGCGCCCTGAGCCTGGGCGTGGAGCTCGAACTGCAGCTGGTGAGCCTGAGCGACCACGACCTGGTCAGTGCCAGCCCCGACATGCTGATGCTGCTGCACGACGACCCGCCGCCCGGCCAGGTCGTCCCCGAGATCACGCAAAGCATGATCGAGGTGTCCACCGGCATCCACCACGAGCACGGCAGCCTGCTGCTGGAGCTGCAGCGCATCCGCGACCGGCTGGTGGCGGTGGGCGACCGCATCAACGTGGGCGTCTGTGGCGGTGGCACCCACCCCTTCCAGCAGTGGAGCGAGCGGCGCATCTTCGACAAGCCGCGCTTCCTGGAGGTGTCCGCGCTGTATGGCTACCTGGCCAAGCAGTTCACGGTCTTCGGCCAGCATGTGCACGTGGGCTGCGCCAGCGGCGACGATGCGCTGTACCTGCTGCACGCGCTGTCGCGCTACGTGCCGCATTTCATCGCGCTGTCGGCCTCCTCGCCCTACGTGCAGCGGCATGACACGCTGTTCCAGTCGTCGCGGCTGAATGCGGTGAATGCCTTTCCGCTCAGCGGACGCGCACCCTTCGAGCTGTCCTGGCAGGGCTTCGTGGACGGCTACTTCGCGTCGATGGAGCGCACCGGGATTGTGTCCAGCATGAAGGACTTCTACTGGGACATCCGCCCCAAGCCCGAGTACGGCACCATCGAGCTGCGGGTGTGCGACACGCCGCTGAGCGTGGACCACGCCGCCGCGCTGGCCGCCTACCTGCAGTGCCTGTGCCTGCACCTGCTGGAGCGGCGCGAACAGCTGCCTCGCGAGAGTGACTACCTGGTGTACGGCTACAACCGCTTCCAGGCCTGCCGTTTCGGTCTGGACGGCGTGCTGGTCGACCCGCGCGACGCGATGCAGCGGCCGCTGCGCAATGACATCGCCGACACGCTGGCGCGCCTGCGCACCGACGCCCATGACCTGGGCGCTATGGCGGCGCTGGACCATCTGGAGCGCGTGCTGGCCGGACCGGGCGACGCCCAGCGTCTGCGCGATCGCGCGCGCCAGGCGGGCTGCGCCGAGGCCATCGTCGATCTGGCGCTGCAGCAGTTCCGCGCCTGAGCGAGCGCCTGCGTGGCGCGCCTACACTGTGGCGTCTGAACCTGTCCGATCACCGTGGCCCGCAACGCTCCCACCCTCGACCGCTACAGCCTGCGCATCCTGGCCGAATTGCAGCGCGACTCGCGGCAGACGGTGCAGCAGCTGGCGGAGCGGGTGGGCCTGTCGTCCACGCCTTGCTGGAAGCGGGTCAAGGAGATGGAGGCGGCCGGCGTGATCCGCGGCTACACCGCGCTGGTCGACCGCGAGAAGGTGGGGCTGGACCTGGCGGTGGTGGTGGAGGTCAACCTGGGCGAGCATGCCGAGGCCGTGGTGCAGCGATTCGAGCAGGCGGTGGCCGCCTGCCCGCAGATCGTGCGCTGCCTGGCCACCACCGGCCAGAGCGACTACATCATGACCGTGCTGGTGGCCGACGTGGCCTCGTACGAGCGCTTCCTGCACGACACGCTGTTCAAGCTGCCGGGGGTGGCCCATGTGCGTTCCGCCATCGTGCTCAAGGAGGTCAAGGCCGTCGTGGCCCTGCCGGTGGGGGCTTGAGCCGCCGGGTGTGCCGCTGCGCTGCTCGGCTCACTCGATGACCAGCTGACGCAGCCAGCGTGCGCCGGGCGTCACCTCGTGGCGCTGCGCCGGCCCGAAGGGCGGCACCTCCAGCCGCGCGGGCGGCGCGCCGATGGCATTGAGATCCACCGCCTGCGGCTCGCCCACCAGCGTGTCACCCTGCTCGCGCAGTGCAAAGTACAGGCCGTTCCACAGCTTGGCGCCGAACTCGGCCGGGCTCTTGTGCAGGAACAGCAGGCTGTGCTCCAGCCAGGCCAGCTGGCCCGGCGCCACCGTGCCGGGCTGCGCGTAGGGGTAGGGCACCTGGCAGCTGATCTCGGGGCCGCCAGGCAGGCACTTGAACTCGCGCATCGACAGGAAGTGGTCGGTGAAGACCTCGTGGCGCCAGCGGATGCTGAACTGTCGGGTATCGCCCGCGGCGGGCGTGAAGGTGATGGTGCCGATCGGGGTGCGCTGGCCATCGCCAGTGACCGCCAGCAGGGTCTTGGTGCCGCTGTAATCGAACGCCTGGGCAGCGGGTGCGGCGGCGCTCAGCAGCGCGGCCAGCCAGAACGCAGCGCGGGCCATGTCAGCGCGCCGCCATGAAGTGGGCCACCAGCGCATTGGCGTGGCCGTGGCCCAGGCCGTGCTGGCCTTTCAGCAGGGCCACCAGTTCCATGTGCTTCAGCGGCCCGGCGGTACGCAGCACCCCGAACCAGTGCTCGACCGGCTGGCCGTAGGTCTTCTCGATCGACGGGAAGTACGAGGCGGGGCCTTTGACTTTGGCGGTGTCGGGCATGACGGAATCCTCCAGCGAGGGCCCAAGTATCGTGTCAACGCAGGCGATCGCGCCAGCGCAGGCCAGGCCGCTCGACCAGCAGGTACATCGCGGCGCCAGCCGCCAGCGCCGCTGCGCCATAGGCGGCAAAGGCCACCAGCCCGCGGCCCTGCAGCGCGTCGCCCCCGTACAGCTGCACCAGGTGATAGGCCGGCTTGTGCACCAGGTACAGGCTGTACGAGATGGCCGCCAAGGCCCCGGCGCCAGGCACCTGCCAGCGACCGATCAGGCTGTCGCGACCGGCACCGGCGAACACCAGCGCGGCCAGCGCCACCGACAGCAGTGGCCAGCCGACACTCACCCCGGCCAGGCTGACCCGCTCCTGCAGCACCCAGAAGGCCACCCCCAGGGTGGCCAGTCCTCCCAGCGCCGCGGCGTCGGCCCAGCGCCGTGCGCGCTGCCACCAGTGGGGCCGGCATTGCTGCACCGCGGCCAGCACCACGCCGCACAGCAGGCCGTCGAGCCGGCACCAGCTGGGGTAGTACAGGTCCTCGAGGAACCAGTTGCGCGTCATCTCCGGGTCGGTGGCCTGCCCGTGCTGGAACAGCGCCGCGCGCAACGCGATGCCGCCCAGCAGCAGCCCCAGCCCCAGCGCCAACGCGCTGCGCGCCGATCCCCAGCGCCACAGGCCCAGCGCGATCAGCGGGAAGAGGGCGTAGAAATGTTCCTCCACACACAGCGACCAGGCGTGCGAGAAGGCCTGTCTGGCGTTGTAGTCGATCGACAGATTGACGGTGAAGCTCAGGAACTTCCAGGCCGGCTCCATCCCGGGTGCCTCGCGGAAGTCCGGCCATGCCAGGTACAGCGCCAGCGTGGCCAGGTAAGCCGGCAGGATCCGCCAGGCGCGGCGGCGGTAGAAGCCCGTCAGCGACAGACGCCCATCGCGTCCCAGCGCTGCCAGCACCTGCCCGCCGATCAGGTAGCCGCTGAGCACGAAGAACAGGTCCACGCCCATCCAGCCGTGGCGCGACAGCCAGGACCAGTCGGGCCCCAGGCCGCCGACGATCCAGGAGTGGAACAGCATCACCCAGACGATGGCCGCGGCGCGCAGCAGGTCAAGTCCGGGCAGGGCGTGGGGCATGGGCGGCGATTGTGGCCTCGCCGTGGGCTGTCACCGAATCGTCAAATAGTTTCACGATAATGGAAGGATGGAAAACAAAGACGCCGTCCCGCTGCTGGCCGCGCTGGCCCAGCCCAACCGGCTGGCGGCCTTCCGCGCCCTGGTGGTGGCCGGACCCGTGGGGTTGACCCCCGGCGTGCTGGCCGAGCAACTGGGCATGCCGGCGGCCACGCTGTCCTTTCATCTGAAGGCGCTGACCCACGCCGGCCTGGTCGACGCCACCCGCGACGGCCGCCGCCTGATCTACCGCGCCGACTTCACCCGCATGAACGCGCTGCTCGCCTTCCTGACCGCCAGTTGCTGTGCGGGCCAGCCCTGCGAGCTGAGCACGGCGGCCACCCTGTCCTGCTCCTGCTGACGCCCTGCCATGCCCGACACCCCCTTCCAGGTGCTGTTCATCTGCACCGGCAACTCTGCCCGTTCCATCATGGCCGAGGCGCTGCTGGCCCACCTGGGCGGCGGCCGCTTCGTCGCCCATTCGGCGGGCAGCCATCCGACCGGCCAGGTCCACCCGCTGGCGCTGGCCACGCTGGCCGAGCTGGGCGTGCCGCTGCAGGGCCTGCGCTCCAAGTCCTGGGACGAGTTCGCCAGGCCCCAGGCCCCGGTGCTGGATTTCACCTTCACCGTCTGCGACCGCGCCGCCGGCGAGACCTGCCCGCTGTGGCCGGGCCAGCCGATGACGGCGCACTGGGGGGTCGAGGACCCCGCGGCGCCCGATGAGGATGCAGCGCGTCAGCGCCGCCGCTTCCTCGAGGTCGCGCTGGTGCTCAAACGGCGCATCGAACTGCTGCTGGCCCTGCCCATCGCTTCCCTGGCCCCCCTGTCCCTGCAACACGAGATCCGAGCCATCGGACAACACTGAGATGACCACCCACGTCCTGATCCTGTGCACCCACAACTCGGCCCGCAGCGTGCTGTCCGAGGGCATGCTCAACCACCTGGCCGCCCAGCGCGGGCTGGATGTGCGGGCCCACAGCGCCGGCAGCGCGCCCAGCGGCCGCATCAACCCCTATGCGCTGCAGGCGCTGCAGGCCGCCGGCGTGGACACCGCCGGCTACCGCAGCAAGAGCTGGGACGAGTTCACCGGCCCCGAGGCGCCGCCGCTGTCCATCGTCATCACGGTGTGCGACAGCGCCGCCGCCGAGACCTGCCCGGTCTTCTTCGGCGGCCCCGGCCAGCAGCCGCTGAAGGTGCACTGGGGCTACCCCGATCCGTCCAATGCCGCCGAGGCCGACAAGCCGCGCGCCTTCGAGCTGACGCGCCAGGCCATCGGCTACAAGATGCTGCAGCTGCTGGACCTTCCGCTGGCGACGCTGCCGCGGCCTGAGTTGCAGGCGGCCCTCGAGCGCATTGCGCGCAGCTGAGCCGGAGGCCGCAATGAGTGTCTTCGAGCGCTACCTGAGCGTCTGGGTCGCCCTGTGCATCGTGGTGGGCATCGCGCTGGGACAGGTGATGCCCGGCCCGGTGCAGGCCATCGGGGCGATGGAAGTCGCGAAGGTCAACCTGCCGGTGGGCGCGCTGATCTGGGTGATGATCATCCCGATGCTGCTGCGCATCGACTTCGGCGCGCTGCACCAGGTGCGCGCGCACTGGAAGGGCATTGGCGTCACGCTGTTCGTCAACTGGGCGGTCAAGCCCTTTTCGATGGCGCTGCTGGGCGGCCTGTTCGTGCGCCAGGTCTTCGCGCCCTGGCTGCCGGCGGATCAGCTCGACAGCTACATCGCCGGCCTGATCCTGCTGGCCGCCGCGCCCTGCACCGCGATGGTCTTCGTCTGGAGCCGGCTGACGAACGGCCATCCGCTGTTCACGCTGAGCCAGGTGGCGCTCAACGACCTGATCATGGTGTTCGCCTTCGCGCCGCTGGTGGGCCTGCTGCTGGGCCTGGCCAGCATCACCGTGCCCTGGGACACGCTGCTGGTGTCGGTGGTGCTCTACATCGTGGTGCCGGTGCTGATCGCGCAGGCGCTGCGCCGGGCGCTGCTGGCGCGCGGGCAGGCCGCGTTTGACGCCGCGCTGGCGCGCATCGGCCCGTGGTCGATCGGCGCGCTGCTGGCCACGCTGGTGCTGCTGTTCGCGTTCCAGGGCCGGGCCATCCTGGCGCAGCCGCTGGTGATCGCGATGCTGGCGGTGCCCATCCTGATCCAGGTGCTGTTCAACGCCGGCCTGGCCTATGGCCTGAACCGCTGGCTGGGCGAGGCCCACTGCGTGGCCGCGCCGTCCTGCCTGATCGGTGCCAGCAATTTCTTCGAGCTGGCGGTGGCCGCGGCGATCAGCCTGTTCGGCTTCGAGTCCGGCGCCGCGCTGGCCACCGTGGTGGGCGTGCTGATCGAGGTGCCGGTGATGCTGCTGGTGGTGCGCTGGGTCAACCGCAGCAAGGGCTGGTACGAGGCCGCCGGCGCCGCGCGCTGAACCTGCGCGGGATCAAGGCCGACGGCGCGGGCAGGCGCAAGATGAAGGTCCACCACCAGGAGACACGATGAGCACACTGGACGTTTTCGAGCCCGCGATGTGCTGCCCCAGCGGGGTCTGCGGCGTTGAGGTGGACCCGGTGCTGGCCCAGTTCGGCGCCGACCTGCAGGCGCTGGCCGAAGCCGGCGTGACGGTGCAGCGCCACAGCCTCAGCCATGCGCCGCAGGCCTTCGCGGCCCACCCCGAGGTGCTGCGCGAGCTGCAGGCCGGTGTGGAGCGGCTGCCGATCGTCGTGGTCGATGGCCGCATCGCCTCCACCGGCGTCTACCCCGGCAAGCTGCAGATGATGCGCCTGCTGGGCCTGCCCATCGCCAGCGCCGACAAGCCGCACATCAAGCTGGGCGCCTGCGGCTGCGCCCCCGGCCAGTGCTGAGCGTGGCGCCGCGGCTGCCGCAGGCCGACACCCGCTGCCTGTTCTTCACCGGCAAGGGCGGCGTCGGCAAGACCTCGCTGGCCTGTGCCACCGCCTGGCGGCTGGCCGAGACCGGCCGGCGCGTGCTGCTGGTCAGCACCGACCCGGCCTCCAACCTCGACGAGGTGCTGGAAACCCCGCTGAGCGGCGACCCCACGCCGGTGACGGCGGTGCCGGGCCTGAGCGCGCTCAACATCGACCCCGAGGCCGCGGCGGCCGCGTATCGCGAGCGCATGGTCGGCCCCTACCGCGGCGTTCTGCCCGAGGCCGCGCTGCGCAGCATGGAGGAGCAGTTCTCCGGCAGCTGCACGGTGGAGATGGCGGCCTTCGATGCCTTTGCCGCGCTGCTGGCCGGCCAGGGCGCGGCGGCGGGCTTCGACCATGTGGTGTTTGACACCGCGCCCACCGGCCACACGCTGCGCCTGCTGAGCCTGCCCTCGGCCTGGAGCGGTTTTCTGCAGGACAACCGCAGCGGCACGTCCTGCCTGGGGCCCTTGTCGGGCCTGGCGGCGCAGCGCGCGCTGTACGCCCAGGCACTGGCGGCGCTGACCGACCCCACGCTGACCACCGTGGTGCTGGTGGCCCGCCCCGACACCGCCGCGCTGCGCGAGGCCGAGCGCACCCGCCACGAACTGGCCGACCTGGGTGTGCGCTCGCTGGCGTTGGCGCTCAATGGCCTGCTGCAGGCGCCTGGCCCCGACGCGGTGGCGCAGGCCATGGCCGCGCGCCAGCAGGCCGCACTGGCGGCGATGCCCGCCGGACTGGCCGCGCTGCCGCGCAGCGAGACCGGCTTCATCTCGCGCGGCCTGGTGGGCCTGGCGGCGCTGCGGGCCTTTCTGCATCCGGTGGCACAGGTCGAATCCGTGGCGGCCGCGGAATCCGTCGAACTGCCCGGTGGCCTGGCGCCATTGCTGGCCGAGATCGAGGCCGGCGGCCATGGCCTGGTGATGACCATGGGCAAGGGCGGCGTGGGCAAGACCACGGTGGCGGCGGCGCTGGCGGTGGCACTGGCGCGGCGCGGCCACCCGGTGCTGCTGTCCACCACCGACCCCGCCGCGCACCTGGAAGGCGCGCTGGGCGCTGCGGTGCCGGGCCTGCAGGTGCAGCGCATCGACCCGGCGGCCGAGGTGGCGCGCTACCGCGCGGCGGTGATGGCGCGCGCCGGCACCGGCCTGGACGCAGCGGCGCGCGCGCTGCTCGACGAGGACCTGCGCTCGCCCTGCACCGAGGAGATTGCCGTCTTCCACGCCTTCGCCGCCACTGTGGCGCAGGCCCAGGGCCGTTTCGTCGTGCTCGACACCGCGCCCACCGGCCACACCATTTTGCTGATGGACGCCGCCGAGGCCTACCACCGAGAGGTGCTGCGCAACCAGGGCGAGCTGCCCGAGGCCGTGCGCCAGCTGCTGCCGCGGCTGCGCGACCCGGCCTACACCCGGGTGCTGATCGTCACCCTGCCCGAGGCCACGCCGGTGCACGAGGCCGAGCACCTGCAGCAGGAACTGCGGCGGGCCGGCATCGAACCCTTCGCCTGGGTCATCAACCAGAGCCTGCTGGCCAGTGGCACCGCCGACGCGGTGCTGGCCGACCGCGCGGCGCGCGAGGCGCCGTTCATCGCCCAGGTGCTGCACCGCGCGGCGCACCGCGCGGCGCTGCTGCCCTGGCAGTGCGAGGCCCCGGTGGGCGCCGACGCGCTGGCGGCCCTGGCGGCGCGCTGAGCCCTCGGCGACGCGCCGCCCGCCTCAGCAGCAGGACGACTTCGGGCCGGCGGCGGCCACCGGGATGCCGATCGGCTTGCCGCGCGCCACCGGCGCGGCCTCGGCCTTCGGTGCGCAGCAGGCCGACTCGGCCGTGGCCGCCCGGGCCTCGCTGAAGACCGGGATGTCGCCCAGCGTGTGGTAATGCTCCCAGGCGATGCCCTGCGGGTCGGTCACCCAGTGCTTGTCGCTGCGCGCGTAGCAGCAGGTGGTGGCGCCTTCGTCCAGCAGCGGCGCGTCGGCGGCCTCGGCGCGGGCGCGCAGCTCGGCCAGCTCCTCGGCGCTGTCGGCCTGGAAGCCCAGGTGGTCGATGCCGGGCGCGTGGCCGCGGGTGGAGATGGCGAAGTTGATGCGCGGGTCGTCGAGCATCCACTTGGCGTAGTCGCCCTCGACGCGCGCCGGCTGGGCGGCGAACAGGCGCGAGTAGAAGGCGATGCTGGCGTTCAGGTCCTGCACGTGCAGGTGGACATGGAAGCGCTTCATGGGGTCTCCGGGGTGGTGAGCAGGGTTGCTGGGGGGACGGCGGCACAGCAGGCATCGGCGGCGCCGGCGCAGCAGTGGGCGGTGAGGAAGGACAGCAGCGCGTCCATGCGTTCGTAGGCGGCGCGGTAGACCAGGCTGCGGCCGTCGCGGGTGGCCTGCACCAGGCCGGCCTGCGACAGCTCCTTCAGGTGGAAGGACAGGGTGTTGGGCGGGATGCCCAGGGCCTCGGCCAGCACGCCGGGGTTGAGCCCGTCAGGGCCGGCCACCACCAGTGCGCGGAAGGCCCGCAGCCGGTGTTGCTGGGCCAGCGCGGCCAGGGCGCGCAGCACGTCTTGTTCATCCATAATTCCAGAATACTGGAAATACAGAGTTGGTGCAAGCGGGGATGTCAGGCCTATTCCCTCGATCAGGCGCGATCAATAAAGGGTAAACCCTAGTCTGTCGGCGACAATCGCCAGCTTCCCGAACGATCGTTCACCTCCATCGATGTCTTCCCGCATCCTCAACCGCGCGCTGCGCGACCGCCTGATGAGCGCCGACGAGGCCGCCGCCCTGATCCACGACGGCGACCACGTCGGCATGAGCGGCTTCACCGGCGCCGGCCATCCGAAGACGGTGCCGCTGGCCCTGGCCCGGCGCATGGACGCGGCGCACGCCGCCGGCCAGCCCTTCAAGATCGGCATGTGGACCGGGGCCTCCACCGCGCCGGAGCTGGACGGCGCGCTGGCCCGCGCCAACGGCGTGGACCTGCGCCTGCCCTACCAGAGCGACCCGGCCTGCCGCGACCGCATCAACCACGGCGACATGGACTACATCGACCTGCACCTGTCGCATGTCGCGCAGTACGCCTGGTTCGGCTTCTTCGGGAAGCTCGACACCGCGGTGGTCGAGGTCTCGGGCGTGCTGGAGGACGGCCGTCTGGTGCCCTCGTCCAGCGTGGGCAACAACAAGACCTGGCTGGACCAGGCCGACAAGATCATCCTGGAGGTCAATGCCTGGCAGAACCCGGCGCTCGACGGCCTGCACGACATCTACTACGGCACCGCGCTGCCGCCGCACCGCCAGCCGATTCCGCTGACCCGCCCCGAGCAGCGCATCGGCGAGCCTTACTTCCGCATCGACCCGGCCAAGGTGGTGGCGGTGGTCGAGACCGACCACCCCGATCGCCAGACCGCCTTCAGCGCGCCCGACGAGACCTCGCTGGCCATCGCCGCCCACCTGATCGAGTTCCTGCAGCACGAGGTCAAGGCCGGCCGGCTGCCGCCCGAACTGCTGCCGATCCAGAGCGGCGTGGGCAACATCGCCAACGCGGTGCTGGCGGGGCTGAACAACGGCCCGTTCCAGGGCCTGTCCGCCTTCACCGAGGTGCTGCAGGACGGCATGCTGGAGATGCTGGAGAGCGGCACGCTCAAGAGTGCCTCGGCCACCGCCTTCTCGCTCAGCAGCGAGGCGCTGGCGCGGCTGAACGCCGACCTGGCCAGCTACCGCGGCCGCCTGCTGCTGCGCCCGCAGGAGATCAGCAACCACCCCGAGCTGATCCGCCGCCTGGGCCTGATCGCGATGAACGGCATGATCGAGGCCGACCTCTACGGCAACGTCAATTCCACCCACGTGATGGGCAGCTCGATCATGAACGGCATCGGCGGCTCGGGCGACTTCGCCCGCAACGCCTACCTGAGCGTGTTCATGACGCCCAGCACCGCCAAGGGCGGGCGCATCAGCTGCATCGTGCCGATGGTCAGCCATGTCGACCACACCGAGCACGACGTGCAGGTGATCGTCACCGAGCAGGGCCTGGCCGATCTGCGCGGCCTGAGCCCCAAGAAGCGCGCGGCGCTGATCATCGAGCGCTGCGCCCACCCGGACTACCGCCCGGCCCTGAGCGACTACTACCAGCGCGCCTGCCGCGGCGCGCCAGGCCTGCACACGCCCCACCTGCTGGGTGAGGCCTTGTCATGGCACCAGCGCTACCTGGCCGACGGCCGGATGTGACTCAGCGGCGGTACTGCACCAGCAGCGAATCGACCACCAGGCCGCCTGGCGTGCCCAGGTCCTGCACCACGAACTGCAGGATGTTCTCGCCTTCCACCAGACCCTTGGTGACGGTGAAGTCATTCAACTGCAGGTAGTTGGTGTCCGCCGGCGTGGACAGCGCGGTGCCGGTGCCGGCGGCCTTTCGGCCATTGAGGTAGATGGTGCCGATGTCGTCCACCGCCCAGCGGCCGGTGATCGTGGCCTTGGTGGCGCCCACCGGCAGCGTGAACCGGATCTCGAAGGTGTAGGGCCGCAGGCCGGCCAGGCCATCCTGCTTGGCCCAGACCCATTCGGCGGTCTCGGACTGCGCATAGCCGTAGTCCACCGAGGTGCTCATCACCACCGCGGGCTTGGGCTGCTTAATGCGCGGGCCCTTGACGATGGTCCAGTGCGGATCGTCCTGGCCACCGGGCAGCTTCACCCCCGAGGCATCGACGCCGGTGGACGGCAGGCTCAGCGTGGCCGCGCTCGCGGCCAGCGAGAGCAGCAGGGTGGCGGCCAGCGTGGCCAGTGACTTGATTCCCAGTTTCATGGAGTCTCCGATTCGCGCCGGGCGCATTGAGGAACATCAGATTGCAAATGCAACTGGATATTACCAATGCAGCAGCGGCTGGACAGGGTCTCAACCCTCGGGTGGCCGCGCCGGCGGGGTCCACCAGCGCGCCGGCGGCACCACCACCGGCTGCTCGGGCTGGGCCAGGAAGTGCGGCGACATGATCTGCACGCCATGGCGGTTGAAGGCGTCCTGGATGGCGGCGTGCAGCGCCGACAGGATGGCCACCCGCTCGAGCGGCTGGTCGATGTGGGCGAAGAGCTCGTAGACCACGTAGAAGTCGTTCAGCGCGCGCTGGTGCACGAAGGCGGCCGGCTCCGCACGCACCCCGGGCGTGGCGTGGGCGGCCTCGGTGAGCAGCGCGTGCACCTGGCGCCAGGGCGCGTCGTAGCCCACCGACACCGTGGTGCTCAGCAGCGTGCCCTGGGTGCCCGCCAGCTTGGAATAGTTGCGGATCGGCTGGCTGGTCAGCAGGCTGTGCGGCAGCGTCACCTCTTCGTTGCGCATCGTCACCAGCTTCACCGCCAGCGCCCCCACCTCGCTGACCACGCCCTCGGTGCTGCCCACCGCGACGAAGTCGCCCTTGCGCAGGCTGCGTGAATAGACCACCACCAGGCCGCTCATCAGCTGCGTCACCACGCCGCTGGAACCCAGCGTGACCATCACGCCCAGCAGCACGCTCAGGCCCTTGAAAGCCTCGGTGCCCGAACCAGGCAGGTAAGGGTAGGCAGCGGCCAGCGCCAGGCCCCAGACCAGCACCGCCGTCAGGCGGCGTGTCGCACCGACGGTCTCGGCGTGCAGCAGCGGCAGCCGCAGGCGGCCCTCCTGCACCTGGCGGAACAGCAG
Source organism: Ideonella alba (assembly GCF_018069845.1). Taxonomy (NCBI): domain Bacteria; kingdom Pseudomonadati; phylum Pseudomonadota; class Betaproteobacteria; order Burkholderiales; family Sphaerotilaceae; genus Ideonella; species Ideonella alba. Next base: position 69,698 of record NZ_JAGQDD010000025.1, read on the forward strand.
GCCCAGGCCCTCATGCACCGCGCGGGCCAGCACCATCACCAGCGCCACCGTCAGCAGGCCGGGAATCGCGCCCAGCATGCCGGCCACCGCCCAGCCCCCCAATTGCTGCACGAAGGCGGCGACCTGCTGGCTCCAGGGCTGCGTCCAGGGGAAGGCGGCCAGCGCGGCCATCGTGCCCACCCACAGGCCGCCGGCGGCCACCAGCCAGCAGGCGGCGGCGCCCAGGCGCCAGCCGATCAGGCGAAGGTAGGCGCTGCGGCCGCCGTCGCGGCGCAAGCGCGCGGCGTCGCCGCGGTCGTGGCAGAAGCCGTACAGCCGCGCCAGGCCCCAGCCGCCCAGACCCCACATCAGCAGCACGCCCGCCACCACGGCGCCACCGCGCCACCACAGGGCCGGGTCGGCCTGGGCGCGGCGGGCCTGCACGGCGTCGATCAGGCGGTGGCGCGCGCGCTCGGCGGCGGTGGACAGGCCCAGGTGTTCCTCAGGGTCGAGGTCACTGGCCTGCAGCGTGAACACCGGCTGCTCGCCCACGCTCAGCAGGTAGGCTGGCGTTTCGGCCTGTGGCACGGGCCGGGCCAGCACCTCGCCGGCCAGGGCGGCGGCGTCCAGCGCCTGGAAGCGTCGCTGGGCCCGGCTGACCCGCTCGGCCGGCTCCAGGCCGCCTTGCGGTGCCCGCAACTCGGCCACCGGGCGGTTGAACAGCCGCAGTTCCTGCGGCTCGGCGGCCGCGGCCGGACCCACACCGCCCGCCAGCCAGGTCAGCAGCACCAGGCAGGTCCGCAGCGTCAGGCAGCGGCCGATCACAGCCACATCTCCACCTCGCCCAGGCCGTCGAAATGCGCCAGCACGTGCTGGCCACGGGACACCGGCACGCCACCGCACCAGGCGCCGGTGGTGACCACGGTGCCGGCGGGCACGGTGGCGCCATCACGTGTCAGGTGCTGCAGCCAGCCCGGCAGCAGCCAGGTCGGCGTGCCCAGCGGGTGGCTGCCCTGGAAGCGGACGGGTGCGGCATCGCCACAGCGCAGCCAACCGGCCTGCGCCGACCAGTCGATCGCGCGCCAGGGCTGCCAGGGGCCCAGCACCAGCGCGCCATGCACCTGGAAGTCGGCCAGCTTCAGCAGCGGTGGCGTGTGGGCCAGGTCGCGCCAGCGGCTGTCGACCACCTCGATCGCCACCGCCAGAGCATCGACCAGCGCGGGCGCCTCGTCGGGATGCAGGCGCTGTGCCGTGGCGGCATCCACCGGCTGGCCCAGGCGCAGCGCGATCTCCGCCTCGACCAGCGGCGGCTGCAGCAGCCAGGTCTGGGCGCGCAGATCGGCGCCCGGCGCGTGCACGCCCGAGGGCAGCAGCGGCGCGTGCACCAGCGGCACATCGCACGCCGCGCTGCCGCTCTTCCAGTACCCCGGCAGGGCGTCGGGGGCCCACTCACCCAGCGCCACGCCCTGGGCCTGCTGCAGCGCCTGCGCGGTGTCGGCGTCGGGCACGGCCAGCGACCAGTGCGGCGCGGGGTCCAGCGCGCGATGCTGTCGCCGGGCGGCCAGCAGGGCGTCGCGCAGGGCAGCCTGGGTGGGGTGCATGGGCTGCGATGCTACCCGGCCCCGCCCTCACACGAGCGGGCGACAATCCGACGGCCCATGCGATTGCAACCACCTCCCCGCCTGCTGGCCCGTCTGCACCGCGAAGCGTCCGACTGGCGCCGATGGTGGACCCGCGGCGTGGTGCTGCTGGCTGCCGTGGCCTCGGGCCTGGCGGTGGTGGCCTTCACCTGGCTGACCGAAGAGGCCTTGGCGGCCTTTGCCCACGTGTCGCGCTGGGCCTGGTGGCTGCCCCTGCTGTGGACGCCCGTGCTGACGGCGGCCATCGTCTGGGTCACCCGCCGCTGGTTTGCCGGGGCCGCCGGTTCGGGCATTCCGCAGGTGATGGCCGCACTGCGACCGGAGGTTGACGAGGCACGCCGCGGACTGTTCGTCGACCTGCGCCTGGCGCTGGCCAAGATCGTGCTCACCGCGGCGGGCCTGCTGGGCGGGCTGTCGGTGGGGCGCGAGGGCCCCTCGGTCCAGGTCGGTGCCGGGGTGATGGCCGCATTCGCCCGCTGGCTGCCCGAGCGCAGCGGGGTCACGCCGCGCGCGCTGCTGGTGGCGGGCGGGGCCGGCGGCATCGCGGCCGCGTTCAATGCGCCGCTGGCTGGCGTGATGTTCGCGATCGAGGAACTGGCGCGCTCGCCCGAACACCGCAGCAGCGGCCTGCTGGTGTCGGCCATCGTGCTGTCGGGCCTGATGGCGGTGTCGGTGTTCGGCAACCTGACCTATTTCGGCGTCATCCATCCCGGCGCCTTTGGCTGGGCGATGCTGTGGCCGGCCCTGGCGGTGGCGGTGGCCGCGGGCCTGGCCGGCGGCCTGTTCGCGCGCCTGTTGCTGGCCTCGCTGGCCGGCCAGAGCCAGGGGCCGCTGAACCGTTGGCGGGCGCGTCAGCCGGTGCTCTTCGCCGGGGCCTGCGGCCTGGGCGTGGCGGTCATCGGCCTGGCCAGCGACGGCCTCAGCTGGGGCAGTGGCTATGCGTCGACCAAGGCCTTGCTGGAAGGCGCGGTGGCCGTGCCGCTGGTCTACGTGCTCCTGAAATTCGTGGCCACCTGGTGGACCGCCTGGTCCGGCGTGCCGGCGGGCATCTTTGCCCCCTCACTGGCGATTGGTGCGGCGCTAGGCAGCAATGTCGCGGTGCTCAGCGGCCACGCGGGTGAGCCCGGCCTGATCGCACTGGGCATGGCCGGCTTCCTGGCCGCGGCCACCCAGGCGCCGCTGACCGCCTTCATCATCGTCATGGAGATGGTGGATGGCCACCAGATGGTGCTCAGCCTGATGGCCTGCGCGCTGGTGGCCAGCGGCGTCTCTCGCCTGGTCACCCGGCCTTTGTACGCCGGCCTCGCCGAGGCGCAGCGGGCGCGCCTGCCGGGCTGACCAGCTCGGCCAGCGGAATGGCGCCCGCATTGCGGGCCGGCTCCAGCCGCGCCAGCAGCAGGCCCAGGTCGTGGTCCAGGCGCGCCAGGGTCTGTGCCTCCAGACCGGACAGGGCCTCGGGCAGCACGCCGCTGAAGGGGCCGGGCGCTCGCGCCAGCACAGCCCCGCCCGCCGGCAGCAGGCGCAAGCGCACCGCGCGGCCGTCCTCGGGGTCGCGGTCAGTCGCCATCAGTTGCTGGGCGATCAATCCCTTGACCAGATTGCTGGCCGTCGTCTGGTGGATGTCCATGGCCCGCGCCAGCCCGCTGATCCCGATGCCGGGCTGGGCCTGCACCACGCTCAGCGCCCACAGCTGGGCACCACCGATCCCGGCCTGGCGCTCCACCTGCTGGAAATGGCGCTTCACGGCGTTGAACACTGCGCGAAACCGCCGCAGCACGCGCGCCGCGGCCTGCGAATCGACGGGAACAGGAGCAGGACGGCCGGCCATCCGGTGATGATAGGTCCCGCTCAGGACGTGGGGCCCGACCGGTGTCGCCTGCGGCGCTCACGGCCAGCGGGCCCCAGGACCCGGTGGGTCGACCGGCCGCCGAATGGATGTGGCACCCAGGTCAGACCCGGCACCGTGCGGCTGCTAGCCAGCGGGCGGCTCCCGGCGCCTGGCTTCGCGTTCGACGAAGCGGTCGAACGCGGCCAGCAGCGGCGCGCCGTCGAAGGACGCGCCATCGAGCTGCGCCAGCGCCTGCACCGTGGCCTCCAGCGTCGAGACCTGGTCGGGCCGGCGCGCCGCGCGGATCGCCCGGTAGCGCGTGGGCGGCGGCGCCGCCAGCGCCAGCCGGGGCAGTGCCGCCAGCGCGGGGTGTTCCAGCAGCAGGCGCAGGCTCTTGCGCCAGGTGGCGTCGATGACCACCAAGCGGGTGTGCTCGTCGGCGCTGCGCGCCGGCCCCGCGGGCGCCGGCGCGGCGGACACGTCCGGGTAGAGCACCCGGGTGACGCGGCCGGGCCGGTGAAGCAGCGCGGCGAGCTGCGCGTCGGTGAAGCGCTCGCCCACCACCACCTCGCACTGCGCCAGCGACAGCCGCAGCAGCGCCACGCTGTTCTTGGCCTGGCGCTGCTCCTGCGGATGCTGCAGCACCAGCACCTCGCTGCGGTGCGCGGTGGGGCAGGCCAGCGCGCACAGGCAGGTGCTGCCGGGGCGGTGGCAGCGCGGGCAGACCGTGCGGCGGGCAAGGGCGGGCGGGCTCACGCGGAGATAATCGCACGCCCGGGCCGCCCGTCGCGTCCTCCGGCCGCCGGCCGGCGGCGTTGTGCACCGATGTCCCCGAAAGACCCTCTTCCCGCATGCGCCTGACCCCCCTGATCGCCCTGCTGATGCTGGCCACGCTGGCTGGCTGCGCCACGCGCGAGACCAAGAAGGTCTCGGTCTACCAGCGCGAGGGCTTCGAGACCACCGAGACCTATTCGCGCCTCTTCGACGCCCCGGTGGCCGTCACCTGCGAGGCCGCGCGACGCGCGCTGCTCAGCCAGGGCTACCTGATCGGCAGCCAGCGTGCCGACAGCGTGGCTGGCAGCAAGAGCTTCCAGCCCGACGGCGAGGTGCACATGCAGATCACCTTCAACATCGCCTGCCTGCCCGAGGGCCGCAGCGGCCGCATCGCCACCGCCTTCGTCAGCGCGATCCAGGACCGCTATGCGCTGAAGAAGAGCTCCAACTCCGCCAGCCTGGGCGTGGGCGCGCTGGGCAGCCTGTCGATCCCGGTGGCCTCCACCGACGACTCGCTGGTCAAGGTGGCCAGCGAGACCATCCCCGCGGGCCCCTTCTACGACCGCTTCTTCGCGCTGATGCAGCGCTACCTCGAGGACGCCTCGGAGGACGCCGCCGCGGCGCCGCTGATCGAGCCGCCGCCGATGGCCGCGCCCGCCCGGCCGGCGTCGGCCCCGACGGCGGCCCCAACGGCAACTCCTGCGGCGGCCGCCTCCACCCCCGCGTCCGCCGCCTCTTGAAATCCGGCCACGCTGCCGCCACCTGCAGCAGCATCATGGCCGACACCTCTTCTTCCCAGGTTCTGCGGCTGCCGATCGAATGGCAGCCGCTGGTGGTCACCGCCGCGCTGCTGCAGCGCTTCGAGGCGGGCGGGCAGCCGATGGCGCCCCAGCAGTACCGTGCGCTGGCCCAGCAGGCGCGCACCCTGCTGGACGCGGCCGCCCCCGGCCCGGCGCTGGACACCTTGCTGCACGCCTTCCCGGTGCTGAGTGACCTCTACGAGAACAGCCACTACGAGCACGCAGGCCTGTGCCGGCACCCGCTGGACGCCGCGCTGGCGGCCGAGCAGGCGGCGCGCCAGGCGCTGCAGCGCGCGGCCTCCTGATCAGCGGAAGCGCTCCGGGTCGATCCCGTGGCGGTGCAGCTTGTCGTAGAGCGTCTTCTTGGGCGTGCCCAGCTGCTGCATCACGTCCTGCATCCGGCCCTGGCAGCGGCGCAGCGCCTGCTCGATCAGCGCCTTCTCGACGCGCTCCATCTGCTGCGCCAGCGGCACCACCGGCGTGCGCTCGTCGGCGCCAGGCAGGGGTGAGGCCTCGCCCTCCAGCACGAAGCGGTCGGCCGCATTGCGCACCTCGCGCACATTGCCGGGCCAGTCGTGCGCCATCAGCTCGCGCAGGCGCTCGGCGCTGGGCTCGGGCGGCGGCATGCCGTAGCGCTCGGCCGCGGCGCGCACGAAGTGGGTGAACAGCAGCGGGATGTCCTCGCGCCGCTCGCGCAGCGGCGGCAGGCGCAGCACCGCCACGTTCAGCCGGTAGTACAGGTCGGCGCGAAAGCGTCCCTGTTCGGACAGCGTCAGCAGGTCGTACTTGGTGGCGGCCACCACCCGCAGGTTGACCGGCAGCTCCTCGTTCGAGCCCAGCCGCGCCAGCCGGCGCTCCTGCAGGATGCGCAGCAGCTTGATCTGCATCGGCATCGGCATCGACTCGATCTCGTCGAGCAGCAGCGTGCCGCCGTTGGCGTGCTCGATGCGGCCGATGCGGCGCTTGGCGGCCGAGGTGAAGGCGCCGGCCTCGTGGCCGAAGAGCTCGCTGTCGAGCAGGGTGTCGGGCAGGCCGCCGCAGTTGATGGCCACGAAGTGGCGGTCGCGGCGCGGGCTGTGGTCGTGCAGGCAGCGCGCCACCACCTCCTTGCCGGTGCCGGTCTCGCCGTGGATCATCACGTCGGCCGAGGTGGCGGCCAGGCGCAGGATCATGCGCTTGACCTCCTGCATCGCCGCCGACTGGCCCAGCAGCACGGATTCAATGCCGCTGCGCTCGGCCAGCTGCTCGCGCAGCTCATCGAGCGCCACGCGCATCATGCGGCGCTCCAGCGCGCGGGTGGCGGTTTCCACGAAGCGCTCGGGCGAGAAGGGCTTCTCGATGAAGTCGTAGGCGCCCGCGCGCATCGCCCGCACCGCCATCGACACATCGCCATGCGCGGTCACCACCACCACCGGCATCTCGGGGTCGATGGTCTTGATGCGCTCGAGCAGCGTCAGGCCGTCCATGCCGGGCAGGCGCACGTCGGTGATGACGATGGCCGGCAGGCCGGCGGACAGCTGTGGCAGCAGCTGCTCGGCGGTGCCGAAGGCCTGCACCTCCAGGCCCGAGAGCTCCAGCGTCTGCACCAGGCTGGCACGCACCGGCGGGTCGTCCTCGACGAAGAGGACCTTGAAGCCTTCAAACATGACTGTCTTCCGTTCCCGGCAGGTCGAACTCGAACACCATGCCGCCTGCCGCACCGCGGTGCGCACGCAGCGACCCGCCCATCTCGCCGACGATTTTCGACGAGATCACCAGACCCAGGCCCAGGCCCTCGCCAGCTGGCTTGGTGGTGTGGAAGGGCTCGAAGAGGCGAGCCATGGCCGCCTCGTCCACGCCGGGGCCGTTGTCGATCACCTGCACCAGCACGCGCTCACCCAGGGGGCCCAGCGGCCGGCCCAGCACCGTCATGCGCGCCTGCGGCCGGCCGGCCAGCGCGTCCAGCGCGTTGCCGCACAGGTTCAGCAGCACCTGCTCCAGCCGGGTGGCGTCGGCGCGCAGCTGCAGGTCCTCGGGCACGTCCAGGTCCACCGTCACCGGCTCGTGGTGCAGGCGGTGCTCCAGCATCAGCAGCACGTTGCGCGCGGCGCGCTCCAGCGGCACCGGCTGGGCATGCAGGCTGTCCTTGCGGGCGAAGGACTTGAGCTGGTTGACGATGCGGCCCATGCGCTCGGCCATCTCGTCGATGCTGCGCAGGTTGTCGGCCACCGCCTGCTGGCGCCCGCCCTCGAGCAGCCGCAGCGCATTGCGTGACAGCGCGCGCAGCGCGGTCAGCGGCTGGTTGATCTCGTGCGAGATGCCGGCCGACATCTGGCCCAGCACCGCCATCTTGCCGGCCTGCATCAGCTCGTCCTCGGCCAGCTCGCGCTGGGCGATCTGGCGCTTGAGCTCGTCGTTGGCGCTCAGCAGTTCGGCGGTGCGCTCGTCCACCTGCTGCTCGAGCTGGTCGTGGGCCGACTGCAGCGCATTGCGCGCCTGCAGCAGCTGGCGCATCGCGCGGCGGCGCTGCAGCAGGTAGAGCACCAGCCCGCCCAGCAGCGCGCCCACCGCGGCGCCGGCCCAGGCGGCCTGGCGCGCCTGGCGCCAGACGTCCGACGGGTCGGACAGCGCCAGCAGGCGGGCGGCCAGCGGCACGATCGGGCGTTCCTGCGCCACGAAGGGCGTCTCGCGCTGCGGGACGGCCGGGTCGGGCGCGCGCACCAGCGTGGCCCCGGCGTCCAGCAGGCGTTGCACCGGCAGGCGCAGCGAGGCCAGCGCGGCCCCGGGGTAGCGCGCCGGGTCGGCCACCTCGGCGTCGTCCATCCGGCGGTACTTCCAGGCCGGCACCGACGACAGCACCGCCACCTGGCGCTCGTCGACCACCAGCAGCCGCTCGCTCTGCGAGCGCAGGCCCAGGTCGATCCAGGTGGCTTCCAGCGGCGCCAGGTTCAGCACCACCAGCACCCGGCCCAGGGCCTCGCCGCCGGGCGCCACCGGCAGCAGGTAGACGAAGTCGGTGGAGCCATCCAGCGGGTTGGCCACGAAGTAGTCGCTGGCCTCGTCCTGCAGTGCCCGCAGCGCGGTGGCCGGCAGCGGCGCGCTGGCGCCGTGGCTGCTGGCCAGCGGGCGGCCGGCAGCGTCGGCCACCACCACCAGGCTGGCGCCCGAGCGCACGCCGATGCGCGCCAGCGTGCTGGCGGCGCGCCGCCGCAGGTCCTCGTCCTGCGGCGCGGCCAGCAGCGCGCGCACGTCGGCGTCGCCCGCCACCAGCCCGGGCACGAAGGCGCAGCGGCGCAGCTCGGCGTCCAGCGTGGCCGCGTACAACTCCAGCCGCTCGTTGCTGACCGCCACCAGCTGCGCCAGGCCGGCGCGCTCGTTCAGGTTGAAGGCCAGCAGGCTGCCCAGGCCCATCGGCGCGGCCAGCAGCAGGGCCCACACCAGGGGGCGCAGCCAGCGGGTGGCGGAAGGCGGGGGCAGGTCACTGAGGCCGGGCATCGCCCGCTAGTGTGCCTTGCCGCCGCCATGCCGCTGAGTGCGGACCTTCGCACTGGAGCCTGGGGGACGAGTGCGGATTTCCGCCCTCGACCCGCACCCCGGGGGGGCGTGGCCGCACCGGCACAGGGCTGGCGGGGTCGTGTCCGGTCCGATTCACCTCCAAACCCTCGGGGCTTTCCCTGAACCATCGCGGTGCGCGGCGCGACTGGCACGGGCCGTGCAATGAATCACGCCATCGCAAACCGGCGCCGTGGCGCTTCAAGGGGTCCGATGGACATCTTCGTTCAACAAATCATCAACGGTCTGGTGCTGGGCAGCATGTATGCGCTGGTCGCGCTGGGCTACACGATGGTGTACGGGATCATCTCGCTGATCAACTTCGCCCATGGCGAGATCCTGATGGTCGGGGCCATGGTGTCCTGGACCGTGGTCACGCTGCTGGCCGACTCGGGACTGCCGGGCTGGGCGCTGCTGCTCATTTCGCTGCCCTGTGCGGTGGTGGTGGCCTCGGCACTGAACTTCATCATCGAGAAGGTCGCCTACCGGCCGCTGCGCAGTGCGCCGCGGCTGGCACCGCTGATCACCGCGATGGGCATGAGTCTGCTGCTGCAGACGCTGGCGATGATCGTCTGGAAGCCCAATCCCAAGCCCTTCCCGCCGCTGCTGCCCACCGAGGTCTTCTTCCTGTGGGCGGATGGTCCGGTGATCACGATCACCCAGATCCTGATCCTGGTGACCACGGTGGTGGTGCTGGCCGCGCTGCTGTGGCTGGTCAACAAGACCAAGCTGGGCCGCGCGATGCGTGCCACTGCCGAGAACCCCAAGGTGGCGAGCCTGATGGGCGTGAAGCCCGACTTCGTGATCTCGGCCACCTTCGTGATCGGCGCCACGCTGGCCGCGCTGGCCGGCATCATGTGGGCGCTGAACTACGGCACGGTGCAGCACTCGATGGGCTTCCTGCCCGGCCTGAAGGCCTTCACCGCGGCGGTGTTCGGCGGCATCGGCAACCTGACCGGCGCGATGGTCGGCGGCGTGATGCTGGGCCTGATCGAAGCCATCGGCGCCGGCTACCTGGGCGACCTGACCGGTGGCGTGTTCGGCAGCCAGTACGTCGAGATCTTCGCCTTCCTGGTGCTGATCCTGGTGCTGACGCTGCGGCCGTCCGGCCTGATGGGCGAACGCGTGGCTGACCGCGCCTGACCGAGGGAGACAACATGTTTGAAGACATGAGCAAACAGACCAAGCTGGTGCTGTTCCTGGTGGCCGGCGCCCTGCTGGTGGTGCTGCCGGTGTTCGTGGCCCCTCTCGGCCAGGGCTGGGTGCGCATCATGGCGCTGGCCCTGCTGTACGTGCTGCTGGCCCTGGGCCTGAACATCGTGGTGGGCTATGCCGGCCTGCTCGACCTGGGCTACGTGGCCTTCTACGCGGTGGGTGCCTACCTGTACGCGCTGATGGCCAGCCCGCACCTGGGCGAGAACTTCGAGTGGTTCCGCAACACCTTCCCCAACGGCCTGCACACGCCGATCTGGCTGGTGATCCCGCTGGCGGCGCTGCTGGCCGGCCTGGCCGGCGTGATCCTGGGTGCGCCCACGCTGAAGCTGCGCGGTGACTACCTGGCGATCGTGACCCTGGGCTTCGGCGAAATCATCCGGGTGTTCATGAACAACCTGGAGTACCCGATCAACATCACCAACGGCCCGCGCGGCCTGAGCCAGATCGACCCGATCCAGATCGGGCCGGTCGACTTCGGCAAGCCGCTGGAACTGTTCGGCCACACGCTGCCTTCGGTCACGCTGTACTACTGGCTGTTCCTGGCGCTGGTGGTGGGCTCGGTGCTGGTGTGCCTGCGCCTGGCGGATTCGCGCATCGGCCGCGCCTGGATGGCCATCCGCGAGGACGAGATCGCCGCCAAGGCCATGGGCCTGAACACCCGCAACCTGAAGCTGCTGGCCTTCGGCATGGGCGCCACCTTCGGCGGCGTGTCGGGGGCGATGTTCGCGTCGTTCCAGGGCTTCGTCTCGCCCGAGTCGTTCACGCTGATGGAGTCGGTGATGATCGTCGCGATGATCGTGCTGGGCGGCCTGGGCCACATTCCCGGCGTGATCCTGGGTGCGCTGCTGCTGGCCGCGCTGCCCGAGGTGCTGCGCTACGTGGCCGGCCCGCTACAGCAGATGACCGACGGCCGCCTGGACGCCGCCATCCTGCGCCAGCTGCTGGTGGCGCTGGCGATGATCACCATCATGCTGGCGCGTCCGCGCGGTCTGTGGCCCAGCCCCGAGCACGGCAAGGCCGCGCCGCAGGTCACCAAGTAAGGAGCACCCACCCATGACGACGGTACTCAAGGTCCAGGGGGCCTCCAAGCGATTCGGCGGCCTGCAGGCGCTGTCCGACGTGAACATGCAGATCAACGCCGGCCAGGTGTACGGCCTGATCGGCCCGAACGGCGCCGGCAAGACCACCTTCTTCAATGTCATCACCGGCCTGTACACGCCCGATGGCGGCACCTTCGAGCTGGGCGGCGCGCCCTACAGCCCCACTGCGGTCCACGAGGTGGCCAAGCAGGGCATCGCGCGCACCTTCCAGAACATCCGGCTGTTCGCCGAGATGACCGCGATCGAGAACGTGATGGTCGGCCGCCATGTGCGCACCGGCTCGGGCCTGCTCGGTGCGGTGTTCCGCACCCCCGGCTTCAAGGCCGAGGAAGCCGCCATTCGCGACCGTGCCCAGCAGCTGCTGGACTACGTGGGCATCGGCCGCTATGCCGAGTACAAGGCGCGCACCCTCAGCTACGGCGACCAGCGCCGCCTGGAGATCGCCCGCGCCCTGGCCACCGACCCCAAGCTGATCGCGCTGGACGAGCCCGCCGCCGGCATGAACGCCACCGAGAAGGTGGTGCTGCGCGAGCTGATCGACCGCATCCGCAAGGACGGCCGCACCATCCTGCTGATCGAGCATGACGTGAAGCTGGTGATGGGCCTGTGCGACCGCGTGACCGTGCTGGACTACGGCAAGCAGATCGCCGAAGGCACGCCGGCCGAGGTGCAGAAGAACGAGAAGGTGATCGAGGCCTACCTCGGCGCCGGTCAGCATTGAGCAGGAGCAACACGAACATGGCAGCACAAACCCTGCTCAAGGTCCGCGGTCTCAAGGTCGCCTATGGCGGCATCCAGGCCGTCAAGGGCATCGACTTCGAAGTGCACGAGGGCGAGCTGGTCAGCCTGATCGGCGCCAACGGCGCCGGCAAGACCACCACGCTCAAGGCCGTGACCGGCCTGCAGCCGCTGGCTGCTGGCGACATCGAATACCTGGGCAAGCCGATCAAGGGCCAGGGCGCCTGGGACCTGGCGCGCCAGGGCCTGGTGATGATCCCCGAGGGCCGCGGCACCTTCACCCGCATGACCATCGTCGAGAACCTGCAGATGGGCGCGTACAACCGCGACGACGACGAGATCGATGCCGACATCGAGAAGGTCTTCGGCATCTTCCCGCGCCTGAAGGAGCGCGCCGAGCAGCTGGCCGGCACGATGAGTGGCGGTGAACAGCAGATGCTGGCCATGGGCCGCGCGCTGATGGCCCGCCCCAAGGTGCTGCTGCTCGACGAGCCCAGCATGGGCCTGTCGCCGATCATGGTGGACAAGATCTTCGAGGTGGTCGAGACCATCCACAAGCAGGGTGTGACCATGCTGCTGGTGGAGCAGAACGCCAGCCGCGCGCTGAGCCTGGCCGACCGCGGCTATGTGATGGATTCGGGCCTGGTCACGATGAGTGGCGAGGCCAAGGCCCTGCTGCACGACCCGCGCGTGCGCGAGGCCTATCTGGGCGAGTAAGCATTTGGCTTGAGCGGGTTTCCCGCTGCCAGTCCTGGGGTGAGCCGCCCGCGCACCCCGGTCCGGCGGTCCGCTGCGGTGTGGGGCGTGCCCTGCACCGCAGCGAGCCAGCCGGCGCAGGGCAGGTGGCTTCCTATGCAGGAGTAGACAGCTGATGAAGTCGCAATGGAAGCTGAGCGCTGGTGCGCTGCTGATGGTTTCGGTGGGCGTGGCCTTCGCCCAGGACATGGTCGTCAAGATCGGCCACGTCGGCCCGACCAGCGGCGCCATCGCCCACCTGGGCAAGGACAACGAGAACGGCGCGCGCATGGCGATCGACGAGCTCAATGCCAA
>NZ_JAGQDD010000026.1:0-59967 GCF_018069845.1 Ideonella alba
TGGGTGGTGTACTTGGTAGTCATCGGTGCAGTTATTCTTTTCGCCGGCCTCTAGTGGGGCAAGAGTGCGGCCTAACCGCTCGCTGGAACCGACGCCCACCGTCATGCCACTTGGCCCGCTTCCCGGCTTAGGTCATCATCCGTACAGCGGGCCAAGCGCCATGCTGGCGTTCGCGGCTCAGCCCGATCGTTAGGCCTCGCAGATCAGCTCTCGCGTGCCCAAGAGAACAATGCAACTGCCCCGACTTTTCGCCAGTACCCTAGCTGTCGCCTCTTTGGCCGCGCAGTCGCAGACCAGGGCGCTGTCCTATGAAAACGCTCCAGGAATCCTCTACGCCGCAACGAAGGTTCCTGCCCTCTATCAAAGCATCTGCGCAAAGAGGTTTCCGGAACTAGCCGCCGCGAGCCTCATTGCACATGATGAGTGGAAGCGCGCCAACCGCAAGGTGCTTGACGAGATTGACGTAATCTTTACCGAGTACACGAGGCACTGGGCTAAGGTCCGGAACCAAACTGCCTCATCACGCAAGAAGCAATACGACGATCTCGTAGCCAGCAACGTCCGCAACATCGAGCAGAAGATGGACGCCCGGCCTGTTGCCGAAACCGAGAATACATGTCGCAACTTTGACGAGATCGTTCTTGGCAGAATCAAGAGTGTCGAGGACGCGTTTCGAAACGAACTGGCTGTCGCGCGCAAGGGTCCGTAGCCTACCTCGGCGAGGCCTAACCCCTCGCTGGAACCGACGCCCACCGGCATGGCACTTGGCCCGCTTCCCGGCTTAGGCCATCATCCATACAGCGGGCCAAGCGCCATGCCGGCGTGCATGGCTCAGCTCGAACGTTAGGCCGCATCTATGTTCGCATGGCTACGTTCCCTCATCAGCGCTGCTGCGGTTGTCGAGCTTCATAGCGGTCGTATACGCGTGCGCGACGTTTCGAATGGAAGGGAGTTTGAGTTCGAGCCGCTACTCAGCATCGATGCCGACCAACGCGTCGTTTCTGTGGGGCGTCCAATCGATGCCTCGGCTGTTAAGACGTACTCACCGTTCGCAAACCCCGCTGCCTTTGCTGGTGACCGAAGAATTGCCGAGCTGATACTGGCCTTTGCCTATTCGAAGCTCGGTGCGTCGGCTTGGCTCAAGCCGGCGCCTCGGATCGTACTGGCGGTTGTTGCTGATGATGCGAACGGTGCGCGACTCCTGAGTGACGATGCTCTGGTCGAGTTGTCCGCTTCTGCTGGTGCTCGGGCTACTGTGATCCATCGCGGAGGTTCGATCTCCGACGTGGAAGCGCTGAAGTTGCTCGATGCGACCTAACGCCTCGTTGGAGCGGGCGCGTGAGGGATAAAGTGCCATGCTCAGACCTCGGCGTGCGCGCCGCTCAACTCAACCGTTAGGCGGCGACAACACTGTCCTTCTAACTTCCCTCGCCATGAAGACGCAGTACTACACAGCCACAAGCCTTGATGGCTTCATTGCGACAGAGGAGGACTCGCTGGACTGGCTGTTCCCGCTTGGGGACATCAACGACACCGGCTACCCCTCCTTCATTGCCCATGTGGGGGCACTGGCCATGGGTTCAGCCACGTACATGTGGATGGTGCGCCATGCGGAGAAGGTGGCGGAGCAGGCTGGCTCGCCATGGCCTTACGAACAGCCCGCTTGGGTGTTCTCTCATCGCACCCTGCCGCCCATTGAGGGGGCTGACGTCCGCTTCGTTCAAGGGGATGTGCGGGCGGTCCACAAAGAGATGGTTCGCGCTGCAGGCGCCAAGAATGTCTGGGTCGTCGGTGGTGGGGATCTTGCAGGCCAGTTCTTTGACGCCGGGCTTCTGGACGAAGCCATCATTCAGGTCGCTTCGGTCACCTTGGGCAAGGGAAAGCAGCTCTTTCCACGTCGAGTCACCAGTCCGCCCTGGAAGCTCCTTTCCGTTCGCCAGGTGGGCACAGGCTTTGCGGAACTGCGCTATGAGCTCCCCAACCCACGCGCCGCAGTCGCCGCCTGACCGCTCGCTACAACCGACGCCCACTGCCATGCCGGCGCTCGCGTCAGCTTCCCCGTCAAGTAGACAGGCCAAAGGCAGAGACTTCCTGGCGGCAGGTGCGGGTAGTGCACTCGCCAACGTACCGTGCGTATCGCCCCTGGGCCCATGCCGCCAGACCCGCCGTTCAACCCTTGCCCGCTGCGGCCGGCAGAGTTGACTCCATTGTTGGGCGCCAAGGTATGACGTTTCGACTGTGCGCATTCGCGGTTCTATCGGCCCTGCTATGGCGGGCAAGCTTGGCTGATACACCTCCGCCGCCCATGACTTTCGACGAGGAGGTCTGCAGCGCGCGCCACGTCTTCCTCGGAACGGCTACGAACCTGAGGTTGGTGAATGCCAGTCAGGTCCGGATGTGCCAAGGTGAACCAGCAACGCATGGCGGCGCATGGACCTCTTGCGTTGGCGCTGACGTTGACCTCACCGTCTTGGAAGTGCTCTTCCCCTCGACCTGGGAACGTGGACCGGGGGTTGTTGACGGATTCGGTGGCGGCCTCTTCTCGACAGACAGCCGCAAGGCAGATCTTGAAGAGCAGACCTGCATCTTCCACGTGCTTCCGGACTCCGTCGGGGGAAGCACATTGGTGACGTCGGCGCCTTGGGTGATTGGCAAGAGCCCGAGGGACAAGGAACAGGTGACGGCAGCGCTGACCAGGTGCCGGTGGCGAGATGCCTGATCTGTCGCTCACCCAGACACCCAACGGCATGACGCCTTCCAGCCTGCGTTCAGGCTGGGCCTCCGGCGCCATGCCGGTGCGGCGCCGGTCAGTTACACGCCAAGGACCGTGAAACCCATGCAACATCGAATCTCCGCCGGCGTCATCGTGGAACACGACGGTCGCTTGCTGCTTGTCCGCCACGTGAAGCCTGGCGCCTACGATTTCTGGGTGGCGCCGGGAGGCGGCGTCAAGGGCACGGAGTCCCTTGAGGAGGCGGCTGCCCGGGAGGCGCGCGAGGAGACAGGACTCGAGGTCCAGGTGGGCCGACTGCTCTATGTGGAGGAGTTCTTCAACCCGGAGTGTCGGCACGTCAAGTTCTGGTTCGCTGCCCGCTTCATGGGCGGGCAACTGAACTGGAGCCACCCCGACACCGTGGCCGAGCACATCACGCAGGCGGCTTGGCATGAACCCGGGGCGCTGTCCGGGCTCACCGTCTTTCCGTCCTTCCTCACCACCCGGTACGCCAGTGACCGTGAGGAAGGCTTTCAGCAGCCGGTTCGCTTGCCGCTTCGAGAAATGACCTTCTGGTAAGGCAGGCCAGCGGTGTCTGAGCCGTTGTTCAACGTGAGCGCCACGGGCATGGCAGCTTGCCCGCGGGGCGCTGCCTGCCTATCCTCAGCCTCTCGGGCTGAGTGGCATGGCAGCGTCGGCCCCTGGGTTCACAAGTCAGGCCGCCAATTCGCTCCATGGACACACCAGACATCTTTCCCGATCGGCTGATCTCGGATCGTCTGCTCATCCGGCCGGCTGCCCCCGGTGATGGCGAGGCGTTCTACGCGGCGCTCATCGAGTCGCAGGCAGAGCTCTCGCCGTGGCTGGCCTGGACGTTTCCGCCGCCGTCGGTGGCCTTCTGTGAGATGGAATGCAGGAAGGCCCACGGCTGCTACCTGCTGGGTGAGGATTGGATGGTGTTCTTTTTCGAGCGAGGGTCAGGACGGCTGGTGGGCGGTGGCGGCCTGCACAAGGCCGACTGGAAGCTTCGCAAGTTCGAAGTCGGCTACTGGTGTCGCACCGGACACGGCGGGCAGGGCCTGATCACGGAAGCCGTCCAGACGCTTGCCGATCACGCCATGACGGTGCTGCGGGCCAACCGGCTGGAACTCAGTGTCGATGACAACAACCGGAAGTGCTGGCAACTGGCAGAGCGCACAGGGTTCACACTGGAGGGCCTGCACCGCAATGCCGGGTTCACGCCACAAGGACGGCTGCGCCACCTGCGCATCTACGCCAAGATTCCTGCATGACCTCTGGCGACGTTTGACAGCCACAGGCCGGGTGCCTGGCCTGCGGGGCGCGCATCAGCGGCATCCGCCGCGGGCCCAGGGCGCACCCGGGTCCGCATTGCAGGTCGTGCGTCGGGGGCGACAAGCCCCGCGGTTCATGGTCCATGGTGCATCATCTGGCACCGGGCCGGCGGCGGATGTCGTCCGCGGGCCGAATGGCCTCAACATCAGGCGCTTCAGGAAGGGCACAGCCATGCCTCCCCCGAATTCGTTCCCCGCTGAAGGTGGCTGCGATTGCAGGGCAGTGCGCTACCGCATACAGACCGCGCCGCTGTTCGTCCACTGCTGTCATTGCCGCTGGTGCCAGCGGGAGTCTGGCGCGTCCTTCGCGCTGAACGCCATGATCGAGGCCGTTCGAGTCGTTACGCTGGGTCAAACGCCGGAGTTGGTCGATACCCCATCGGAGAGCGGCAATGGCCAGATGATCGCTCGCTGCCCCCACTGCAAGATCGCTGTGTGGAGCCACTATGCCGGCGCCGGACCGCTGATCAAGTTCATTCGGGTCGGCACGCTCGACAACCCGGACCTGCTGCCGCCGGACATCCACATCTTCACGGCATCCAAGCAGCCCTGGGTCGTGCTGCCCGTGGGCGTACCGGCCGTGACGGCCTACTACGATCGCGAGCACCATTGGCCACCTGAGAGCCTGGCGCGGCGGCAGGTCATGCTGCCGCACATCGAGGCCTATCTGGCCGCCAGACAACGCTCGGCCTGAGGCCCCGCAGGCGCTGACCGTCACAAGCAACGCACCTGGCCTGGCTGCTGGCCGTGGTGCATCATGCGTGCCATCGACCAAACGCCAGGCGCCTGCTGCTGGCTCGGCTGCAACGCTCTTCGCCCATGACGCACGATCCGTCGAACATCGCCCGGGCGCGCAGTGAACGAAACGCGCCATGGGCCAGGGTGGACATGCGTGCCAGGGCTGCGTGGCAACCTTCGTCCCCATGGAGCGCCACGGCGCCAAGCTGCACGATCCAGGGCTCGGTCGATGTCTCGCACGCTCAATCGTCGTCAGGCAGGCGGCGACAACGTTCCGCAGCCGATGAACGAGGAAGCACCCATGAAGACACTGACTTTCGACACCACTGTCCGCGCGCCACGGTCCACGGTGTGGGCCACCATGCTGGATCCGCAGGGCTACCAGGCTTGGACGGCCGCGTTCGCGCAAGGCTCGCACTTCGTTGGTTCGTGGGACCAGGGCGCCAAGATCCTGTTCCTCTCACCGTCGGGCGACGGGATGGTGTCGGAGATCGCTGAGCACCGACCGGAGGAGTTCGTCCGCATCCGACACCTGGGCATGATCGAGAACGGCGTGGAGGACACGACCAGCGACAAGGTGCGCGCCTGGGCACCCGCTGACGAGACCTACCGCCTGCTGGATGTGCCGGGTGGCTGCCAGCTGGTCGTGACGCTGGACACCGCGGCCGAGTGGGAACAGTACATGCTGGACACCTATCCGAAGGCGCTGGCCCTGCTCAAGGGACTGTGCGAGCGGTAGCCCGCCGGGCAGACCTCACGCGGTGGCGACGACGGCCGGTCGTCGGCTCCAGCCGATGCTCAGGGCTGAGGAACGGCCGCTGCCGGACTATCATGGCCTTGGTCCGGGCTGATGCCGTCGTCTTGAGCGCGCGGCCCGGTTCCCACGACAGGTTGCAGGGGGCCATGTGGCTGCACCAGGTCCATCGTCCGCACCGCCCAGACTCCTGGCCGGCGGGAATCCACAGATCGCCAAGGCTGACGGTGATGCACCGGTCCAGGCCTACCTCAGCGCCGTTCCCGGCTGGAAGCGCGGCGTGGCCGAGCGCCTCGATGCACTGATCTGCGAGGCCGTGCCCGGCGTCAGCAAGGCCGTGCGCTGGAACTCACCGATGTACGGGATCCCGGGCCAGGGCTGGTTCGTCAGCTTCCACATCTTCACCGGTTTCGTGAAACTCACCTTCTTCAAGGGCACCTCCCTGCGTCCGCCCCCGCCGGGTGGCAGCGCCCAGGAGGCCCGGTGGATCAACCTGGTGGAAGGGGCCCTGGACGAGGAGCAGGTGCTGGCGTGGATCCGCCAGGCGGCGGCCCTACCGGGCTGGGGCAAGTTCTAGCGCCGGACTCGGACGCGGCCACGCCGCCCCGCCCCCCGGGCCGGTGCCTCATGCGGTCCCGATGGCTGTCCCGAGGGTTGACGTGGCGCGCAAGGTGCCGGGCGCCCACTGCCTCCGCACCCTGGGTGTGCAGATCTTCACGCGCGTGGGACTGGCCGGGAGGCGGTACACCATGGCGACCGCGCACGCCAAGGCCGCCGTGGCGCGTGCCGCGGGCACCGTGATGGGGGGACTGGGGCACACGCTGGTGCCAGAGCAGTCCGTGACGCGTGGCGACCTGCCGCGTTGAGCCGTGGGGGCGGTGGCATGCAGGCTTCTTGCGCATAGCCCAGGTGAAGGCGCTCCGCCCTGGGCCGTGGTGTGCAGACCATGGCCTTGGATTCGAGCGACGCACCACCAACCATCAGACGGTCTTCAGTTCCGACGCCCACAGTGGACGCACAGTCAGCGTCGACTGGAACCCGTCGGAAGAAAGGATGGACCATGATGTTCGCGAACACGGTATTGGCATGGGGCCTCGGGGCGGCCCTGACCAGCGTGGCGGCCTGGGCGGCGCCACCCCGCTCGGTGGATCAGGAGGCGCCCGGTGTGCGCACAGCCTGGCAGATGGTGCCGGTGGAGACACGTCCCGGCGATGCGGCCCATGGGTGGCGCTACTTCGTGCAGCCGGGGGAGCATCGCGCGGTGGTGATCAGCCCCAGCGGGGACTACTACTACAGCCAGGGACAAGGCCTGGCGCGCGTGTTCACCGCCGGCGGCGCGGGATGAGCCGCCACTGCGCCCGCCGGTGTTGCCCGGGCTGGCGCGCGGGCCTGGCGCGTGGTCGAATCGCGGGCCGGGCTCGCTGAGCAGCCCCCCCGGGCCCGGTTCCTGCCCCAGACGGCAGGCCGCAAGCGTTCCCCCACCGACCTGCCACCATGACCGAGCACCGCCTCTTCGCCATGCCCTTCGCCGCCGTGTACCCGGCCTATGTGAACAAGGCCGAGCGCAAGGGGCGCACCCGCGCCGAGGTGGACCAGGTCATCTGCTGGCTGACGGGCTACGACGCCGCCGGCTTGCAGGCGCGGATCGATGACCGGTCGGACATCCGCAGCTTCTTCGCCGGTGCGCCGGCCTTGCATCCGAACAGGACCTTGATCACGGGTGTGGTCTGTGGCGTGCGGGTCGAGGCGGTGCAGGACCCGCTGATGCAGCAGATCCGCCAACTGGACAAGCTGGTGGACGAGCTCGCCAAGGGCAAGGCGATGGAGAAGGTCCTGCGCGCCTGACGCGGGCCTTCGGGCACCCGCCGCCGGACGGCCGCACACTGCACAATGCCGGGGTCGGCCGCGGCGCTCCGCCAGGTCATTCAGGCCCGACCCGGGCCCCGCGATCCATGCGTGTGCACATCACCGGTGCGTCTGGCAGTGGTACCTCGACCCTGGGTGCGGCCCTGGCCGCCGAGCGGTCGATGCGGCATCTGGATGCCGACGGCTACTACTGGTTGCCCACCACGCCGCCGTTCCAGGCCAAGCGCGACCCGGGCGAACGCCTGGCGTTGCTGCGGCGCGACCTGCTCTCGGGCGAGGACGTGGTGCTCAGCGGCTCGATCATGGGCTGGGGCGCCGAGCTGCAGGATGCCTTCGACCTGATCGTGTTCCTGTACCTGCCGGCTGCGCTGCGGGTGCAGCGGCTGCGGCAGCGGGAGATCGAGCACCTGGGCCACGCCGACGAGGCCTTTCTGCGCTGGGCGGCGCAGTACGACGAGGGCCCCCCGGAGGGCCGCAGCCTGGCCAGGCACCAGGCCTGGCTGGCGCAGCGCTCATGTCCGCTGCTGCGCCTGCAGGCCGACGAATCCGTGGCGCAGCGGCTGGACCAGGTGCGCCGCGCCTGGCCGAGCCGGGCCATCCGGCCTGGGGCCTGAGTGCACGATGCCCTTGTGCGTGAGTGAGGAGACACCATGGCTGCCGGTTACTCAGGAACGCCGCTGCTGAAGAAGCTGGGCATCACGGCCAGCACCCGCCTGGTCGTGCTGGAGCCACCCCCCGAGCTGCCGTCACTCTACGGGCCGCTGCCCGAGGGCACCCAGCGCCAGCCGGCGGTGACGGCCAGCACCACGCTGGTCCATCTGTTCGTGGCCCAGCGCGATACGCTGGCGCAGGCGCTGGCCGAGTTGCGTGCGTCGCTCCAGCCCGACGCGGCGGTGTGGGTGTCCTGGCCGAAGAAGGCGTCGAAGGTGCCCACCACCGTCACCGAGGACGTGATCCGCGAACTGGCGCTGCCGCTGGGCTACGTGGACATCAAGGTGTGCGCGGTCAGCGAGGTGTGGTCCGGCCTGAAGCTGGTGGTGCGGCAGGCCTTGCGCGGCTCGGCGGCCGGGTGAGTTCGGGTGCCAGCACGGCGCGGATCACCGGTCAGGCTCTTGGCTGACGGCCCGGATGCGGTCATCATGGCGCGGGCATGTCCCGCCCGGTTCCTGGCTCTCGCTCAGATCGAACGATGCAACGTCGCACCGCGCTCACCACTGCACTCGGCGCCACGCTGACAGCCACCCTGCCGGGTGTCGCTCGGGCGCTGTATGACCCGCGACCGCACCCCTGGCTGGCGGCGGCCGTGGGCGCATGGGCGGGCACGCTGACCTACCTGGACTGGAGCCGCCCGGACACGCGGGTCACGCTGCCCTGCCAGCTGTCGGTGTCGCTGGCGGCGCCGCAGGAGCTGGCGCTGTTCTTCGAGTTCGACGATGGCCCCGGCAAGCGGGTGTACTCCTACGAGCGCATGGCTTTTGATTTCGCGGCGCAGGCGCTGGTGTGGTCCACCGGCATTGCCAAGCCCGGCACGTCACAGCACCGAATCACCCGTGCCGAGGCGGGCGGCGAGGGCAGCCAGATCGCCTTCGAGCGTGCCGTGGACGACCGCATCGACCGCCATGTGCTGGCGGTGGGCCCGAAGACACTGGCCTGGTCCAAGACCGAACACGCGGCCTCGGGCACGGCCACGCTGCGCAACGCCTATGCCCTCCAGCGCGTCGGATCCTGAACGCTGTCAGCGCCGCTGCTGGGCGAGGCACGCATGCTGAGGCACCTGGTCCAGGCGCTGCTGGCGGGCTGGGTGCTGCACAGCCTGTGGCGCGTGGTGGCGGCACCGCGCCATGCGGTGCAGGTGGGCACCGAACTGGGCGCGCGCTGCCCTGCTGAGGCGGCGTTCCAGGTCTACATGCGGGTGCGCGAGTTCTACCTGGCGCTCAGCCCGGCCCACCTGAAGTACGAGATGCGGGGCGAGCACCTCGGCCCCGACACCGTGATCGATGTCTGGGAGCAGGCGGGCTTCCAGCGGGTGCAGCACCAGTACCGGGTGGCCGCGCTGGTGCCTGGGCGGCGGATGGACCTGGTGTCCGCGCAGAGCCAGGTCCGCGTGCTGGGTCTGTTCCGCAGCACCTCGCGCTCGGAGGTGAGCTTTCGTTTTGATCCGGATGGCCCGGCCGCCTGCCGGCTGGGGCTGAGCATCTGCATCGTCTTTCCGAATGCCTGGCGCCACCTGCTGGCGCGCCTGTTCTTCACCCAGGCCATCTGGCAGCGCCACGCCGAGCAGGAGATGCAGGCGCTGGCGCGGGTGATCCAGCAGCGGTACCGCGACCAGGCTACCGCGGCGTGAGGCGGCCCGGTCCGGGCCACACCACCGTGGCCACACTCTCGCGCGGCAGGCGTAGCGTGGTGCTGCGCCCGTTCAGGCGCAGCGTCAGCCAGCGCTCATCGGGCGCCGAGTTGCACAGGGCCAGCACCACCGAGCCATCATCGGCGTTGCGAAAGGCCACGCTGTCGATCCCGTCACGGCCCGGTGAGCTGCCGATGCGCACCGCACCCGGCCGCACCCAGCGGCTGACGTGGCCCAGCGCGTAGTACTCCAGGTTGCGTGTGACCGTGCCGGTGGCGGTGTTGATGCTGACCACCCCGCGGCAGTCGGGGCAGCCGCCCAGGTGCGGGCCGCCCTGGTCGTCCAGTGCCAGGTTCCACATCAGCACGCCGCGCGCCCAGTGGCGGATGCTGCCGATCACCACATGGCGCATCATCCACGGCAGGGTCTCGGGCCAGTGCGGTTTCCAGCGGCCACCGGAGCACTCGGTGAACCAGGTGTCCTTGTCGGGGTGGGCGTCGTGCACCACCGACTGGACCCGCGCGTCGCCGGCATAGCAATGCCAGCCCACGCCGCTGACAAAGCGCCGGGCCTGGGCGTCGGACAGCATCTCCAGCGGCGCCTGCGGCTGGTCCCAGTTGTGGTCCCATTCGATGATCTGCACCGGTGGCTGGCGCCCGGCCAGCAGCGGGCCCAGGTGCTGGCCCACCAGCGCGGCGCGGTCCTGTGATTCGATGCGCATGCCGGGGTAGTCGCCGGGCTCGAAGTGGGGCTCGTTCTGCACCGTCAGCGCGAAGATCGGCACGCCTTCGCGGGCCATCTCGTCCACATAGCGCACCAGGTAGCGGGCGAACACGCCGTGCCGGTCGCGCCGCAGACTGCCCTGGATCAGCGAATCGTTGGTCTTCATCCAGCCGGGGGCGCTCCAGGGCGAGGCCATCACCTGCAGGCGCGGGTTGATTGCACGCGCCTGGCGCACCACCGGGATCACATCGGCGCGCTGCGGCGCCAGGGAGAAGCCGGCCAGCGCCTCATCGGTCTGGCCGGGCGGCAGGTCGTTGAAGCTGTAGTGGCGGGTGGAGAAGTCCGAGGCGCCGATCGTCAGCCGGGTCAGCGAAAAACCCAGCGCGTCGCCCTGGCGGCCGAACAGCTCGCGCAGCAGCGCGCTGCGGCGCGCCGGCGGCAGGGCCATCAGCAGCTGCGCCGAGGCGTCGGTGATGCTGGCGCCCAGACCGCTCATGGTCTGGAAGCGCTGGGCGGGGTCGACCTCGATCAGCTGCCCGCGCGGCGCTGGCGCGGGGCGCAGCGGCGGCTGCGCCTGCATCAGCTGCAGGCCGTCGCCGCTGGTGACCCAGGCCCGCGGCGCGGCCTGCGCAGGTGCGCCCAGGCCCAGTGCGGCGGCCAGCAGGGACAGCGTGAGCAGGCGCTTCATGCCATGGCCTTCGGGCTGGGGGCGGCGCAGTGCTCGGCGATGAACTCGGCATGGCTGGGCATCACCTGCACACAGCGGCCGATCACCTGTTCGACACCGTCCACGAAGTCCTGTACCTCGGCCAGCGGACGCTGTGCGGCCAGCGGGTGGTAGGCGCGCGGGCGCATGCGCTGGCCATACATCACCTGGAACCAGCTGGCCTCGGCGAACAGTTCGTTGCCTTCGCGCACCACGCGGCCGTTGCTGAGGAACAGGGCCATGCGGTGGCGCAGCGATTCGGGCACCTCCATCGTGCGGCAGTGGTTCCAGAACGGCGAGTCGCTGCGGTCGGTGGCGTGGTAGTGCAGGATCAGGAAGTCGCGGATGCGCTCGTATTCGTAGCGGGTCTGGCGGTTGTATTCGGCGATGTCGGCGCTGTCGAAACCGGCATGCGGGAAGAACTGGATGATGCGGGTGATCGCGGTCTGGATCAGGTGGATGCTGGTGGACTCCAGCGGCTCCAGGAAACCGCTGGACAGGCCCACCGCCACGCAGTTGCGGTCCCAGAAGCGCAGCCGCCGGCCGGTGACGTAGCGGATGGTGCGCGGCTCGGCCAGGGGCTCGCCGTCCAGGTGGTTCAGCAGGATGGACTGTGCCTCGTCCTCGCTCATGAAGCGGCTGCAGAACACATGGCCGTTGCCGATGCGGTGCTGCAATGGAATGCGCCATTGCCAGCCGGCACTGTGGGCGGTGGAGCGGGTGATGGGCAGCAGCGGCTCGACGCTGGCGCAGGGCACGGCGATCGCGCGGTCGCAGGGCAGCCAGTGGCGCCAGTCCTCGTAGCCCACCATCAGCGTCTGCTCCATCAGCAGCGCGCGGATGCCCGAGCAATCGATGAAGAAGTCACCGTCGATCTGCTGGCCGCTGGCCAGCGTGACGCCGGTGATGAAGCCGTCGCCGGGGCGCTGGTGCACGCGGGTGATGCGGCCTTCGTGGCGGCGCACGCCGCGCTGCTCGGCAAAGCCGCGCAGGAAGCGCGCGTACAGGCTGGCGTCGAAGTGGAAGGCGTAGGCGATGTCGGCCAGCGGCGAGCCGGCCATGTCGGCGCGCGGGCGCATGAAACGCGCCTGCAGCGGCGCGGCGGTGTTGATCGACACCGCGGCCAGATCGCCCCCGCGGCCCTCGGCCTGGCGGCGCAGCCACCAGTGGTGGAAGGGCGTGCCGTGGTAGTCATGGCCGATGGTGCCGAAGCCGTGAATGTAACGGTCGCCCAGCTGGCCCCAGTTGACGAACTCGATGCCCAGCTTGAAGCTGCCCTGGGTGGCGCGGATGAAGTCGTCCTCGTTGATGCCCAGGGCCTGGTTGAAGACGCGGATGTGGGGGATCGTGGCCTCGCCCACGCCGATCGTGCCGATCTCGTCGGACTCGACCAGGTGGATCTCGTGCAGCGGGCCGAGCAGGGTGGACAGGGCCGCGGCGGTCATCCAGCCGGCGGTGCCCCCGCCCACGATGACCACGCGGCGCGCGGGTTGGAATTGCAGTTCGCTCATCAGGATGCTCTCAGCAACGCTGGCCGGTGGCGGCGTCGAACACCGACGCCCCGGCCGCATGGATCGTGAAGCGCAGGCGCTGGTCCGGCGCCGGCAGCACCGGCTCGGACCACAGCGCGGCCAGCAGGCAGCCGCCCAGGTCCAGCCAGACCACGGCCTGGCCGCCCAGCGGTTCGACCAGCTGCACCGCTGCCTCATAGGGGCCGTCGGGGTGCAGCCGGACCTGGTCGGCGCGCAGGCCCAGATGCACCGCCTGGCCGTCGCGCGGCGGGTGGTCCAGCGTGGCCGGGTCCAGCAGCAGCTGCAGGCGCGAGGACACGAACGAGACCTGGCCCTGCGGGCCCACGCGCAAGGTGCCGGCTTCGAAGGCCATGCCCGGCGAGCCGACGAAGCTGGCCACGAAGCGGTTGGCCGGGCGGCCGTAGACCTCGGCCGGTGTGCCGACCTGCTGGATGCGGCCCTCGTGCATCACCACCAGGCGGGTGGCCAGGGTCATGGCCTCGACCTGGTCGTGGGTGACGTACACCATGGTCGAGCCCAGCTGGCGATGCAGCAGCTTCAGTTCGCGCCGCAGCTCGGTGCGCAACTGGGCGTCCAGGTTGGACAGCGGCTCGTCGAACAGGAACAGCGCCGGCTCGCGGACCAGCGCGCGGCCGATGGCCACCCGCTGGCGCTGCCCGCCCGACAGCTGCGCGGGCTTGCGCTGCAGCAGCGGCTCGAGCTGCAGCAGGCGGGCCACGCGCTGCACGCGCTGCGCCACCTCAGCGGCTGGCAGCCCGGCCACGCGCAGCGCGAAGCCGATGTTGCCGGCCACCGTCATCGTCGGGTAGAGCGCGTAGGACTGGAACACCATGCCGATGCCGCGCTCGGCGGGGTCGGCGTCGGTCATGTCGTGCCCGCCGATCAGCACCTGTCCCTGCCGCACCTCAACCAGGCCGGCGATCGCGTGCAGCAGCGTGCTCTTGCCGCAGCCGGACGGGCCCAGCAGCACGATGAATTCGCCGTCGGCCACCTCCAGGTCCAGGCCCTGGAACACCGGCGCGCGGCCGTGCCCGGCGGCCAGCTGTCGCAGGACCAGGCGGCTCACTTGACGGCTCCGGCGGCGATGCCGCGCACGAACCAGCGGCCCGAGCCGAAGTACACCAGCAGCGGCACCAGCGAGGTCAGCAGCGTGGCGGCCATGTTCAGGTCATAGCGGCGCTCGCCAGTGCTGGTGTTGACGATGTTGTTGAGCTGCACGGTCATCGGTTGCCAATCGGGGCCGGCGAAGACCAGGCCCAGCAGGTAGTCGTTCCACACGCCGGTGACCTGGATGATGCCGGCCACCACCATGATGGGCAGCGACATCGGCAGCATCAGCTGCACGAAGACGCGCCAGAAGCCGGCGCCGTCCACCCGCGCCGCCAGGAACAGCTCGCGCGGCAGCGACAGGAAGTGGTTGCGAAACAGCAGCGTCATCACCGGCATGCTGAACACCAGGTGCACCAGCACGATGGCCGGCAGCGTGCCGAACAGGCCGCCGGCGGCCAGCGTCTTGACCAGGGGGTAGATCATCACCTGCACCGGCAGGAAGCCGCCCAGCAGCAGCGCGCCGAACAGCCAGCCGGCGCCGCGTGGCTGCCAGTAGGACAGCGCGTAGCCATTGAGCGCGCCCACCCCAATGGGCAGCAGCGTGGAGGGCAGGGCGATCGCCACCGAGTTCCAGAAGCCGCTGCGCACGCCGCCGCAGTCCACGCCGGCGCAGGCCTCGCTCCAGGCGGCCTGCCAGGCCTGCAGCGTGGGGTTGTCGGGCCAGGCCAGGGGGCTGCTGGCGCGGATCTGGTCCATGTCCTTCAGCGAGGTGACCACCATCGCCCACAGCGGCAGCACGAAGAACAGTGCCGACAGCAGCAGGAAGGCGACCAGGCCCAGCCGGCCCACATCCAGACGGCGCGTCAGGCGGCGGCGCGTCATGCGGCCTCCTGTCGGCGGGCGCGCCAGTACAGCAGCGGCGCCACCAGCACCAGCACGCTCAGCAGCATCAGCACCGCGCCGGCCGAGGCCAGGCCGATGTTGGCGCGGCCGAACAGGTGGTCCATGATGAAGCGTGCCGGCACATCGCTGGCGTTGCCCGGGCCGCCCTGGGTCATGGCCACCACCGCGTCGAAGAGCTTGACCACGCCGGTGAACAGCAGCACCGTGGCGGTGGCCAGCGACGGGCCCAGCGAGGGCAGCACGATCTGCAGCAGCACCCGCCAGCGCGGGATGCCATCCACGCGCGCGGCCTGCCACAGCTGCGGGTCCACGCCGCGCAGGCCGGCCAGCATGATGGCCATCACCAGCCCGGCCGCCTGCCAGGTGGTGGCGATGACCAGGGTGTAGAGAACGCGGTCGGGGTCGATCAGCCAGTCGAAGCCCTCGCCGCCCAGCGCCCGCACGCCTGCCGCCACCGCGCCATCGGGCTGCAGCAGCCATTGCCAGACCAGGCCGGTGGCCACGAAGGACAGCGCATAGGGGTAGAGGAAGAGGCTGCGCAGCAGGTCCTCGGCGCGCACCTTCTGGTCGATCGCCACCGCCAGCAGGATGCCCAGGCCCAGGCAGGCCAGCATGAACAGGCCGCCATACAGCGCCAGGTGCTGCAGGGACTCCATCCAGCGGGCATTGCCCAGCAACCGCTCGTACTGCGCGAGGCCGACGAAGTCGTCCACCGGCAGCGTGCGCGAGCTGCTGAAGGACACCCTCAGCGTCCACAGCACCGAGCCGCCGTAGGCCAGCAGCACGGTCAGCAGCAGCGGGCCCAGGGCGGCCCAACCGACCAGGGCACGGCGCAGTCGCTGGAGAGTCCGCGGGCGGGGCATCAACTGCGCAGTGCCGCGAGGATGTCGCGCTGCACCTTCTCGACCGGAATGTTGCGGTTCCAGTAGGTGGTCAGGATGTCCTGCAGCGCGCCGTTCTGGTCGGGGGTCAGGTAGAGCTCGCCATTGCCCAGCTGGCGCGCCTTGTCCTTCATCGCCGCCACGCCCTGCTGGGCGCAGATGTCGAGCTTGCTGACGTCGACATCGGTGCGGATCGGGATCGAGCCCTTGCGCAGGCTGAACTCCACCTGCGTGGCGGGCTGGGTCACCACATGGGCCAGCAACTGCTGGGCCGGCTGCACACCGGGCGTCTTCTGGCGCGGGAAGACGAACACGTCGCCCTGGATGATGTAGGGCGCCTGCGGTCCGAAGCCGGGGATGCAGCCGTAATCGCGCCCGGCCACCTGGCGGGCCTGGGCGAACTCGCCCTTGGCCCAGTCGCCCATGAACTGCACACCGGCCTTGCCGCTGATCAGCATGGCGGTGGCGTCGTTCCAGTTGCGCCCGGGCGAGCCCTTGTCGACATAACCCTGCAGGCGCTTGAAGGTCAGCAGCACCTGGCGGAAGGCCTCGGAGTTGATGGCTGCGGGGTCGCGGTCGCGCAGCACTTTCAGGTAGAGCTCGCGCCCGCCCACATTGGTGAGCACCGCGGTGAAGACGGTGTTGTCCTGCCAGGCCTGGCCGCCATGCGCCAGCGGCACCAGGCCGGCGGCCTTGAGCTTGTCCAGCGCGGCGAACAGCTCTTCCATCGTGCGCGGCTCGGCGCTGATGCCGGCCTGCCTGAACGCCGCCTTGGAGTACCAGATCCAGGTGGGCATGTGGATGTTCACCGGCACCGCGTAATAGTGGCCCTTGATGCGGATCGCGCTGAGCACGATCTCGGGCAGGAAGCGGTCCCAGCCGTCCTTCTGTGCCACCTCGTCCATCGGCACCACCAGGCCCTGCTCGACGATGTCGTGGAACTGCTTGGTGGTGTTGAACTGCGCCGCGGTGGGCGGGTTGCCGCCGATGATGCGGTTGACCGCCACCGCGCGCGCCTGCTCGCCCAGCGCCACCGCCATGTCCACCCAGACGCCGCCGGCGGCGCGGTAGGCGTCGGCCAGCGTCTTCACGGCCGCCGACTCGCCGCCCGAGGTCCACCAGTGGATGACCTCGGCGCGCGGGCCCGGTGCGGGGGAGGCCGCCGGGGCGGGGGGCGTGGGGGCGGCCTGCGGCGCCGCCATGGCCAGGGCCAGGGCGGCGGGCAGCAGGGAGCGGGGCAGTCGGCGCATCGGCATGCAGTGTCTCAGGCGTGGAGGAAGCGGGCGTACCACTGCCCGCTGGCCTTCAGGATGCGCCGCTGCGTCGGGTAGTCGACATAGGTCAGCCCGAAGCGGCGGGTGTAGCCCTCGGCCCACTCGAAATTGTCGAGCAGGCTCCAGGCGAAGTAGCCCTTGAGCAGCACGCCCTGGCGCATCGCCTCGCGCGCGGCGGCCAGGTGGCGCGCCAGGTAGTCCAGACGTTGCTCGTCCGGCACCTGATCATCGGGGCCCAGCGTGTCGTCCCAGGTCGAGCCGTTCTCGGTCAGGTAGATCGGGCCGGGGGTGTAGTCGCGCTGCACACGGGTGAGCAGCTCGACCAGGCCTTCGGGCGAGACCTCCCAGCCGAAGGCGGTGCGCGGCACGCCCTCGCGTTCGACCACGCGGGTGGCCAGCGGACCCTGGCCGGGTGCATCGGCCACCTCTTCAGGGAAGTAGTAGTTGACGCCCAGGAAATCGGTGCGGGTGGCGATGGCCTGCAGGTCACCGGGGGCCACCTGCGGCGCCCGGTCGCCCAGCAGGGCCAGCGTGTCGGCGGGGTAGCCCCGGCCGTGCAGCGGGTCCAGGAACCAGCGGTTGCGCAGGCCGTCGTGGCGCTGCACCGCGGCCTGGTCGGCGGCCGAGTCGCTGGCCGCATGGATGGGGTGCAGGCTCAGCGTGATGCCCACCTGCGCGCCGGGGCAGGCGGCGCGGATCACCGGCACCGCCAGGCCGTGCGACAGCAGCAGGTGGTGGCAGACCTGGATCGCGGCGCCGAAGTCCTGCACGCCGGGCGCGTGGCAGCCCTCGGCATGGCCCAGGAAGGCGGTGCACCAGGGCTCATTGTGGGTGATCCAGTGGCGCACCCGGTCACCCAGGCGCCGCACCACCAGGCCGGCGTAGTCGACGAAGGCGTCCACCGTCTCGCGTTGCACCCAGCCACCGGCGTCCTGCAGCGCCTGCGGCAGGTCCCAGTGGTAGAGCGTGGCCCAGGGCTGCAGGCCGCGTTCGAGCATGCCGTCGACCAGGCGTTCGTAGAAATCCAGGCCGGCCTGCAGCGCCGGTCCGCGGCCGCTGGGCTGGATGCGGGGCCAGGCGATGGAAAACCGGTAGGCGTTGACGCCCAGCGATTGCGCCAGGTCCAGGTCCTCGGGCCAGCGGTGGTAATGGTCGCAGGCCACCGCGCCGCTGCTGGCGTCGCGGATGCGTCCGGGCTGGGCGCAGAAGCGGTCCCAGATCGATTCGCCGCGGCCGCCTTCATCGACGGCGCCCTCGATCTGGTACGAGGAGGTGGAGCAGCCCCAGCGGAAGTCGGGCGGGAAATCGGTGCGGCGCAGCTGGCGCGCCGTCGGAGCATCGAACATCGTGGCGTCGTGGTCGTGTCGGAGGAGCGACCGGGGCGGCCTGGTCGCGGGTTGCGCCAGGACCGCCCCGTTCGCGGGCCAGGGTCAGAACTTGTAGTTCACGCCCAGCAGGTAGCGGCGACCGTACTCGATGTAGCGCTCGGGCATCATGCGCAGCGGCGTCGAGGTGGACGAGTCATCCGCCAGCGCGGTCTTGTACGGCGTGTTGTCCAGGTTGTTGACCTGCAGCAGCACCGACACGCCCTTGAGCGGACCCGACTCCCAGCTGTAGCCCAGCTGCAGGTCGGTGATCTTCTCGGCGTCGATCGCCGAGAGCGACTTGTCGATCCACACGCCGCGCACTTCCGCCACGAACTTCGAGCGGTAGCGCTGCGCCACGCGGAACTGCCAGCCGTTCTTCTCGTAGTAGCCCTGCAGCGAGTAGACCTCGCCCGACAGGCCCTCCAGGCTGCGGTTCAGCGCGGCCTTGCCGTCATTGGCCGTGCCCGGCAGGTTGCTCACCGTGTGCGAGTAGCTGGCGATGATGCCGAAGCCGTCCAGCATCGGGCTCACCAGGTTGCCTTCCAGCGCGGCGGTGACCTCGTGGCCGGCCACATGACCGCCCTTGCCGTTGACCGGCGCGGTGAGCTTGCCGATGTTGCTGATCGGTGTGGTGCCCGAGGTGTTGGGGAAGCCGGTGAAGTCGAACTGGAAGTCCTCGACATAGATCGAGTTCGCCAGCTTCTTGTGGAAGCCCGCTACCGACACATAGCTGCGCTTGCCGAAGTACTTCTCCAGCGAGATGTCGATCGCCCGGGCGCGCCACGGCTCTAGGAAGGGGTTGCCGCCCGAGCCGGACCACTTGCCCAGGTCCTGGCCGCTGGTGGCCACACTGGCCGAGAAGCCGGCGCGCATGTCGTCCATGTTGGGCCGCGCCACCACCTTGGCCAGGCCGAAGCGCATCAGCAGCGAGGGCTGCAGCTCAGCCACCAGGTTCAGGCTGGGCAGCACGTCGGTGTAGCTGGTGCCGAAGGTCATCGGCGTGGCCGCATTGGCGTTGGCGTCCCACGCCAGACCGGTCGAGCTCTGGTTGGCATGCACCACCTGCAGACCCAGGTTGCCGCGCACCGGCACGCCGGCGTTGAAGTCCAGGTCGACCTTGCCGTAGGCGGTGGTGACCTTCTCGTCGACACCCCAGATCCGCCCCGGCGCCGAGGACTGGTTGACCACGCCCGAGTTGTACAGGCCGGCATTGATGGCCGCCATCATGTCGAAGCTGACCAGGCCCGGCACCTTCGAGAAGGCCATGTTCACCGGCGACTGCAACAGGCCGGCCGGGAAGGGCTGGCAGACATCGTTGCCGACGCAGGTGGTGCCGTTCTTCAGCGCATAGATGGTCTGGGTGCTGTTGCGGTCCTTGCTGCGCTGCGAGTAGTTGACACCCCCTTCGAAGCCACTGACGACGCCCCACTCCAGGTCCTTCTTGGCCCCCAGGCGCAGCGACTTGAGCTCGTCGCTGACATGGATCGGCGACAGCGAGCCCGCCTGCCCGACCCCGTTGAGGTTGCCCCAGCCCGACAGGCCGCGCAGCTGGATGTTGTTGGCGTCGCCGTAGTTGCCCAGCGGGGTGAACTGCGAGAAGCCACCATTGGGATTGGCCACGAAGTCGAAGCCGCCCAGGGTGGTGGCCGACGCATAGGCCTCGCCCACCAGTTCGTCGCGCTTGGCCTTCGACCAGCTCAGGTCGGCCACGCCCTTCCAGCCGGCGGCCAGGTTGGCTTCGGTGTTCCAGCCCAGGGCGGTGATGTTGTCATCGCGCTGGCCGTAGCGGGTCAGGATGCGCGGATCGACGTTGGTGACGCGGCCACCCACCAGGTAGCGGTCATTGCCGATGAGCTGGGTCTTGACGTTGCTGTAGATCGGGCCACCGTTGGCCTCGTGGCCGGGGGTGCCGTCGCCCGACCAGTTCGGCCCGAGGTCAGCCTGCAGCTCGCGGCCCTGGGCGTCCTGGCTGAACTTGGAGTAGTACAGGTCGACCTGGCTGCGGATGTCCTTGTTGGGCTTGAACTCCAGCACGGCCAGGGCGCCGTCGCGCACCTGCTTGGTGGCGGTGACGCCGGTCTCGAAGCCCTGCAGCGTGTGCGGCGCCTTGGACGGGTCGGTGTTCTCCAGGCCGCGGAAGGCGCCGCCCCAGATCGCCGAATTGCCCCACCACCAGTGCTTGAAGTAGCGCTCCTGGCTGGTGCTGTCCAGGTGGGCAAAGCCCAGCGCCAGGCCGAC
The DNA here is from genome assembly GCF_018069845.1 of Ideonella alba. Lineage (NCBI taxonomy): Bacteria > Pseudomonadati > Pseudomonadota > Betaproteobacteria > Burkholderiales > Sphaerotilaceae > Ideonella > Ideonella alba. The sequence goes on from NZ_JAGQDD010000026.1 coordinate 20,442, forward strand.
GGTGTTGTCGGCGAACTGGTCGACATAGGACACGCTCAGGCGGTTGCCGGTGGCGCTGCTGCCGGGCACCTGGGCGCCGTTGCTGTTGCGCTCGCCGCGCACGCCGACGCTGATGATGCGCTCGCGGAAGTCCAGCGGCCGCACCGTGCTCATGTTGACCGTGCCGGCCAGGCCCTGGCTGGCCAGGCTGGCATCGGGCGTCTTGTAGACCACGGCGCCGTTGATCAGCTCGCTCGGGAACTGGTCGAACTCGACCGAGCGGTTGTCGCCGGTGGAGACCACCTCGCGGCCATTGAGCAGCGTGACGCCGAACTTGGGCGCCATGCCGCGCACCGACAGCACCTGGTCGCGGCCGTTCACGCGCTGCGCGGTCAGGCCGGGCAGGCGGGCCAGCGACTCGGCGATGCTGATGTCGGGCAGCTTGCCCAGGTCCTCGGCCGAGACGGCCTCGACCACCGAGGTGGACTCGCGCTTGATGGCCACCGAGGTCTCGATCGCCCGGCGGATGCCGGTCACGACCACCGACTGGGTGTCCTGCGCGTCCTGTGCCAGCGCCGGGCCGGCCGGCAGGCCCAGCACCACCAGGCTGGCCAGTGCCAGCGGCGACAGACGCACCACCGGGGTGCCGGGCGACGAGAGAGAGCGCCGCTGTCGAGCGCGGGCATGTGTCATGGGATGTCTCCTGTGGTTGGAACGGGAAGCGGGCAGTGCACTGCGGCACCTTGCGCTGATTCTTAACGAGATGGAAATGTTGTTAATTGAACGTTAACCCTAGGTTGTCCACTTCCCGCCACGTCGCGCGCTACAGTCCGGGCCACCATGCCCACCACCCCCACGCTGCTGCTGGCCGAGGACGACGCCATCCTGGCCGACGCGCTGTCGGCCCAGTTGCAGCGGGCCGGCTTCCAGGTCGAGCACGCGCCCAACGGCGCGGTGGCCGAGTACCTGCTGCTGCGCCAGCCCTGGGATGTGGCGGTGCTGGACCTGGGCCTGCCCATGGTGGACGGCCTGACCGTGCTGCGCCGCGTGCGCGAGGCGCGCAAGCCGGTGCCGGTGCTGGTGCTGACCGCGCTGGACAGCCTGGCCGACCGCGTTGCCGGGCTGAACGCCGGGGCCGACGATTACCTCACCAAGCCCTTCGACTTCCCTGAGCTGGAAGCGCGGCTGCATGCGCTGCTGCGCCGCAGCCGCCCGGCCACCGGCGACATCGGCCTGGGCCGGCTGGTTTTCGACCGGCCCGCGCGCCGCGCCACGGTGGACGGCCAGGCGCTGGAGCTCAGCCCGCGCGAGTGGCTGCTGCTGGAGCTGCTGCTGAGCCGCCGCGAGCAGGTGGTCACCAAGGACGAGATCGTCCAGGCCTGGGCCGCCGATGGCGCCGATCCCGGGGCGGCCGGCTCGATCGAGGTCTTCATCCACCGGCTGCGCCGCAAGCTGGAGGACTCCGGCCTGTCGATCCGCACGGTGCGCGGGCTGGGCTACCTGCTCGAACCCGACACCACCCGCGCCTGAGGCATGAACGGCCTGCGTCACCTGGCCCGCCTGCCCGGTGCGCGCTCGCTGCACCGCCAGTTGCTGCTGTGGCTGCTGCTGCCGCAGGTGGTGCTGTGGCTGGCGGCGGCGGGCTTCACCTACAAGCTGGCCGGCCACTATGTGCAGGAGGCGATCGACGCCAGCCTGGTGCAGGCATCGCGTGCGCTGGCGCGGCAGATCAAGCCCACCGCCACCGGCCTGTACATCGATTTCCCGCGCTCGGCGCAGGAGATCCTGGAGGCCGACCCGTCCGACCGCGTGCTCTACGCCGTCAGCTCGCCGCCGGGTCAGTTCCTGATCGGCACGCCCAACCTGCCGGTGCCCGACATCCCCGAGCCGCGCCTGGGCGAGCCTTACCACTACGACAGCCTGCTGCCCGACCCGGCCCGCACCGAGGCCGCGCCCGAGCCGGTGCGCATGGTGGCGCTGTACCTGCCCTTTGCGGCCGAGGGCGCGTCGGACGGCATGATGCTGGTGCAGGTGGGCCGCTCGCGCGCCAACCGCGAAGAGCTGGCGCGACGCATCCTGGTCGACACCGCGCTGCCGCTGTCGGCGCTGGTGGTGCTGATGACGCTGATCGTCTGGGCCGGCATCCGCGCCGGCCTGCAGCCGCTGGACCAGCTGCAGCAGCGGGTGCAGGGCCAGACCGCCAACGACCTGGCGCCGATCGAGATCGAGGCGGCGCCGCCCGAGGTGCGCTCGCTGGCGCGCGCGATCAACACCCTGCTGGCCGAGGTGCAGCACAGCGTGGCGGCGCAGAAGCGCTTCATCTCGGACGCCGCGCACCAGCTGCGCACGCCGCTGGCCGGCCTGAAGAGCCAGACCGAGCTGGCGCTGCGCGAGGCCACCGACCCGGCGCTGCAGGCCCGGCTGACCCGGGTGCACGAGAGCGCCGCGCGCAGCGCGCACCTGGTCAACCAGTTGCTGACGCTGGCGCGCGCCGAGCCCGAGTCGGCCTCGCGCCAGGACCGCGCGGTGCTGGACCTGGCGCGGCTGGCGCGCGAGCTGACCGCCGAATGGGTGCCGCGCGCCCTGGCCGCCGGTGTGGACCTGGGTTACGACGAGCCCGAGCCGGCGCCGCCGCCCGAGGACACCCAGGTGGAAGGCATCGCGCTGCTGCTGCGCGAGGCGCTGCACAACCTGATCGACAACGCGGTGCGCTATGCCGGCGCCGGCCGTGTGGTGACGGTGCGGGTGCGCCAGGGTGGCGGGCAGGTCTGCATGGAGGTCGAGGACGACGGCCCCGGCCTGTCCGAGCCGGACCGCGAACGCATGTTCGAGCGCTTCACTCGCGCCCGCCACGACGGCAGCGGCTGCGGCCTGGGCCTGGCCATCGTGCGCGAGATCGTCGAGCGCCACGCCGGCCAGGTGCGCCTGCTGCCGGCCTCGCCGCGCGGCCTGCTGGCGCGCGCCTGCCTGCCGCAGGTGGCCGGCGGCGGGCCCGCCAGGGTAAGCCCCGAGCGTTCATAGTTTAATGAAACATTAACATCGCGGGCGTTTCCAGACCCTCTGCCCGCGTGTCCCGCCCTCCGCTTGCTCCCCCGTTCACCCGCCGCCGCGTTCTTGGCGCGGCCGGCGCCTGGTGCATGGGTGCCGCCGCTGGCCCGGCTGAGGCGCAGACGCCGCGCCGGCTCAGCGTGGCGGCCTTTCCGCTGCTGGACAAGCTGATCGAGGGCATGGCACCGCGCTGGCGTGAACGCCACCCCGGCGTGGCGCTGGAGGTGATCAGCCGCCAGTGGATGGACCACCACACGGCCATGACCACGGCGCTGTCCACCGCCTCGCACCTGCCCGACGTGATGGCGCTGGAGATCGGCTTCGTCGGCCGCTTCGGCCAGGGCAGCGGCCTGGAGGACCTGCGCCAGCCGCCCTTCAGCATCGAGGCCGATGCGCCACGCTGGATCCGTGGCGCCTACGAGCAGGGCCGCAACCGCCGCGGCGAGCTGGTGGCGGCGCCGGCCGACGTGGGCCCGGGCACGATGTTCTACCGCGCCGATGTGCTGGACAAGGCGGGCGTCGATCCGGCGCGCCTGAGCGCCTCGTGGGACAGCTACCTCGACGCCGGCCGCCAGATCCAGGCCCGCACCGGCGCCAGGCTGGTGGGGCATGCGCTGGAGCTCAAGGACATCGTCGCGCGCACCGGCATCGCCCCGGGTGACGGCCTGTACTACGGCGCCGACAATCACCCGCAGGTCACCTCGGCGCGCTTCGTGCGCGGCTTCACGCTGGCGCGCCAGGTGCGCCAGGAGCGCCTGGACGGCCGCTACATGATCTGGACCAACGAGTGGGTCGAGGCGCTGCGCCGCGGTCGCGTGGCCACCGCGCTCAGCGGCGCCTGGATGGCCGGCCAGCTCAGCGGCTGGCTGGCACCCGAAACCGCCGGCCTGTGGCGCGCCGCGCCGCTGCCCGAGGGGGCGCTGATCGGCTATGGCGGCTCCAGCTACGCCATCCCGCGCCGCTCCGACCCCGCCACCAAGGCGCTGGCCTGGGACTTCATCCGGATGATGACGCTGGACCCGGCGGTGCAGCTGCTGGCCTTCAAGCAGTTCGACGCCTTTCCCACGCTGCTGGCCACGCTGGACGATCCGTTCTTTGACGAGCCGCTGCCCTTCCTGGGTGGTCAGCGCGCGCGGCGCCAGTGGCGCGACACCGCGCGTCGCCTGCCCGCAGTGCCGGTGCACAAGCAGAACGCCTTTGCCGAGGAGGTGGTGGGCGGCGAGCTGGACAAGGTGATGGACCACGGCAAGGACATCACCCAGGCGCTGCAGGACGCCGCGCGGCTGCTGGAGAGGCGGGCCAACCGATGACCTCACCACGCCGCGCCTGGATCCCGCCCACCTGGGCACCCTACCTGTTCGTGGCGCCCTTCTTTGCGCTGTTCGCGGTGTTCGGCCTGTTCCCGCTGCTGTTCTCGCTGTGGCTGGCCTTCCAGTCCTGGGAGCCCACCGGCGGCCTGGGCGCGATGCACTGGGTGGGCCTGGACAACTTCGCCTTCGCCATCGGCGACGAGTGGTTCTGGAAGGGGCTGTGGAACACGCTGTGGCTGTCGGTGATGTCGGGCGTGCCGCAGCACCTGGTGGCGCTGCCGCTGGCGGCCTTCATCGACCGCCGCGTGCGCCGCGGCCGCGACTGGGTGGTGGGCGCGTACTTCCTGCCCTACATCACCAGCACGGTGGCGGTGGCCATCCTGTTCGCGTCCTTCTTCTCCACCGACTACGGCCTGGTCAACACCACGCTGCAGCGCCTGGCCGGCATCAGCGGCATCGACTGGCTCAACCGCCCCGAGTTCATCAAGCCAGCGATCGCGATGGTGGTGTTCTGGCGCTTCCTGGGCTTCAACCTGGTGCTGTACCTGGCGGCCATCCAGACCATTCCGCGCGACCTGTACGAGGCCGCCGCGCTGGACGGCGCCACGCCCTGGCGGCAGTTCCTGCACATCACGCTGCCCTCGCTCAAGCCGATGATCTTTTTCGGCGTCACGCTCAGCGTGATCGGCGGGCTGCAGCTGTTCGAGGAGCCCTTCGTGCTGACCAATGGCCGCGGCGGCTCGGACCAGGCCGGCATGACCGCGGCCATGTACCTCTACCGCATGGCCTTCGATTTCAATGACTTCGGCGGCGCCAGCGCCATGTCCTGGCTGCTGTTCCTGGTGGTGCTGGGCATGACCTGGCTGACGCACCGACTGCTCAAGCCCAGCGAATGAAGCGCGCCACCACCCCGTCGCTGGCCACCGGCGCCGCCTACGCCGTGGTGGGGGCCGGCGCGCTGCTGATGCTGGCGCCGTTCTGGTTCATGTTCGTCTTCGGCACGCACCCGCGGGGCGAGATCTTCCGCCTGCCGCCGCCGGCCTTCTTCGGCAGCGCGCTGCTGGAGAACCTGGGCATCCTGACCGCCAAGCTGCCGTTCTGGCACAACGTGGGCTGGAGCCTGTACGTGGCGCTGATGTCCACCGGCCTGACGCTGCTGTTCTGTTCGATGGGCGGCTATGCCTTCGCGCGGCTGGAGTTCCGCGGCAAGAACGCGCTGTTCGGCTTCGTGATGGGCACGATGCTGCTGCCCACCTTCATGAACATGATCCCCACCTTCATGGTGATGGACGCGCTGGGCTGGATCGACCAGCACCGCGCGCTGTACATCCCCGGCGCGGCCAGTGCCTTCGGCATCTTCCTGGTGCGCCAGTACGCCGGCAGCGCCATCCCGAAGGAGCTGGTCGAGGCCGCGCGCATGGACGGCTGCAGCGAGTGGGGCATCTACTGGCGCATTGCGCTGCCGCTGCTGCGCCCGGCGCTGGGCACGCTGGGCCTGGTCACCTTCATCGGCTCGTGGAACAACTTCATGGCGCCGCTGGTGGTGATGCGCAGCACCGCCCATTACACGCTGCCGCTGGCGCTGCGCACGCTGCAGGCGCCCAGCAGCACCGAATGGGGCGCGCTGATGGCCGGCTCGGCCATCGCCACCTTGCCGTTGATCGTGCTGTTCGCGATCAGCTCACGCCAACTCATCGCCGGTCTGACGGCCGGCGCCGTCAAGTGACCATGAGCCTGCCCATCGATCCCGAGCACCGCCTGCCGAGCGACTTCGTCTGGGGCGTGGCCACCAGCGCCTTCCAGATCGAGGGCGCCGCCCACGACGACGGCAAGGGCGAGTCGATCTGGGACGTGTTCTGCCGCCAGAGCGGCGCCATCGCCGACGGCAGCGACGCCAGCGTGGCCTGCGACCATGTGCACCGCCTGGATGAGGACCTGGACCTGATCGCCAGCCTGGGCGTGGACGCCTACCGCTTCTCGATCAGCTGGCCGCGCGTGCAGCCGCAGGGCTGGGGGCCGTGGAGCGAGGAGGGTCTGGGCTTCTACGACCGGCTGGTCGACGGACTGCTGGCGCGCGGCATCCAGCCCTTCGCCACGCTGTACCACTGGGATCTGCCGCAGGTGCTGCAGACCCAGGGCGGCTGGGTGGCGCGCGACACCGTGCACCGCTTTGTCGACTATGCGCGCGGTGTGCAGCGCCGCCTGGGCGACCGGCTGGCCAGCATCGCCACGCACAACGAGCCCTGGGTGATCGCCACCCTGGGCCATGAGCTGGGCATCTTCGCGCCCGGCCAGAAGAGCCGCGCCGCCGCTGCCCAGGTCAGCCACCACCTGCTGCTGAGTCATGGCCTGGCGCTGCAGGCCCTGCGTGCCGACGGCGCCACCGCGCCGCTGGGCATCGTGCTGAATATGTCGCCGCAGGATCCGGCCACCCCCGACCCGGCCGACCAGGCGCTGGCGCACCTGCAGGACGGCCGCGGTCTGCGCTGGTACATGGACCCGCTGCTGCGGGGCCGCTACCCCGAGGACGTGTGGGCCGATCTGGGGCGCGACGCGCCGCGCATGGAACCGACCGACCTGGCGGCCATTGCGCAGCCGCTGGACTGGCTGGGGGTCAACTACTACACCCGCAACGTGTCCAGCAGCGCCGGACCCTGGGACCCGGCCGCGCACGGCCTGCCGGTGACCGACATGGGCTGGGAGATCTGCCCAGACAGCTTCCACGCGCTGCTCACCCGCCTGCACAGCGACTACGCGCTGCCCCCCACCTACATCACCGAGAACGGCGGCGCCTTCCCCGACCCGGTGCAGGCCGACGGTCTGGTGCACGACCACGACCGCATCGACTACCTGCGCACCCACATCGCCGCCGTGGTGCGCGCCGCCCAGGAGGGCGTGCCGCTGGCCGGCTACTTCGTCTGGAGTCTGATGGACAACTTCGAATGGGCCAGCGGCTATGCCAAGCGCTTCGGCATCGTGCATGTCGACTACGCCACCCTGGCGCGCACCCCCAAGGCCAGCGCCCGCGCCTACCGCGACGCGCTGACGCGCTGGCGCGCCGGAGCCCGCGCATGAAGGCGCTGGCCACCGCCCTGTGCGCCGCGCTGCTGGCGCTGGCCGGCTGCAGCAGCCCGCCCCAGCGCGTGCAGCCGCTCACCGCGCCGCTGCCCGAGCGCCTGGCCGTGCCCGCCGGCTACACGCTGGTCTGGTCCGACGAGTTCGACCGCGACGGCCTGCCCGACCCCGCGCGCTGGGTGCACGACACCCACCGCAACCGCGAGGGCTGGTACAACAAGGAGGCCCAGTACTACAGCGACCGCCGCGCCGAGAACGCGGTGGTGCAGGGCGGCCAACTGCACATCACCGCCCGCCGCGAAGCGCTGCGCGAGCAGCCCGACTGGGGCGGCCAGCCCTACAGTTCGGCACGGCTGATCACCAAGGGACGAGGCGACTGGACCTACGGCTTCTTCCAGATCCGCGCCAGGCTGCCCTGCGGCCAGGGCACCTGGCCGGCGATCTGGATGGTGGGCAGCGGCGGGCGCTGGCCGGCCGATGGTGAGCTGGACATCCTGGAGCAGATCGGCGAGCGACCCGACCGCGTCTTCAGCACCGTGCACACCCAGGCCGGCAGCGGCGCCTGGGGCAGCGGGGCCGAGCGCACGCTGACCGACGTGTGCACCGCCTTCCACGACTACCAGATGCACTGGACGCCCACGCACATCGACTTCGGCATCGACGGCGTGGCGCACTACCGCTACCTCAACCACGGCGGCGACGCCTGGCCCTTCGACCGCCCGCAGTTCCTGGTGCTGAACATCGCCATCGGCGGTGACCTGGGCGGGCGCGTGGACGACAGCATCTTCCCGGTGACGATGGCGGTGGACCATGTGCGGGTGTGGCAGGCGGGGAGCGCCCGATGAGGGCCTGGCTGCTGGCGCTGCTGCTGGGCCTGGTCGGCGCCGCGCAGGCCGCACCGCCGCTGAAGGTGGCCACCTACAACCTGCGCCTGAACGAGCCCGAGGACGGCCCCAACGCCTGGCCGCACCGCCGCGAGCAGGTCAAGGCCCTGATCCGCTACCACCGCCTGGACCTGGTGGCCACGCAGGAAGGCCTGATCGACCAGATCCATGACCTGGAAGCCATGCCCGGCTGGGCCCGCGTGGGGGTGGGCCGCGACGATGGCCGCGAGGGTGGCGAACACTCGGCCATCTTCTTCCGCCGCGAGCGCCTGGCGCTGGAGGACCACGGCGACTTCTGGCTCAGCGCCACGCCCGACAAACCGTCGATGAGTTGGGATTCGAACTGCTGCCACCGCCTGGCCACCTGGGCCCGGCTGCGCGACCGCGCCAGCGGCCAGCGCTTCATCACCTTCTCGGTCCACTTCGACCACGAGGCCGCGGTGTCGCGCCGCGAATCGGCGCGGCTGCTGGTCGAGCGGGTGAAGGCCCTGTCCCAGGGCCTGCCGGTGCTGTGCCTGGGCGACTTCAACGCCACCCCCGACAGCGAGCCGGTGGCGATCATGCGGGCCGCGCTGCGCGATGCGCGCGAGCTGAGCGAGTCACCACCCTATGGGCCGATGGGCACCTTCAATGCGTTCCAGTGGGATGCGGCGGCGGAGGAGCGCATCGACTACCTCTTCGTCAGCCCGGGGGTGCGGGTGCTGGACTATGCGGTGCTGACCGATTCATTGCGGGGGCGCTATACCAGTGACCACTTTCCGTTGGTGTTGACGGTACGCTGGGGTGGGCGGGCTTCGGCGGGCAGCAACGGCGGGCGATGACTCGTCACGCTCCGGGCGAGGCATTCAGTGCCATGCACAAGATGGTTCCGGATGTAGCTTTTGGGCTACAATCCGGCCATGCGCGTCGAGAAGACGAACGAGTATCGCGAGTGGATTGACAGCCTCAAGGACACTGCCGGGCGTGCGCGCATCCTGATGCGTGTCGACAGGCTCGTCCATGGCAATCCGGGCGCGCACCGCATTGCCTGACTCACGGCGTCTCGGAGCTCAAGGTCGATGTGGGCCCAGGCTACCGTGTGTACTACACCCAGCGCGGTGACCGCTTGCTGTTGCTGCTCATCGGCGGTGACAAGTCGACCCAGTCCAAGGACATTGCCAGGGCCATTCGCCTGGCCCAGTTGTACGGAGAGTGAATATGGCCACTGCTGCCCGCAAGTCGACCCCCAAGGTCAAGACGTCCTCGTACGATGTGGCCGAGCATCTGCGCACGCCTGAGGAGATGGCGGCGTATCTGGATGCCTGGCTCGAGGACGCTCCCGATGACGTGTCCGGCATTGCACGCGCACTGGGTGACATCGCTCGCGCCAAGGGCATGAGCCTGGTCGCCAAGGAGGCTGGCCTGAGCCGCGAGAGCCTTTATCGTGCGCTCAGCGAAGGCGGAAATCCCAGCTTCGCCACGGTGCTCAAGGTGGCGCGTGCGCTCGGTGTTCGCCTGCACGCCCAGCCGGCGTGAGCGCACACCCGGTGGACCCTCATTGGCGAGCGCGATGCACAACCTGACGTGGACGCAGGCCGAGAAGAGCCTGTCACGTCGCCTGTTTGACCAGGCGCTCGATGCGGAACTGGCTGACACACTGGCCCAGTTCAAGGCCCGGGCAGCGGCGGTGTCGAGCCCCGAGGCGATGTGGGCCATTCAGCCCTTCCTGGCTGACCGGCAACGCGAGATCGACGCCAAATATGACTACCGGTACTCGCAACTGATCATCGTGTTCGGTCGCCTGTTGCGCGAGGGACGGATCCAGGAGGCGCAATTGGCTGGGTTGTCGGAAGACAAGCAGGCGCTGATCAAGCATGTCGGCGGCCTCTAGCGGGCCGTGGCAGAGCTCGTCTCACTACACCGTTTTCGTCACCTTGCTGAGATGCCTCGGCTGGTCCGGGTCCATCCCCCGCGCCTGGGCCAACTGCGCCGCCATCCCGTAGAACGCCTGGATCGCGCACGCCGGATCCAACTCCGGCAGCGTGGCCGTGGGCAGCGTCAGATCGCGTTCGGGCACATCGGCCGGTGCCGCCAGCAGCACCGCGGCACCCCGCTGCCGCATGTCGGCGGCCAGCGCGCGCAGGCCCGGTTGCGTGGGTCCACGCAGCGCGAAGACCAGCAACGGGTAGCCGGGTTCGACCAGGGCCATCGGGCCGTGGCGGATTTCGGCGCTGCTGAAGGCTTCGGCCTGCAGGGCCGAGGTTTCCTTGAACTTCAGCGCGGCCTCCTGCGCCACCGACAGGCCCAGGCCGCGGCCCACCACCATCAGGTGGCGGGCGCTTTGCAGCACGGGCAGGGCGGCCGACCAGTCGGTCTGGGCGGCGCGGGTCAGGTCGTGCGGCAGTTCGGCCAGCGCGGCGTGCAGGGCGGCGGAGTCCTGCCAGTGGGCCACCAGGCGGGCGGCGGCGGCCAGGCTGGCGATGAAGCTCTTGGTGGCGGCCACGCTGCGCTCGGGGCCGGCGTGCAAGCCGATGGTCCACTCGGTGGCCTGGGCCAGCGGGGATGTGGTGTCGTTGACCAGGGCCACGGTGCAGGCGCCGCTGGCGCGCAGCGCGCGCATCGGCTCGACCACGTCGGGGCTCTGGCCCGATTGCGACACGGCCACGGCCAGTGCGCCGGCGGTGCGCAGCGGGGCCTGGCCCAAAGTCAGCAGCGACAGCGGCAGCGAGGCCACCACGCAGCCCAGGCGCGCCATCACCAGGTAGGCCAGGTAGCTGGCGGCGTGGTCGCTGCTGCCGCGGGCCAGGGTCAGCGTCACCGCGGGTGACAAGGCGGCCAGGTGGCGGCCCAGCGCGGCCAGGCGCGCGTCCTCGTCAATGCCCTGGCGCTCGACCGCGGCAGCGGCCTCCAGGGCTTCGTCGCGCATGCGGCTCATCGGGGCAGCTCCCGGCCGGCCACGTAGACCGCCTGCACGCCCAGCCGTGCGTCCAGCAGCACCAGATCGGCGTGGGCGCCGGGGGCGAGGCGGCCGCGCTCGGTCTCGCCCAGGTAGTCGGCGGGGAAGCGCGACACGCGGTCGCTGGCCTCGGCCAGGCTCAGGCCCAGGCCGACCAGGTGGCGCAGCGCGCGGTCCATGGTCAGCGCGCTGCCGGCCAGCGTGCCGTCGGCCAGGCGCACGCCGCCGGCGCAGTGGTGCACGGTCTGGCGGCCCAGGCGGAACTCGCCCTCGGGCATGCCGGCGGCGGCGGTGGCGTCGGTCACCGCGAACACGCGCGGGATGGCGCGCAGCGCGGCCAGCAGCGCGCCGGGGTGCACATGCAGGCCGTCGGGGATCAGCTCGGCATGCTGGGCGTGGGCCAGCGCCGCGCCCACCAGGCCGGGGGCCCGGTGGTGCAGGCCGGACATGGCGTTGAAGAGGTGGGTGAAGCCGCTGGCACCGGCGGCCAGCGCGGCCACGCCCTGCTCGTAGCTGGCCTCGCTGTGGCCGATCTGCACGCGCAGGCCGCGCGCCACCAGCTGCGGGATCAGCGCCAGGTGGCCGTCCTCCTCGGGCGCCAGCGTGACCACGCGCAGCGTGGCGCGGGCGCAGAAGTCGTCCAGCTCAGCCAGCGTGGCGGCGTGGGTGTCGGGTGGCTGAGCGCCCAGGCGCTGCGGGCTGAGCCAGGGGCCTTCCAGATGCACGCCCAGCACGCGGGCACCGTCACCCGGACCGCTGGCCATGGCGGCGGCGATGCCGTCCAGGGCGCGCTGCACATCGGCCGTGGGCGCGGTCATCGTGGTGGCCAGCAGTGCGGTGGTGCCGTGGCGCGCATGCAGCCGGGCCAGGGTGCGCACGGCGGCGGCGCCTTCCATGGTGTCGGCGCCGCCGCCGCCGTGCACGTGCAGGTCGATGAAGCCGGGCAGGGCGATCGGCAGCGCGGGGTCGGGCTGGGCGATGGGCGCGCCGTCGATGGCCTGGATGCGCTCGTCGAAGCGCAGCGGGCCGAGGCGCCAGCCCTCGGGCGTCAGCACATTGGCGTGCAGGGTGTGCAAGGTCATGCGTCAGTGTGCGCCAGGTGCTGGCGCAGCAGGATCAGGGCGCCGTCGGCCGCGTCGCCGCGGGGCGGCTGCAGGCGGCGGCGGAAGGATTCGGGCAGCCAGGGCATCAGTGGCGCGGCCAGGCCACCGCACAGCGACAACGGCAGCTCGCCCTGGGGCACCAGGGCATCGGCCAGGCGCACCACCTCCCGCGCGGCCTGTTCCACCCAGGCGCGCGCCAGCGCGTGGCTGGGCGCGTGATCCAGCACCAGCGGAGCCAGGCTGGCGAAGTGGCCCTGGCTGGCCTGGCCCAGCCAGGTGCGCAGGGTGTCGGGGTCGGCGCCGCAGCGCTGGGCCACGGCGTGGGACAGCGCGTCGGCGCTGGCGCGGCCGTCCAGTACCTGCTGCAGATGCGCGGCGGCGCGCAGGCCCAGCCAGGCGCCGCTGCCTTCATCGCCCGCCGGGAAGCCCCAGCCGCCCACGTCGCGCCGGGCGCCGTGGGCATCCTGGCGCAGGCCCACGCTGCCGGTGCCCATGGCCACCACCGCGCCGGGCGCGCCGCCGTGGGCGCCCAGCAGTGTGGTCAGCGCGTCACTCGCCAGGCACAGCGCGGCGCAGCCGGGGTCGGCAGCCACGAAGGCCGCCGCCCAGGGCGGGTTGTTGGCACCGGCCAGGCCCAGGCCCAGCGCGATCTCGGACCAGGGCGGCATCGGCTGGCCTTGCTGGGCGAAGGCGTCGGCCAAGGCGTCGCGCACGGCTTGCCACGCGCTGGGGATGCCGTGCATCAGCGCCGATGCACCGGCGCGGCCGTGGCCGATCGGGGTGCCGGCGACGTCGGTCACCCGAACGCGCGTGCCGGTGCCGCCGCCATCCACGCCGGCCAGGTAGCGGGGCATCGTCATAGCCGCACCACGATGCCGCGCCGCCACAGCCACCAGCCCGGCAGCCAGCAGGCGGCGGTGTAGGCCAGCGCGTAGAGCAGCGAGCCGGGCTTGTCGCCGGCCCAGGACTGGAAGCCGTGCTGGTAGAGCCACTCCATCAGCGACGTGCCCTGCACCGGCGTCAGCCACAGCACCGCATTGCCCACCTCGCTGAGCAGGTAGATGGCCAGCGGGTTCAGGCCGAAGACCTGCCACACCCACAGGCCGCGACGCCAGCCGCGGCGGTCGATCAGCGCGGTGAGTGCCGCCAGGATCAACAGGTCCAGGCCGATGGTCAGCGCCACGTAGCTGGGGGTCCAGAGCTTCTTGTTGATCGGCAGCAGCGGGTCCCAGGCCAGGGCCAGGCCCACGCTGGCGGCCCCCAGCACCACCAGCCGCGCCAGGGGCTGCGCCGGCGCGGCGCGCAGCCAGCGGGTGGCGCCGTAGCCGGCCAGCACATGCACGGTGGCGGCGGCGGTGCCCAGCAGGCCTTCAGGGTCGTAGGGCAGGCCTTCGCCCTGGTAGATGTGGCCGGCGCCGAAGACCCACAGGTCCAGCCGGCGCGCGGCGTTGCCCTCCAGCGTGAGGTCGCCGCCGGTCAGCAGCACCACCCAGGTGCCCAGCAGCACCAACCCGCTGAAGACGATGGCGCCGCGCCGCCCGCCCCACAGCAGCACGGCGGCGGCCAGCGCCTGGCACAGGGCAATGCGCTGCAGCACGCCGGGAATGCGCGCGGTGGCCAGCGGCCGCAGCGACCAGCTGCCATCGGCCCCCTGCTGGACGAACGGAAAGTAGTAGAGCAACAGTCCGCAGCCGAACAGCAGGGCCGAGCGGCGCAGCACGCGCGCGAAGGCCGCGCCGCGGCCGGCCTGCGCGCTGCGCTCCAGCGAGAAGGCCATGGCCGCGCCCACGATGAACAGGAAGCTGGGGAAGACCAGGTCGGTCAGCGTGAAGCCGTGCCAGCGCGCATGCAGCAGCTGGCCGTAGGACAGCTGCTCGCTGAGCGACATGTTGACCACGATCATCAGCGCCACCGTCAGGCCGCGCATCACGTCCAGCGCCAATGAACGCGAGGGGGCGGTGGACGGGTGGGCGGTGGACATCGGTGCCCAAGTTAGCATCCCCGGCGCGCCGAGGCCAGAGGCCCGGCCACCGGGGCCCCCCGGTGCAAGTGCCTGATTCACCGCGTGCGGCGCGCGGCGCCCTTACGCATCATTACCCCGCCGGGCCAGGGCCGCGCGTGCGCGCGGCGCGATGCCTCACCGAAGATTACAAAAACTTGCCCGGCCGCGGCCCGCGGATCAGGCCGGCAGTCGGATCCGCGCCACGAATCCGCCCTCGGGGTGGTTGGCCAGCAGCAACTCGCCGCCCTGCGCCTGCACCAGGCTGCGCGCGATGCCCAGGCCCAGGCCCATGCCGCCCGCGTTGTGCTCGCGCCCATGCGACAGGCGCAGGTGCGGGTCGAACAGGCGCGGCAGGGCCTCGTCGGGCACACCGGGGCCGTGGTCGCGCACGGCGATCTCGGTGTGCGGGCCGTCTCGGCGCACGCTGATCTCGGCCCGCGCGCCGTAGAACAGCGCGTTGTCCAGCAGGTTGCCCAGCGCACGCTTGAGCGCCAGCGGCTTGGCGCGCACCGTCAGGCCCGCCGGCGTGAAGGCCACCGCCTGGCCCGACAGCTGCGCACCGCGCACCAGGCGGGCGATCAGCGCATCCAGGCGCACGTCCACCACGTCCTCGTGGATGTCGCTGTCACTGACGTTCTGCAGCGCGCCCTTGACCATCATGTCGAGCTCGTCGAGGTCTTCCTCGAACTCGGTGCGCAGCGTGTCGTCGTCCAGCAGTTCCGAGCGCAGCTTGAGCCGGGTGATCGGCGTGCGCAGGTCGTGCGAGATGGCGACGAACAGGCGCTCGCGGTCCTCCAGGTAGTTGTGGATGCGCTGCTGCATCGCGCGGAAGGCGCGCGCGGTGTTGATGAACTCGCGGCTGCCGGTCTCGGGCAGTGCCGGCATGGGCTCGCCCTGGCCGATGGCGGTGGCGGCGTCGGACAGCCGGGCCAGCGGGCGGATGATGCCGCGCAGCACGAACAGCATCAGCAGTAGCAGCGCCACCGCCAGCGAGATGCCGGGCAGCAGCAGGCGCTCGGCGCTGAAGGCGTCGCTGCCGTCCAGGAAGTAGGGGTTGGGCATCAGTGTGGCCAGCAGCAGCCAGTGGCCGGGCTCCAGCTCGGTCTGCACCAGCAGCACCGGCGCCGGCTGCGGCAGCAGCAGCTGCTGGGCCCACAGCTCAGGCAGCTCCACCAGGCGCGCCCCGGCGGGGCTGACCTGCACCTCGCCCGGCCAGGAAAAGGCCAGTTGCAGGCCCGGCAGGCTGGCCAGGTCGGCGTGCAGGGTGCGCGCCAGCGAGGCCAGCGCCTGCTCGGCCAGCGCGGCCGGGGCGATCGGCTGCACCGGCACCGGGGCGTCGTTCAACCACAGCAGGAAGCGCGCGCCGCCCATGTCGCGCTGCTGCTGCACCACCAGCGGCCGGTAGCTGGCCGGCACGCTGCGCAGCGAGCGGATGGTGTGCGCCGCGCCGTGGCCCAGCACCTGGGCGGCGGCCTCGGCCTCGGCGCGGCGGTCGGCGCGCAACTGGGCGTTCCACAGCGCGCCCAGCGCCAGCTGCACCACCAGCACGCCGCCGACCAGCAGCAGCGACAGCCGACCCATCATCGAGGTCGGCCAGCCGCCGCGTGCGTCAGACGGCACCGGAGACGACCTCGGCGGCAAAGACATAGCCGGCGCCGCGCACCGTCTTGATCAGGTGCGGCTGCTTGCCGTCGTCGCCCAGGCGCAGGCGCAGGCGGCTGATCTGCACGTCGAGCGAGCGGTCCAGCGGGCCGGATTCGCGGCCGCGCGTCTGCTCGCACAGCTGGTCGCGGTCGAGGATCACGCCGGGGTGCTCGACGAAGCAGCGCAGCAGCTGGAAGTCCAGGCCGGTCAGAACCACCGGCTGGCCCTGGGCATCGACCACGGTGCGCTCGACCAGATCCAGCGTGAAGCCGGCGAAGCGGTGAAAGCGCAGCGCGGGCGACTGCTCGGCGCCGCTGCGGCGCAGGATGGCCTTGATGCGCGCCAGCAGCTCGCGCGGGCTGTAGGGCTTGGCCATGTAGTCGTCGGCGCCGATCTCCAGGCCGACCACGCGGTCGGTTTCGTCGGCGCTGGCGGTGAGCATGATGATGGCCACCTTGGGCGCGCGGGCGCGCACCTCGCGGCACAGCGCGAAGCCGTCGGTGTCGGGCAGCATCACGTCCAGGATGACCAGCGCCAGCTCGTCGGCATGGCGCAGGAATTCGGCCATGAAGCTGGCGCCGTCGTGGGCCACCAGCACCTCGAACTGGTTCTTCTCGAGGTAGGTCTTGAGCAGCTGGCGGGTCTTCTGGTCGTCGTCGACGACAAGGATCTGGCGTCCCATGGGTCTTCAGTCGTCCGTGGCGCGTTGGGGCAGGGTGCGCAGCACCGCGGCCAGGCGCTGCTGCAGGGAGGCGGGCGTGGCCTGGTCGTCCAGGAAGAAGCGGCGCAGTTCGTCGATCAGCGCCTCCTTGCTGGCCTCGTCGGTGGCCATGCGGTGGACCATGCTGGGCGCGCGCTGCGCGCTGCCCTGGGCGAAGCTCAGCCAGGAGTCGCGCGCGCAGGTATCCAGCCGGGCCGGGTCGGTGTCGCGGCGCACCGGCACCGAGCCCTTGACCGCGTTGTAGTCGGCCTGCACCGCCGGCGTCACCAGCAGACGCGCCAGGCGCTCCTGCGCCGGGCTGCGGGCGTAGTCGTTGGTGAACATGCCGAGTGAATCGATGCTGTAGAGGTGCAGGCGCTGGGTGCCGGGCCAGGTGCTGCAGACCACGTCCTGGTCCAGCCGGGCGCCCAGCGCCAGCAGCTCGCCCTTGGCCCAGTCGCCCATCATCAGCATGGCCGCGTCGCCGCGCTGCAGGCGGCGGACCTCGTCGGTCCAGGGGCGGTCAGCGGCGGCGCCGCCGATCCAGCCGCGCAGCTGGCGCAGGCGGCGCAGCGCCGTGGCCAGGCGCGGGTCGGCCGCGGCGGCGGGGTCGTGGCGCACGAACAGCGCGCGGTGCAGGGCCACGCCGCCTTCGGCCAGGATCATCGCCTCGGCCAGGCCGGCCACCTGCCAGGGCTCGCTGCTCTGCGCCAACGGCACCACGCCGGCGGCCTGCAGCGCGGCGGCGGTGCGTTCCAGCTCGGCCCAGGTGGTGGGGGCTTTCAGGCCCAGGCGGTCGAAGGTGGGCTTGTGCAGGTACAAGGCGTTGGCGCGGTGGATGCCCAGCGGCACCGCCACCGTGTGGCCGCGGTGGCGCAGCAGCGCGGCCACCGGGGGCAGCAGCTGCTGCGGCCAGGTGCCGGCGACATTGTCGAGTTCGAGCAGCACGCCCACCTCGGCCCAGTCGGCGATCGAGCGGCCGATGAGCTGGGTGGCGTCGGGCGCGTCGCCGGCCAGCACGCGGCTGCGCAGCACCTTGCCGGCGCCCTGGCCGGCCCCGCCGGGTACGGCGGCATCGCGCCAGGCGATGTCCTCGGCCGCGGCATGCGCGGCCAGCACCTCCACCGCGCGGCGCTCGCTGGCCGAGGTCCACCAGTGCAGCACCTGCAGCGGCGTGGCAGCGGCGGCGGCCAGCGGCAGGGTCAGCAGGAGGGTGGACAGGACGAGGCGCACGGCGGCATTGTCTGCCCAGACCGGCGCGTCAGCGGGTCAGGGCGCGCTGCACGGCCTCGCGCGCGGCGGCGCTCATCACGCGGTAGCCGGCGGCGGTGGGGTGCACGCCGTCCTCGGCCAGGGCCTTGGCGATGCCGCCGTCGGCATCGGCCAGCGGCGTGTGCAGCTCCAGCAGCACCAGGTCCTGCTGCTGGGCGTAGCGGCGCAGCAGGTGGTTCAGCTCGATGATGCGCGTGCGCGGGTCGATCTCGGGCGCCCACCAGTACCGGCTGGCCGGCGGCACGGTGCCGATCACCACGCGGATGCCGTGTGCGCGCGCCAGCTCGGCCATCGAGGCGATGTTCCCGGCGATGGCCTCCACGGTGGTGGGGCCGGTGTTGCCGGCGATGTCGTTGGTGCCGGCGATGATCACCAGCACCCGCGGCGCCAGCGCGATCACGTCCTGGCGCAGGCGCAGCAGCATCTGCGGCGTGGTCTGGCCGCTGATGCCGCGGTTGATCCAGCCGCCGGGGCCGAAGGGATCGGGCGCGTCGTGGCTCCAGTGCTCGGTGATCGAGTCGCCCAGCACGACCACGCGGGCCTCGTCGGCGCGCGGCGCGCCCAGCGCGGCGTTGGCCTCGCGGAAGCGGCCCAGCTGGGCCCAGTCGTCGGGCGGGGTGGCGGCGGTGCTCATCAGCGGCAGGACCAGCAGCAGGGACAGGAGCAGGCGGTGACGCATCATGGCAGGGCGATGGTGCGGCTGCGCTGGCCGCCCGGGCCGAAGGCGGCGGCGCGCACGCCGGTGGTGGCGGGAATGCCGTCGGGGCCGGCCAGCGGGCTGTCGGGGCCGGGTTCGCTGCCGTCGGTGGTGTAGCGCACCTGCAGGCCGGGCCAGGCGGTGGCGCTGCGGGTGCGTGCGCCGTCCACCTGCAGGCCCGGGGGCGGTACATGGTAGGCCAGGCCCGGCTGCTCGCTCAGCAGCCGCGGCAGCACCTGGGTGCCCACCTGGCGGGTGAAACGGTCCCAGTCCTGCGCATGGCCGGCGGCGGCGTCCGCCGGCACGCGGCTGCGCGCCCAGGCGGGGTCGGCCGACCAGGCGCGCTCGGCCAGTGCCAGCAGGCGCGGCAGCAGCAGGCGCTGCATGGTGGCGGGCTCGCGCACCACCTCGGAGAACAGCGTGCCCTCCAGGCCCAGCACATGGCGACGGCCGCTGGCGGTGAGTGCCGCGCGGCCGGGCAGCGGGGTGGGGTCGGTGGGGCGGGCGCGCAGGTCGTCCAGCGGGACATAGGACCAGGTCTGCTGCAGGTCGGTCAGCGCGGCCCAGTTGACGCCCACCTCGTTGGGCTCGGCGTCATGCGCCATGTCGAAGTACAGGCGCGTGGCGGGCGCCAGCACCACGTCGTGGCCGGCATTGGCCAGGCGGTAGGCCAGGTCGTCGGAGTCGTCCAGGTTGTTCCAGACGAACAGCCGCATGCCGCGGCCGCGGAACACCGGGTTGGGCTCGAGCCGGCTGCCTGGGCCGTTGCTGTTCACGTGCGGGCGGCGCACCGCGCCCAGCTCCTCCCAGCCATCAACGCGCGCGCCGTGGCGCCGGGCGATGGCGTCGACACGCTGGTAGAAGTGGTTCCACAGGCCGTCGCGGTCACCCAGGCCCAGCCGGCGGATGGTCTCGAGGCTGGCCGGCGAGGCGCTCCAGGCGCGGCCAGGCAGCTCGTCGGCGCCCAGGTGGATGCGGCGCAGCGGCACGCCGGCCTCGCGGTGCATCGCGGCGATCTCGCCCAGCACCTTGTCGATGAAGGCGTAGGTGCCGGGCAGGCCGGGGTCGATCACATGGTCGGTGTGCAGCTGGGCCGAGCGGTAGACCGAGGGGTCGTCCGGGTCGCGCAGGCGGTACTGGGCGGCATCGGGCCGGCCTTGCGCGGCCAGTGCGCGCTCGCGCGCGGCCATGGCCCAGACGGCGGCGCGGGCGTGGCCGGGCATCTCGATCTCGGGCAGCACGGTGATCTGCAGCGCCGCGGCCTCGCGCAGCAGCGCGATGTAGTCGGCCCGGCTGAGATGCCCGCTGCCGTGCGGGTCGGCCACGTCGGCGCCCGAGCCATGGGCCGGCGGCAGGTGGCGCCAGGGATCGGCGCTGTGGCCGCGGCGGGCGCCGAAGTCGGTCAGCTCGGGCAGGCCGGGGATCTCCAGGCGCCAGCCCTCGTCGTCGCTCAGGTGCAGGTGCAGCGTGTTGAGCTTCAGGCGGGCCATCAGCGCCAGCGTGTGGCTCAGCGTGTCGGGCGACTGGAAGTTGCGCGCGATGTCGACCAGCAGGCCGCGCACCGCGAAGCGCGGCGCATCGGTGATGTCCAGCGCCGGCCAGGCGGCGCCCGGGGCGGGCCACAGGTCGCGCAGCGAGGACAGGCCGCGCGCCACGCCGGCCGGGCTGCGCCCGGTCAGGGTGATGCCGCGCTGCGGGTGGATCTGCAGCCGGTAGGCCTCGGGCGAAGCGTTGCCGGGCACTGCGCCCACGCGCAGGCGCAGCGGTGGCTGCGAGGCATCGACCGGGCCGGGCCAGCGCGCGCCCAGCCAGCGGTTCAGTTGATCAGCCTGGGCGCGCAGCGCGGGCGCGGCCTGCAGCGCGGGGCGGGCGCGCCAGCGCAGTTCGCCCGCGCCGGCCTGCCAATGCAGCGGCGGCGGAAACACCGGCGGCAGCGCCGTCGCATCGGCCGGGGCCGGCCGCTGGTAGCGCGCATACAGCTCGGCCGCCGTGGGTGGCTGGGGGTCGCCCGGGCCGGGCACGAGTGCGCGGGCGGTGGTGGCCAGGGGCCAGGCGCGGTCGGGCTCGGCGTCCAGCACCAGGTAGGCGCCGCGCGGGCCCTTGTCGACGCGGTGCATGGGCTCGGCCGCCAGCAAGCGCAGCGTCAGCGTCTGGCCGGCGGCCACCGGTTGGGGCTGGATGGGCCGCACCCGGTAGTGCGTGCCCTTGACCGGCTCCACCAGCAGGCCGCCCTCGGTGGGACCGGTGCGCAGGCCCGAGACCGTGCTGAGGTACAGCGACCAGCCGGTGGCCGGCAGCGCCAGGTCGGCGGGCAGGCTCAGCTGCAGCTCCAGCAGGCCCAGCGGGTCCGGGTGGCCGGCCACCGGGCCGTTGCGCAGCACCGACCACTGCAGCGTGGCGGGGGTGGCCAGCGCCGCGGGGCCCAGCAGGACCAGGGCCATCGCGGCCCACGCCTGGCGGCATGCGCGCGGCGTCATGCGGCCCCCGTGGCGCGGGCGCGGCCGCTGGAGACCAGGTTGCCGGGCTGCAAGCGTGTCAGCGCCTGGCCGCGCTCGTCGAAGACGTGGAAGGCGGCCGGGTCAGCGGAGAAATGCAGCGGCGCGTCGGCATCGACCGGGCGGTCGCCCTCGCCACGGATCACCAGCTCGCTGCCATCGGCCAGGGCCAGGTAGATGTGGTTGGATTCGCCCAGGTGCTCGACCGCCTGCACGCGGCCGCTGAAGCGCTCGCTGGCGCTGTGGCCGGCGCGGGCGTGTTCGGCGCGCAGGCCCAGCGTCACCGCGCTGCCGACGGCCACGCCCCGGCCATCGACTGCCGCCCGTACCTGGGCGCCATCGCCCAGGCTCAGCACCACACCGTCGGCGGCGGCCGCCAGCACGCGGGCGGGCAGCAGGTTCATCTTCGGCGAGCCGATGAAGCCGGCGACGAACAGGTTGGCCGGCTGCTGGTAGAGCTGCAGCGGCGTGCCGGCCTGCTGGATGTGGCCCTCGTGCATCACCACGATGCGGTCGCCCAGGGTCATCGCCTCGACCTGGTCGTGGGTGACGTAGACGATGGTGGCGTCGAGCTGACGGTGCAGCTTGGCGATCTCCAGCCGGGTCTGCACGCGCAGCGCGGCGTCCAGGTTGGACAGCGGCTCGTCGAACAGGAAAAGCTGCGGCTCGCGCACGATCGCGCGGCCGATGGCCACGCGCTGGCGCTGGCCGCCGGACAGTTCCCGCGGCAGCCGCTCCAGCAGGTGCTCGATCTTCAGAATGGCGGCGGCGCGGCGGATGCGCGCATCGATCTCGGCCTTGTCCTGGCCGGCGATCTTCAGGCCGAAGGCCATGTTCTTCCACACCGTCATGTGCGGGTAGAGCGCATAGCTCTGGAAGACCATGGCGATGCCGCGCTGCGCGGGAGGCAGGTCATTGACGACGCGGTCGCCGATCTCTAGCGTGCCCTCGGTGATCGGCTCCAGCCCGCACAGCAGGCGCAGCAGCGTGGACTTGCCGCAGCCCGAGGGGCCCAGCAGCACGACGAACTCGCCGTGGGCGATGTCCAGGTCGATGCCGGCCAGCACATCGGTGCGGCCGTCGTAGGATTTGCGCAGGCGGGAGAGGCGGACGCGGGCCATGGGCGGGAACTCTATTTGACGGCGCCTGAGGTCAGGCCGCGGATGAGCTGGCGCGAGAACAGCGCATACAGCACGAGGATGGGCAGCACCGCCAGCGTCAGCGAGGCCAGCACCGCATTCCAGTCGGTGACGTACTGGCCGATGAACTGCTGCACGCCCAGCGTGACGGTGCGGGTGGGCTCGGACGGCGCCAGGATCAGCGGGAACCACAGGTCGTTCCAGGCCGGGATCATCGTGAACACCGCCACCGTGGCCACGGCGGGACGGATCAGCGGCAGCACCACCTGGAAGAAGATGCGCAGCTCGCCCACGCCATCGCAGCGCGCCGCGTCCTTGAGTTCGCCCGGCACCTGCTGGATGAACTCGGACAGGATCAGCACCGCCAGCGGCAGGCCCTGGGCGGTGTAGACCAGCACCAGCACCGTCAGCGTGTTGACCAGGTCCAGCCGGACCGCCAGCTCCAGGATGGACACCGTGCCCAGGCGGATCGGGATCATGATGCCGAAGGCCATGAACAGCCCCAGCAGGCGCCGGCCGCGGAAGTCGTACTCGGTCAGTGCCCAGGCCGCCATGGCGCCGAACAGCAGGATCAGCACCAGCGAGCCCAGCGTCACCACCAGGCTGTTGCCAAAGTAGTGGGCGAAGTGGGTGGCGGCCAGCACCTTGTTGAAGCCGACCAGCGAGAGGCTGGCGGCGTCGGGCAGCGACAGCGGGTCGTCGAAGATCGCGGCGCGCGATTTCACCGCGTTGATCAGCACTAGCGCGATCGGGAACAGCGCCACCAGCGTGTACGCCAGCAGCAGCGCGTGCACGCCGGCGCGGCCCAGGCCGGGGCCCACACCCAGCGGCTGCGGCCGGTTCAGCAGCGGTGGCTTGCGCGACGCCGGGCTAGAGGGCATGGCGCACCAGCCGGCGCTGCACCAGCGCGAAATACAGGCCCACCCCGCCCAGGATTACCAGGAACATCAGCGTGGCCACCGCCGCGCCCATCTGCGGGCTGCCGATCTGCGCCTGGTAGCCGAAGAAGGTGCGGTAGAACAGTGTGCCCAGCAGGTCGGTGGAGAAGTTCGGCCCGGCCAGCGCGCCCTTGACCGAGTAGATCAGGTCGAAGGCGTTGAAGTTGCCGACGAAGGTCAGGATCGTGACCAGGCCCAGCGTCGGGTAGACCAGCGGCAGGCGGATCGCCCAGAAGATGCGCCAGGCGCTGGCGCCCTCGACATGGGCCGCTTCGATGATGTCCTCAGGCACGGCGATCAGCGCCGCGTAGATCAGCATCATCGGCATGCCCACGTACTGCCACACCGAGATCAGCGCCAGCGTCGTCAGCGCGGTCTCCTCCTGGCCCAGCCAGGGCTGGAAATGCTCGGCCAGGCCCACCCAGCCGAGCATGCGCTCGCCCAGGCCCCACAGCGGCGACAGCATCAGCTGCCAGACGAAGCCGATGATCACCACCGACAGCAGCGTGGGCAGGAAGATCAGCGTGCGGTAGGCGGCGGCCCCTTGCAGGCCACGCAGGCTCAGCAGCGCGGCCAGGCCCAGCGCGATCGGGTTCTGCACCAGCATGTGGATCACGAAGAAGCGCAGGTTGTTGCCCATTGCGTTCCAGAACGCGGCCGACCAGTCGGGGTCGGTCAGCAGCGTGTGGAAGTTGGCCAGGCCGGCGAAGCGGGCCGCGCCGCTGTCGTCGGCGACGAACAGGCCCAGGCGCAGGGTGTCGAGCAGCGGCAGGGCACTGAAGGCGGCGTAGACCCCCACCGCCGGCAGCAGGAACACGGCCAGCACCCAGCGCGGGACCGGCGGCGAGGGGCGCAGGCGACTCATGCGCGGCCAGGCAGCGTCACTGCGCCGGCTTGTGCCACTTGGCCAGCCCGGCCTGCAGGCGCGCGGCGGCGTCCTTGGGCGCGAGCTTGCCGTTGAGCACCTGCGCGCCAACGTTCCAGAGTTCGTTCTCCAGCGGCGGCGTGCCGCGGTTGAGCACCTGGCTGTTCAGGCGGATGGTGGAGCCGCACTGGGTGCGCCAGTCCATCATCTGCTTGGCCACCGGGTCGCGCACCGCGATCAGGTGGTTGGACAGCGAGAAGAAGCCGGTGACCTTGTTGGTGTACAGATCGGCAAACTCCTGCGAGCCCAGCCAGGTGATGAACTTCTGCGCGTCCTCCTTGTTTTTCGACTTGCGGTTGATGCCCATGCCGATGTCGGTGTGGTCGGAGATGAAGCACTTGTCCCCGGCCTTGCGCACCGGCGGCGGGAAGGCGCCGAACTCCACGCCCTGCTGATTGAAGTAGGCGATGTCCCAGGAGCCCGCCGGGTACACCGCGGCGCGGCCCAGCGCGAAGAGGTTCTGGCTGTCGCCATACGTCTGCGCGCTGGCGCCTTTGGGCAGGTAGGGGCCCAGTCGGGCCATCAGGTCGAACACGCCTTCAAACGCCGGGTCGGTGAACCTGGCCTGCCCGGCGATCAGGGCCTTGCGGCCGGCCTCGCCCTGCCAGTAGTTGGGGCCCAGGTTGGTGAAGACGATCTGGTTGGCCTCCCACTGGTCAGCGGTGCCCAGCGCCAGCGGGGCGATGCCGCCGGCCTTCTTGACGGTGTCGAGCAGCGCGAACAACTCGGCCTCGGTCCTGGGCGGCTGCAGCGAGAGCTTGCGGAAGATGGCCTTGTTGTAGAAGAAGCCGTGGATCACCGAGGCCATCGGCATGCAGTAGCTGTCCTTGCCGTCATCGGTCTGCCAGGCCACCTTGGCGCTGGCGGGGAAGTTCTCCATGCCGGGGCGGCCGTCGAGCTTTTCCAGGTGGCCCTTCTTGTACAGCGCCAGCGACACGTCAAACGGCCGGCAGGCGATCAGGTCGCCGGCGGTGCCGCCGGTCAGCCGGGCCGACAGGCTGGAGTCGTATTCGGTGGGCGCGGTGGGGGCGAACTTCACCTCCACGCCCGGGTGCTTGCGCTGGAAGGCGGGGATCAGCGTGCTTTCCCACAGCGCCTTGTCGTCGACGCGCCAGCTCTCGATCGTCAGCGTGCCGGCCTGGGCCGGGGCGAGCAGGGTGGCCGCCAGCAGGGTGGCCAGGAGGGGCGTGCGCATCAACAGGGTCTCCATCGGTCGAACGCGTGGCAACCGCGTCTTCGGTGGCGCAGGCTAGCATCGCCCGGCCGCACCGGCATGGGCAGCCACCCGGGGCCGCGGAGGGGCCGGTGGGCTGGCGCTTACGCTTCTTAACGCAGGCCCGGGTCTGACCCGGGCCCGGCCGGGCAGCGGGCGTCGGACCGCGCCTCAGGGCTTACAAAAAATAGCCATCGGCGCGGCACCTGCGCGTTGCGCCGGCCCGACACGGCGCTGCGGCGTCGATCGGCGCCGGCCTGCTTCGTCGTGCACCATGGACCCGGGAGGCAGACCGTGATGGACGAAGGCGCAGCGGCCGTGCAGGCCTGGATCGATGACTGGCCCGATGCGGCGGTGCGCCAGCGCCTGCGCGACATCCGCGCCCTGCTGCAGCGCTGCGTGCCCGATGGCGAGGAGCGGCTGAGCTACCGCATGCCGACGATGTTTCGCGGCGGCGTGGTGCTGCACTACGCGGCCTTCCAGCAGCACATCGGCCTGTTCCCGCCGGTGCGTGACGCGGCGCTGCGCGCGCGGCTGGCGCCCTGGGCGGGCCCGAAGGGCAATCTGCAGTTCCGCCATGACCAGCCGCTGCCGATGGACCTGATCGAGGCGGTGGTGGCGGCGCGGCTGGCCGGGTTGAGCCGCTAGCATCGGGCTCATGCTGAGCTCTCTGGCCACCATCGCCGTGTTGCACTGGGCTGTGCTGCTCGTGCCGGGTTTCAACTTCGTGCTGCTGGGCCAACTGGCCGCCAGTGGCCAGCGCGACCGCGCCTTCGCCGCGGTGGCCGGCATGACGGCGGGCACGCTGAGCTGGGCGCTGCTGGCGGTGCTGGGCGTGGGCGTGGTGTTCGCCGCGCACCCGCTGCTGCGCGACGCGGTGCAGGTGGCGGGCGGGCTGTACCTGCTGCAGCTGGCCTGGCGGCTGTGGGCCTCGGCCGGCTCGCCCACCGCACAGGCCCAGGCCGAGGGGCTGTCGCGCTGGGCAGCGGCCCGTGTGGGCTTCACCACCGCGATGCTGAACCCGAAGATCGCGCTGTTCTACGCCAGCGTGTTCGCCACCGCACTGCCGGCGCAGCCGGCGCTGGCGCTGCAGGCGGCCGCCGTGGCGCTGGTGTTCGGCAACTCGCTGCTGTGGCACGGCGGCCTGGCGCTGGCCTTGTCCCAGCCGGCGGTGCAGCAGGCCTGGCTGAGGCACGCCGGTGTGTTCAACCGGGTGTCGGCGGCGGTGGTGGGCGGCTTTGGCCTGCGGCTGCTGTGGAGCAGCTGGCAGGCGTGGCGTGGGTGAGCTTGTCCCGCCGCCTGCAGGAACCTGACGACGGGTCCAGAATCCGGCGATGGACAACGTGGATCTGCAGGTGCTGCGCCAGGTCGTGACCTGGCGCGAGGCTGGACATGCGGTGGTGATGGGCACGATCACCCGCACCTGGGGCTCGGCGCCGCGGCCGGTGGGCTCGGTGGTGGCGGTGCGCGATGACGGCCAGATCGCCGGTTCGGTGTCGGGCGGCTGCATCGAGGACGATCTGATCGCCCGCATGCGCGAGAAGGCCCTGGTGGCCGACGCGCCGCAGGTGGTGCGCTACGGCGTGTCGGGCGACGAGGCCGCGCGCTTCGGCCTGCCCTGTGGCGGCACGCTGGAGCTGGTGCTGGAGCCGCTGGCGGCGCACAGCCTGGTCGAGGACCTGCTGCAGCGCCTGGCCGATGGCCAACGGGTGCGGCGCACGCTGGACATGCGCAGCGGCGCGGTGACGCTGGCCCCGGCC
Organism: Ideonella alba; assembly: GCF_018069845.1. Taxonomy (NCBI): domain Bacteria; kingdom Pseudomonadati; phylum Pseudomonadota; class Betaproteobacteria; order Burkholderiales; family Sphaerotilaceae; genus Ideonella; species Ideonella alba. The sequence continues at coordinate 47,561 of NZ_JAGQDD010000026.1, forward strand.
GATGGTGCCGACACCGTGCTGCTGGACGAGTCCACGCTGGTCTCCACCCACGGCCCGCACTGGCGGCTGATGGTCATCGGGGCCGGCCAGATGACGGTCTACCTGGCGCAGATGGCGCAGGCGCTGGACTACCAGGTCACGGTCTGCGATCCGCGCGAGGAATACCTGCCCGAGCTGCCCGGCGTGCAGCGCACCCGCGAGATGCCCGACGACGCGGTGATCGCGATGAAGCCCGACGCCCACACCGCGGTGATCGCGCTGACCCACGACCCCAAGCTGGACGACCTGGCGCTGATGGAGGCGCTCAAGAGCCCCTGCTTCTACGTCGGCGCGATCGGCTCGCGCATCAACCAGGCCAAGCGCAAGCAGCGCCTGGCCGAGCACTTCGGCATGACCGAGGCCGAGCTGGCGCGGCTGCACGGCCCGGTGGGCATCAAGAACGGCGCCCGAACGCCGCCCGAGATCGCGGTGTCCATCCTGGCCGAGCTGACGGCCATCCGCTACGGCTGGGAGATCCCCGAACCCCGCTTCGTGGGCGGCGCGGCGGCCAGCGTCACCGCCGGCTGCGTGGTGTAGTCCCCACACCTGGGGCAAGCCCTGATCCGGGGCGGCGCCACGGCGCGCGCTGGGCAGTGTCACGTCCTGGCGCATCGATCGGGGTTTTCGCGAACTTTGCGGGCGCGCGCCGTCCGGGTCTGATGCGGATCAGATGGCGGCCGGTTCGGCTGCTGCTCAATCGCGCCCCATGATTCGACACCGCTGCTCCCTGCTTCGCCCGATCGCGCTGGCCGTGCTGGCCGCCTGTCTCCCGTCCGTCCAGGCCCAGGACGCCGCCGCCACGCAGGTGGTGGTCAGCGGCAGCGCCGCGCCGCGCGCCGCCGACCTGGTGCCCTTCGCGATCGGCGTGGTCGACCGCGACACGATCAGCGCCGCCGGCCCGGGCATCAACCTCAGCGAGGCCATCGGCCGCGTGCCCGGCATCGTCGTCAACAACCGCAGCAACTACGCCCAGGACCTGCAGATCAGCGCCCGCGGCTTTGGCGCGCGGGCCGGCTTCGGCGTGCGTGGCATCCGCCTGTACACCGACGGCATCCCGGCCAGCGGCCCCGACGGCCAGGGCCAGGTCTCGCAGTTCGACCTGGCCAATGCGCAGCGCATCGAGGTGCTGCGCGGGCCGTTCTCGGCGCTGTATGGCAACAGCTCGGGCGGCGTGATCTCGCTGTTCAGCGCGCCGGTCAAGGGCCCCGAGGCCGACTTCAGCGTCGACGGCGGCAGCGACGGTCTGCGCCAGGTGCGCGCCTCGGTGGGGGCCTTGACACCTGCGGGCATTGGCGTGCGCGCCTCGCTGACGCAGATGACGCTGGACGGCTTCCGGCCGCAAAGCGCCGCCAACCGCACGCTGGGCACGCTGCGCGGTGCCTGGGAAGAGGGCAACGACCGCGTCGTGCTGCAACTCAACCACCTGCGCCAGAACGCGCAGGACGCGCTGGGCCTGAACCGCGCCGACTTCGACGCCGACCCCTACCAGACCGCCCAGGTGGCGATCGACTTCAACACCCGCAAGGAGCTGGCCCAGACCCAGGTGGGCGGCAGCTGGACGCACCGCTTTGATGCCGGCGCGCTGCGCGAGGCCAGCCTGGCGGGCTACAGCGGTCAGCGCAGCGTCACGCAGTGGCAGGCCATCCCGGTGGCGGCGCAGGGCAGCCCGCGCCATGGCGGTGGCGTGGTCGATTTCGACCGCGGCTTCCATGGCGCCGAGGCCCGGCTGCGCTGGGGCTGGGACGCGCTGGACCTGGTGGTCGGTGCGGCGCTGGACAGCCAGCGCGATGACCGCCGCGGCTATGAGAACTTCATCGGCAGCACGCTGGGCGTGACCGGCCGCCTGCGGCGTGACGAGGTGGACCGCGCCGACACCCGCGACGTCTTCGCCCAGGCCGACTGGCAGCTGAACCCCACGCTGGCGCTGAGCGCCGGCCTGCGCCATGGCAAGGTCAGCCTGTCGGCCGACGACGCCTACCTGGCCAACGGCGACGATTCCGGCGAGGTCCGCTACACCTACACCAACCCGGTGCTGGGCCTGCGCTGGCAGGTGGCGCCGGGCTGGCAGCTGCATGCCAGCGTGGCCCGGGGTGTGGAGGCGCCCACGCTGGGCGAGCTGGCCTACCGGCCCGATGGCCAGGGCGGTTTCAACACCGCGCTGAAGGCCCAGACCAGCCGCCAGGCCGAGCTGGGCGCTCGCTGGCGCGCCCAGGCCTGGCAGCTCGATGCCACGCTGTTCCACACCCAGGTCGACGACGAGCTGAGCACCGCCACCAACAGCGGCGGCCGCTCCAGCTTCCAGAACGTGGGCCGCACCCGCCGCCAGGGCGCGGAGCTGTCCGCCGCCTGGCGCCCGGCCAGCGGCTGGCGCGCGGCCACCGCGCTGACCTGGCTGGACGCCACCTACCTGGACGCCTTCAAGACCTGCGCGGGCACGCCCTGCACCGCGCCGACGGCCGATGTGGCGGCCGGCAACCGCGTGGCCGGTGCGCCGCGCAGCACCGGCTTTGCCGAGCTGGCCTGGCGCGATGCGCGCTGGGGCGAATTCGGTCTGGAGGCGCGCGGCTCCGGCAGCGTGGCGGTGAACGACCGCAACACCGACTTTGCCGGCGGCTACGGGGTGCTGGCGCTGCGCTGGCGCAAGGCCTACACGCTGCCCGACGGCACCCGCGCCGAGCTGCTGGCGCGCATCGACAACCTGGCCGACCGCGCCTATGCCGGCAGCGTGATCGTCAACGACGGCAACGGCCGCTTCTTCGAGCCAGGCGCGCCGCGCAGCGTGCTGCTGGGCCTGCGCCTGGGGCTGGGGCGCTGACGATGCTGGCGCGACGCGACTGCCTGCGCTGGCTCGGGGCGGCCGCCGCGCTGACCGGCGGCCTGGGCGCGCGCGCCGATGAGTTCGAGGGCGACCCCTACCGCTCGCACGTCTGGATCGACATGCGCCGCGAGTACCTGGGTGGCGGCCGGGTGGTCTATGACGAACGGGTGCAGGTGCAGGCCCCGGCCTTCGCCGAAGACCCGATGAACGTGCCGGTGAGCGTGCGCGTCGATCCGGCGCTGGGCCCGATCGAGCAGATCCTGGTGCTGGTCGACCGCAACCCGATCAAGCGGGTGGTGGCCTTCCAGCCGATGCTGGCCTTGCCCAGCCTGTCGCTGCGCTTCAAGCTGGAGCAGGCCTCGCCGATCCGCGCCGCCGCGCGCACCGCCGATGGCGTGTGGCACGTCGGCGGCACCGAGATCGACTCGGCCGGCGGCGGTTGCACGGTCAGCGGTGACAGCCGCAAGGACGGCAGCTGGTCGCGCACCCTGGGTGAGCTCAGCGGCCGCGTCTTTGCGCTGCAGAGCGAAGGCCCCTCCAGCCCGGCGGCGCGCTTGCGCCTGCGTGTGATGCACCCGATGGACACCGGCCTGGTGGGCGGCGTGCCGGCCTTCTTCGTCAACCGCCTGTCGGTGCAGGACGGGCAGGGGCGCGAGCTGGCCCGGCTGCAGGCCTTCGAGCCGGTCAGCGAGAACCCGGTGTTCAGCCTGGATTTCCGCAGCCCGCCGGAGGGCGGCGTGCGCATCGTCGGGGCTGACAACAACGGCAACCGCATCGACGGGCGACTGCCGTGAGGTGGCCGCAGATCAGCACGCCCCTGGGGGCGTTGGGGCTGGCCCTGGTGCTGGTGCTGCTGGCCGCGTTGCCTTCGTGGGTGCAGGCCGCGCCGGATCCGGTCACCCAGGACTACCGCCTGCAGGCACGCGCGCTGGCCCCTGGCGTGTGGGTGGTCGAAGGCGCGAACGACGACTTCAGCGTGGCCAATGGCTGCAACATCATCAACACTGGCTTCATCGCCACCGGTGCAGGGGTGGTGGTCATCAACACCGGCCCGAGCCGGCGGTATGGCGAGCAGTTGCGCGCCCTGATCGCCCGCACCACGCCCGAGCCGGTGGTGCAGGTGCTGCAGCTGAACCTGCACCCCGACTACTTCCTGGGCGACCAGGCCTTTGCCGACGTGCCACGGCGCGCCACCGCCACCACGCGGGCGGGCGTGGCGCGCGAAGCGGCCGCCTACGAAACCAACCTCTACCGCCTGTGCGGCGACTGGATGAAGGGCACCGAGACCCTGGCGCCCGACACCGACCTGGTGGTGCCGCCCGAGGGCCTGCGCTGGCGCATCGGCTCGCGCGAGCTGGAATTGCGCGAGTGGCGCGGCCACACCGACTCTGACCTGGTGCTGTTCGACCGCGCCAGCGGCGTGGCCTTCGTCGGCGGCCTGGTCTTCGCCGACCGCATTCCCACCACGCCGCATGCCCGCATCCCCGACTGGCTGGCCAGCCTGGACGCGCTGCAGACCCAGGGCCTGCGCACCGTGGTGCCCAGCCATGGACCGGTGCACGAGGGCACGCGCGGCCTGGCGCAGACGCGGCGCTACCTGCAGTGGCTGGATGGCCATTTCCGCCGCGCCGCGCAGCAGGGCTGGGAGATGAACGACCTGCTGCGCGCGCCCGTGCCCGAAGAGTTCCGCGCCTGGGCTGCGTTCCGCACCGAGTACGTGCGCAACGTGGCCCACCTGTATCCGCGCTACGAGCGCGAGGCGCTGGCCGCCGCGGCCCGGCCCTGATCAGGCCTACTCGGCAGCGTGGCGGGCCTCGTGCGCTTCCTTGCGGGTGCGGAAATGCCACCAGGGCAGGGCCCGGGTCAGCGACAGCACCTCGCCCGGCGTGTTCAGCGCATAGCCGGGCAGCGCCGAGACGGCCTGGTGCATCGGTGCGCCGGCCAGGGCCTCGCACAGCTGCTGCACCGCCGGGTGCTGCAGCGCGTCCTTCAGGCAGACCAGGAAGTAGTCCTCCTCGACCAGCGGCACCAGGTCCAGGCCGAACTGCTCGGCCGCCGCGGCAATGCCCACGCCGGCATCGCCCAGGCCGCTGGCGATGGCCGCGGCCACGGCCAGGTGGCTGTCCTCCACCACCTCGTGGTAGCGCGGCACGAAGCTGCTGGACAGGCCTTGCTGGGCCAGCAGGTGATCGGTCAGCAGCCGGGTGCCCGAGCCTTCCTGGCGGTTGATGAAGCGCACCGAGCCGCTGGCCAGGTCCGCCAGGCCGCGCAGGCGCAGCGGGTTGCCGCGCGCCACCATCAGGCCCTGGGTGCGCCGGGTGCAGCCGATCAACTTGTGCACGCCGGGCTTGAGCAGCGGCTTGAGCGCCTCGGCGAACAGGTTGCGCGCGTCCTCCAGCGGCGGGACATGGAAGCCCGCCACGGTGCAGCGGCCTTCGGACAGCGCGCGCAGCGCGTCCATGCTGCCGGCAAAGCGCAGGTCGATGTGCAGGCGGTGGTGCTCGGCGGCGCACTCGCGCAGTGCCGGCAGCGCCAGGTCATGGCTGGCGTAGATGGTGAGCACCTGGTGGCTGCCGTCCAGCGCCTCGGCCAGCACGCGCTCCAGCTCGGAGCGCAGCGCCTCGATGTGCGGCGTCATGCGGGTGCGGGCGCGCGCCTCGGCCCACAGCAGCCGCTCGGCAAAGGGCGTCAGCCGCGCCGGCTGGCCCTTGGCCCACAGCACCAGCGGCTCGCCGATCACCAGCTCCCACTGCTTGAGCGCGCCCCAGACGTGGCGGTAGGAGGCGCCGGTGGCGGTGGCCGCGTGCTGGATCGAGCCGTGCTGGCGCAGCGCCGAGAGCAGGTCGAACAGCGGGTTCTGGATGTCCGCGCCGCGCTGGCCGTCCGACTGGAAGCTGTACTGGAGATGGACGCCGCGGGATTTCATGAGGAGGTTCCAAGGTGAACGATAACCGATGCCCCGGCGCGGCGCCTTGCCGCCCCCTTCACGCCCACCGACAATCCCGCCATGTCCCTGCCCACCCCTGAACGCCTGCAGGCCTGGCTGTCGGCCCTGGAGAGCGGCCTGCTGGAGCGCAGCCTGGCCGTGCGCGCCGCGCTGCTGGCGGCACTGGCCGGCGAGCATGTGCTGCTGCTGGGGCCGCCCGGCACTGCCAAGAGCGAGCTGGCGCGCCGCCTGCACCGGGCCTTTGGCGGCGCCCGCTACTTCGAGCGCCTGCTGACGCGCTTCTCCACGCCCGAAGAGCTGTTCGGCCCGCTGTCGCTGAAGGCGCTGGAGGACGACCGCTACGAGCGCCTGGTCGATGGCTTCCTGCCCACCGCGGGCGTGGCCTTCCTGGACGAGGTGTTCAAGGCCAACTCGGCCATCCTCAACGCGCTGCTGACCCTGCTCAACGAGCGCGAGTTCGACAACGGCAGCGGCCGCCAGCGCACGCCGCTGCTCAGCGTCGTCGCGGCCAGCAACGAAGGCCCGGCCGACGAGGCACTGCGCGCCTTCCACGACCGCTTCCTGCTGCGCGTGCCGGTGACGCCGGTGGGGGACGATCACTTCGCTGCATTGCTGCGCCTGAACGGCGCCGAGCCGCTCTGGCCGGTGCCGATCAGCCCCGACGAGCGGGCCGCGGTGAGCGCGGCCGCCACCCAGGTGTCGCTGGGCGACGAGGCGGTGCAGGCGCTGGCCGCGCTGCGCGCCTGGCTGGCGGCGCAGGGCCGCTCGCTGAGCGACCGCCGCTGGCGCCAGTGGGTGGGCCTGCTGCGGGTGGCCGCGGCCACCGAGGGCCGCAGCCAGATCGACGGCCTGGACCTGTGGACCGCGCCGCTGGTGGCTGCCGACGAGCCGGCGCAGGCCGCCGCACTGGCGCAGTGGTTCCAGGCCGAGTGGCTGCAGGCGGTGCCGCAGGAGGCGCCCTGGCTGACCCGGGCGGTCGAGGCTTTCGAGCGTCAGCTGGACCTGGAGATGAGCGCGCGCCAGGACGCCGAGGCCGATGACGCCGCGGGCAAGCTGGCGCTGGCGCGCCAGATCGGGATGGGGCAGGGCGATGACGGGGACGGCATGCTGCGCATGGTGTCGCAGCAGCTTGAGGCCCAGCTGCGCCGGCGCTACAGCCCGGTGCACGTGGCGGCACGCGTGGCCCAGGCCGACGAATTGCTGGCCCAGTTGCAGGCTCAGCGCGCTGCGGCCGCCGCCACCGCTGACGCGCTGGCCGCGCGCCTGCGCGGCCGCCTGTGGTGGCCACCTGCGCTGGCGCAGCAGGTGGTGGACGCCCACCGCCACACCGAGGCCGTGCTGGCCGCGCTGGTGGCCCGGCTGACGCCGGTGCGCGATGGTTTCGCTACGCTGCCGCTGGACGACACCCTGAACGAGCCGGCGCCGCCGCCGGTGCAATTGGAGCCGGCGTGAATGCGGGCCACAGTGGCGACGTCAGTGGCGACGCCCATGGCCACGGCCCCCTCGACCGGCCCTATGACGCGCTGGCGCCCTTGCCCCGCGGCGTGTGGCTGGGCAGCCTGGTCAATGCCACCGGCGAGCGCGCGGCGCGGCTGCGCGACGCCCAGCGCTGGCTGCAGTCGCTGACTGCTGGCGAACTGCCCCCGGCCGATGCGGATTTCGGCGATGCTGCGGCGGCGGCCGCGCTGCGCCAGGCCGTGGGCGAGCTGAAGCTGCCGGCCATGGGCCGCGGCGTGCCCTCGCTGGCCGAGCAGGTGCTGCGTGCGGTGCTGTGGCACCTGGACCGCATCGCCGACCACCAGCCGCGCCTGACGCGGGACGAGGCCATCGCCGAGGTGGCTGCCGAGTTCAGCGCTGCCTGGCAGTTCGAGACCCAGGGCCTGGAAGAGTCGCTGGCGCTGCTGCAGGGCCTGGGCGACCTGGCGCAGCTGCGCTGGGACGAGCTGCGTGGCCAGCTCAGCGGCCGGCCCTGGCAGGCCGCACGCCGGGCCGCCGAGTGGCTGCAGCAGCTGCCCGAGCTGGCCGCGCTGATCCGTCGACTGGGCCGCGCCGAGCGCAGCGCGCAGCCGCTGCCCCAGGCCGCACCGCCCGAGCCCGGCGACCAGACGCCGGTGCCGCTGCGCCCGGTCGAGACCCGCCTGCCCGATGCGCCGGGCGAACTCACCGGCATCCATTTCACCGGCCGTCCTGAGCGCATGCTGGCCAGCGAGGCGGTGATGCTGCGCCACCCGGTGCTGCGCCGCCTCTGGCGCGCCCGCCATGCCGAATCGCGCCTGCTGGGCTGGGACAGCGAGGCGGTGCTGATGGACTGGCGCCCCGACCCCGCCGGCCGCCCCCAGGCCAGCACGCCGCCACGGCGCGACGAGGCGCTGGAGCGCGGGCCGATCGTGCTGTGCCTGGACACCTCGGGCTCGATGCGCGGCGCCCCCGAGAACGTCGCCAAGGCGGTGGTCATCGCCGCGCTGCGCGCTGCGCACGAGGCCGGGCGCGGCTGCTGCCTGATCGCCTTTGGCGGTCCGGGCGAGCTGGTCGAGCGCGAACTGGGCACTGGCCGGCAGGGCCTGCAGGCGGTGCTGGACCTGATGGGGCAGGGCTTTGACGGCGGCACCGATGTGCAGACGCCGATCGAGCGCGCGATCGAGCGGGTCCATGAAGCACGCTGGCGCAGCGCCGATGTGCTGGTGGTCAGCGACGGTGAGTTCGGCTGCGTGCCGGCCACGCTGGCGCGGCTGGACGAGGCCCGCGCGCGGCTGGGTCTGCGCGTGCAGGGCGTGCTGGTCGGCGACCGCGAGACGCTGGGCCTGCTGGAAGTCTGCGATGACATCCACTGGGTGCGCGACTGGCGCCGCTATGCCGACGCGGCCGAGGGCGGCGACGGCCGCGGCTACTCGCCGGTGCACAGCAAGAGCCTGACGGCGCTGTACTTCCCGAACGCGCTGTCCTCGCGCGCCGCCCGCCACGCCGGACGCTGAACGTCAACCCCCCACGTTCAGGGGGCTGGCTATAAATGTGCATATTGCACATGATCAAGGCTCCAGTCACCGCAACGAGGAGACGCGCATGCGCAGGGTGAACCGATTCCTGGCCGGATTGTCCGGCCTCTTGGCGATGGGCTCAGCCCTCGCCGCTGGCGCCGGCAACGAGTGGACCACGCCCGCCGGCAACCCCCAGGCCATGCGCTACAGCGAGCTGGCGTCCATCCATGCCGGCAACGTCGGCACGCTGGTCGAGGAGTTCAGCGTGGCCACTGGCACCAAGGGCGGCCACCAGGGCCAGCCGCTGGTGGTGGGCAGCACGATGTACATCGTCACGCCCTACCCGAACAAGCTGATCGCGCTGGACCTGAACAACCCGGGCACGGTGAAGTGGACCTTCAGCCCGCGGGTGGACGCCTATTCGCGCGGGGTGGCCTGCTGCGACACCGTCAACCGCGGACCGGCCTACGCGGACGGCAAGATCATCTACAACCTGCTCGACGACAGCACGGTGGCGGTGGACGCCAGCACCGGCCAGCAGGTCTGGCGCGCCCGCCACGGCGACGTCACCACCGGCGAGACGCTGACCGGCGCGCCCATCATCGCCAAGGACAAGGTCATCATCGGCAACGCCGGTGGCGAGCTGGGCATCCGCGGCTGGGTCAAGGCGCTGCGCGTGTCCGACGGCCAGCAGGTCTGGAAGGCCTTCAGCACCGGCCCCGACAGCGAGGTGCTGATCGGCGCCAACACCAAGCCCTGGTATGCCAAGGACCGCGGCGTCGACCTGGGCGTCACCACCTGGCCGGGCACCACCTGGCAGCAGGGCGGCAGCACCTCCTGGGCCTGGTTCAGCTACGACCCGGCGCTGAACCTGGTGTACTACGGCACCGGCAACCCCGGCGTCTGGAACCCCGACATGCGCAAGGGCGACAACAAGTGGGGCTCGTCGATCTTCGCGCGCAATGCCGACACCGGCGAGGCTGCCTGGGTCTACCAGCTCACGCCGCATGACGGCTGGGACTACGACGCGGTCAACGAGAGCATCCTGGTCGACCTGACGATCAAGGGCAAGACCCGCCAGGCGCTGGTGCACTTCAACAAGAACGGCTTCGCCTACACCATGGACCGCGCCACCGGCGAGGTGCTGGTGGCCGAGAAGTTCGCCTACACGACCTGGGCCGAGAAGGTGAACATGAAGACCGGCGCCCCGGCGGTGGTGAAGGCCATGGAGCCGCACCAGGGCGAGATCACCAACGGCATCTGCCCGTCGCCGCTGGGCGGCAAGGACTGGGAGCCCTCGGCCTACTCGCCGCAGACCGGCCTGTTCTATGTGCCGGCGATCAACTTCTGCAATGCGCTGGAGCCGCTGAAGGCCATCTACATCGCCGGCACGCCCTTCATGGGCGCCGACATCGCCTTCCAGCCGGCCCCGGGCGGCTACATGGGCGAGCTGGTGGCCTGGAACGCGGCCACCGGCCAGCGCGCCTGGAACGTGATCGAGACGCTGCCGGTCTACAGCGGCGTCATGGCCACCGCCGGCAACCTGGTCTTCTACGGCACGCTGGACGGCCACTTCAAGGCGCTCAACGCCACCAACGGCCAGGTGGTGTTCGACAAGCAGCTCGAGTGCGGCATCATCGGCAGCCCGATCGCCTACAGCGCGCCGGACGGCACGCAGCGGGTGGCGGTGTACACCGGCATCGGCTGGCTGCCGGGCGGTTTCGCCGGCGGTCCGTGCCCGGCCGGTGGCGGCTTCGGTGTGCAGGGTGGCGACGGCATGCGCTCGCCGCTGGCCGGCGCCATCGCCCAGCTGCCCACGGCGCGCGGCAAGACCACGCCAGCGGCGGCCACCAGCGGCATGCTGCACGTCTTCAAGCTGCCATGAAGCGCCTGCTGATCGGGCTGGGCCTGTCGTGCCTGGCGCTCATCCCGGTGCGTGCGGCCGATGCGCCGCGCGAGCTGGCGGTGTGCGCCGACCCGGCGGCGCTGCCCTACTCCAACCAGCGGCAGGAGGGCTTCGAGAACCGCATCGCCCGGCTGCTGGCCGACGACCTGGGCGCCACGCTGCGCTTCACCTGGAACATGCAGCGGCGCGGCTTTCTGCGCCGCACGCTGAACGCCGGGGAATGCGATGTGGTGATCGGGGTGCCGGCCGGGCTGCAGGGCCTGCTCACCGGGCGACCGTACTACGCATCGAGCTTCGTCTTCGTCACGCGCACCGGCCAGGCCGTGCCGCAGGGCTTTGACGACCCGGTGCTGCGCGGCCAGCGCATTGGCGTGCAGGTGCTGGGGGCCGAGGGCGCGAACACGCCCCCGGTCCAGGCGCTGGCGCAACGCGGCCTGGCGGCGCAGGTGCGCGGCTTCCCGATGTGGGGCCCGGAGGAGGACGAGACGCCCATGGCGCACCTCGTCGACGCCGTGGCCGACGGCAGCATCGACATGGCCCTGGTGTGGGGGCCGTACGCCGGCTTCTTCGCCCAGCGCCATGGCGCGAAGCTGCAGGTCACGCCGGTGCTGTCGGACCCGCGCCAGCCCGATCTGGCCTTCCGCTACCCGATGTCGCTGGGCGTGCGCCGCGGCGACGCCGCACTGCTGCAGACCCTGCAGTCGGTGCTCGACCGACGCGCCGCCGAGGTGCGCCGGATCCTGCAGGAATATGGTGTCCCGCTGGTCGACAGCGGTGACCTCCAAGTGGCTCATCTCGAAGGGAAATGACCATGCAACGCACTCTGATCCTGACCGCGCTGGCGCTGGCCGCCTCGCTGGGCACGGTGTCCTCGTCCCTGGCCGCCGACACCGGCCTGTCGATCAGCTCGTCCACCGCGCCCGTGGCGCAGAAACTGGACGCGGCCGGCGAGGGCCGCCGGCTCTTCCTGAAACTCAACTGCTACGGCTGCCACGGCATGTACGCCACCGGCGGCATGGGGCCCAACATCGTGCATGCCGAGCGCAATGACGTGCACGAGGTGCTGATGCGCGGCGAGGACAAGGGCATGCGGTCCTACCGGGACTACGTGAACGACACCGACATCGCCAACATCACCGCCTACCTGCAGTCGATCGGCACGCCCAACGAGCCGACCTTCAAGGACTGGTGGAAGAAGACGCCGCCGAAGTGACGCGCAGCGGGGCGGCGATGCGTCAGCCGCCGCCCTTCTGCATGAACAGGTCGAAGCGCTTCATGAAGCGCTGGCGGGCCTCGGCGCTGACCCCGTCGAAGCGGTAGCGCACGTGCATCTGCGGCAGCTGGATCAGCGCGATGCGCCGCGGCGGCAGCACCTGCCAGTCGATCTGCAGCGTGCCGCCATCGATCAGTACCCGGGCCTGGGCCTGGCCCAGTTGCACGGCGTGCGGCTGCGCCGCGCCGGGCAGCTGTCCCAGCCATTCGGATTCGGTGCAGCCGTGGTGGCGTTCGAAGGCGTCGGTGTAGGTGGCCGGGTCAAACATGACGCCCTCCCCACGGCCTCGCAGAGCTCGGCCGGTTCGTGAGGCGTTCAGATGTCCGCAGGGACATCTTCTCGTCCACACTCTCCCACGGCCTCGCAGAGCTTGGCCGGTTCGTGAGGCGTTCAGATGTCCGCAGGGACATCTTCTCGTCCACACTCACCCACGGCCTCGCAGAGCTCGG